>JAUYLV010000029.1 GCA_030699565.1 bacterium
CTCCCTCGCCTCCGATCTCGAAATGTCCGGCGCTTCCCATAACACCGAACACGGCTTTGCCAAGGATTGTGGAATGGCGGGTGGTCGTGCTGCCGCTGCTTGATCGGGCATTCGGATTACGTTCCAGGAATAGCGGATGGAACGTTTCGGTATACGACTTGGTGGTTTCGACAAGTCCGATGCCGCCCCCGCCCGCAATATACGGTCGAATTGATCCGGTGAGCAGGTTGACCTGAAGTGCGCCAATGAGTCCCCGGAGCTTGGAGTTTGTTGTCTGGTCGTAGGATACGAATTCAACTCCCGGAGGCATTGTTACAGTGCCGAAGGTGCCATCGGGATTTTGATATCCGAAGCTTCCCGTCGCGCCGTTGTGATATGTCGCCTGGCGGAATGACATCGGCACGTACGCGAAAGAAGGCGTTATCCGGCCGTGAGGGTTGAATTGCAACTCAAAGCCCGGATGAAATCCTTCGGTTCGCCGGCCGGCAAGATCGTTTGACCCGCCCAAAGACGTGAATGATCCGAAACTGCCGGAGCCGGTAGCAAGGATCGCCACATGAGACTTGCGTTCCTGGCCGCTTGCGGAACTTCCCAAGAACAAAAACAGTGCCGTAATGGCAAATACAAATCGTCGAAAACACATATCCCAACCTCCTTTGTGATTCACATTTCAAGGTGATCAAGGCGCCATGAAGATGCCTTGAATTTTGAGAATAACATAATATTTTTAAAAAAGTCAAGTGTTAAATAATTCAAAACGAATATTTATAATCATGGTGGCGGTGGCCGCTCCATTTATCGTGGCGGTGGTAATTTTTATGTACGCCAGGCGCCAAGGGGATCAGACGCTGTATCCGGTAACTACGAATGCCGAAACGCCGAATCCATCGGGGATTCCCAACTACATTATTACCGAGTCCGGTAAAGAGCTTGTCGGCTATGTACCCGATATACAATCGTCCGATTCCGGTACGCTTCCCAGAGGATTTCCCTCCACGCTGATTACGGAAAAAGGCATTGAATTTGCCCAAAGCTTTCGCATCGATCACGCCGAAGGCTACGCGGAATTGACGGTCGCCTATGAGTCCGCAAGAACCATTGAGGCAAATCGTTCGTATTTTTCCGCATATCTTACGCAGTATGGGTGGAATGTTGTCGAAGAGCACTCAACCGAAGGCTCATACCAATTCAACGCGACGCATGAAACCGACGGCATGGCCATTGTTGTCGATCACGGTGATAAAAAGGCATCGAGCATTCGTATCGATTATTATAGTAATGGCGCGCATGTTATTACATCCGGATCCTAAATATTCAGGCAGGAGAATATGTGCGATGTTACAAACCAGTGGCGCTGTCGTGGCGTTTTGGTTTTTTGCGTGTGTCTTATTATTTGGCGCATCCATTCGTATCGTGCATGCAACCACCTCCGGTCCTATTATCGACGTTTGGCCAAGCGGAAGAGTTCTTACGGGTGCGGGCCGGGGATCAGATGATAAAGGAGGCGAAATTCTGGCCACACTTTGCGAAGCGAATATAAACGGGTCTATTGATACTGCGGGCTGTTATGCGGTAGACAGCGGACAAGCCTGTAACGGAGCGGGCGGCAGCAATAGAACCGCTTATTGTTCGTCTGGAGTGCTGACTGGCTGGCAGTGGCATTCTAGCGCGCAGACCGATGGCGGAGCTGCATGTGATAACTCCGGCACACCAAGCAACGCCTGTCACTATCAGAATTCACAAGAGCTTGATACGAATACCAACCGGCGAAAAATGGGAAGTGAGTTGCCCTATTATACCCTGTTCACAAACGGCACGTGTCCGGATCGTGGTTATACGGACGGAAGCATGCTGCAGAACATTCTCCATTGGAATAGCAGCGATCCATGGATGATGCCGAATAAGCTCTATGTGAGCATAGGAGACGATGCGGGTTTTGGTTCGGTTACGCCGCGATGCACTACGCTCAACCAGATAAATCCGCCACAAAATCTGGATATAGTGGCGGGATCCCCTGTATGCGAAGGCGCCGTTGATTCGTTAGAGCTGTCTTGGGATGACGCGGGTGCAGACCAATATCTTCTAAAAACGGTTTCTGGCACCGTTACGCTTTTTACATTAATTCCGGATCCGAATGATAGAGCCGGATTTAAGGTGTCATCCCTTACGCCCGGCGTGAATTATACGTTCGAAGTTATGGGAATTTATGGTGGCCAGGGCGGGCCAAATTCAGGGTCGCAGAATTGCTTGAATGGTAATTTGGATTTTGACCCGGTTGCGCAAACGCTTACCTGTACCGGCGGGGCTACGCCGATACAGATTTGGTCCAGTACGGTCAATTACACCGCGAATGCGACATGCAACATTCCGGCTGTATGCGTAGGAGATATTGGCGTTTTGAATCCTGGTGATCTTGCCGTCGAAACATGTTTCGGGCAAAGTGGCACGTCTACCATCGAATGGACAAGTGCTCCGGGATGTGCAAACGCCAAAATTGTCTATACCGATAACGGCGGCCCGGAACAGAATTTCGTTGATCCGGTAACACCGGGAATTTCAGAAAATAAAAAAGCGGAATTTATTCGTGGCGGACACACGTATGTATTTAAATTGAAAAATAATAATCAGGCGGTAACGAGTACGACATTCGGCGTTCCTCCCACCGAAGTAACGGTAACCGGTGCGGATCTTGTCTGCGTAGATCCGAATCCGGTATGCGTGATGCAGACTTACTATACCGATCCGAGTGCGGTTTGCATGCCCGATTGCAGCGGGGACGTGGTGGCAAATCCCTCAAGCGGGCCCATTTGCAGCGGCGCGGGACAAGGCCAAACCCAGGTTACCTGGACGGCGAGCGCTACGTGCGACAACGCCACTGCGGAAGTGTGGGAGGTTATATATAATGGAAGCGTGGCTCCCGGCAATGTACTCTCCACCACGCTAATCGGCACGGGATGCAACAGTGGCGCCCCCGTTTCGCGTAATGTCCAACTCGGACATATCAATCAATATCAAATTAATATGGCTTGTCCTTCGAGCGGAAGCCCGTTGCAAACATGGGATTATGATTACGTAATACCGTCCGATGCGTGCGGTGGCTGTGGAACGGGTGTGTGTTCCGGAACATTCCCGAATGCGATATGCGATACGTCCAGTTGCACCGGAGGCGTGGGTGAGAAATATTCCGTTACGTATGCCGGTCCCGGGCCGGAGTCCGATGGAGTGGTGGGTTTTCCTTTGCGAGAGACATGGTTTAAGAACGCGGGCGGCCAGCGATGGAATTCGGATGGTACTGGCAATGCGAATTGCAGCGGGACTCCGCCAAGTGCACCTTCATGTCTTATGACCATTGGCGGCGAGATCGAATTTACGTTGAACTTCGTTGATCCGTTCACGCTTCCGTTTAATATTACCTGCGTCTCACCAGGAGCGCCCGATAACTGCCGCGTACTGCCGGGGCAGCCCGCCACGTTTTCCGTCACACTCAATAACGGCACGAACGGTTTTACGGGCATAGTGAATCTTTCGGCGATCATAACGGGACTTTCATTTTCTGGCTCATGGCCGGGCGGCGCCCAATGTAATTTTCCGGCACCGAGCCAAAATTGCACCAAAACATTTGTTATCACGCCCGCGGCAGGATCTTCGGCAAGCGATTACCAACTCTTTGTGCGTGCAACCATTCCTGGGCTTGCCCGTGTGGATTCCAATACCTGGAATTTCGAAGTATGGAATTTCGACTTTTCCATCTCGCCATCGTTCGGTTCGGGGCCGTATCTTTCCACACTCACCTTTACGATCGATACATGGGGTCTGAACGGTTTTACCAAGGGATTGAAGTTCGATGGACCGCCGCCCCCATTAGCGCCAGTTATATTTCCCGTGACCAATCCCGCGCCAACATTCGTATCCGGGAACCCGTTGTTTACGACCGCCAGCACTCCCGCCTCTCCGGCCGGAACGTTTGATATTAATCTGACCGGGCTTTGTGGCACGACCTATACCGCCACCGTGCGCGGCACGACCACAAGCGGGGCGACGGAGTTTAAGGAGCGCACCACCCAATTCAGGGTTGATAATGCGCCACCCGTCTTAACACTTGCCGCATCGGTTTGCACCGGTGACCCCGATAATGCCAAACGCACTATTGATATTAATTTTGGTTTCGTATCGGATAATTCACTGACGCTTGAACGCTCTACCAATCCGGGATTTTCGACGGTCAAATCGTATGCGGTTCCCGCGGGTGTTACAGGCTGCACCGATACCAATGACACGGATGGCGGCGGGAGCCCCGAATGCGGATCGGATGGCCCGGGCATTGAGGCATTGGCCGCCCCCGGACAACAATATTATTACCGTCTCACCGGGAATGCCTGTGGCGGAGGAAACGTGACATCCCCTACGCTTTCGGTGCCGTCTCCTGACTGTCGTCCGACCGCCTCTTCCTCGGCTCCGACGGCGACCATTACCTCGTGGTGCTCCCCTGACGATACCCAGCCCGATGTTTCGGGTTCGGTCAGCTGGTCGTTCTGCGATCCGGATGCTTCGAACTTCGCAAGTTGCGCGAGTCAGACGGCGCCGACCTTTGCATTCGATACGCAAGGCGCGTTCCAGGTGCAAATAGACAACAATAGCAATTTTTCGAGCCCCGAAGTCGACTCCGGCACCATTACGGGCCCGGCGTCCAGCTGGTCGTGGCCTGTCGGGCTTAATTATTTGCAGCAGTACTTTTATCGCGTGCGGGTTCGCGATGCCAATAATTGGGGCGGATCGGACGGTGTGGGTGGATCGGCTCCCCGTTGGTCCGAGTGGAGTTGTCTGCCGCCGAATTGCACCAATTCATTCATACAAGATCATTTTTTTGGGGGACTGGCCTATACGCCATTGGCACCCCGTACGGCGGAAAATACCCCGTTCTTTGCATCGGTCACGCTCTATAACGATGACGCGGCAAATCCCGTCGCGCGCGGCGTGCATAATCCGGCAAGCCCGTCGCAAACCTGGCAATTCCAGTTCTGCGATTCGGGATCATCCATGGCCACATGCAATCCGGTTGATCTGGATTCGCAGACCACCAGCACTCTTCAAACCATACCTCCGCCTGCCGCTTACGGCGCCTGGCCGGTGTTTTGTACGTCGACAGATACGGCCACATGCCCCGTCGATACCAATCGGCCGAATGCGAATGAAGGTTTTTACAATACGAGTGGTGTTTCGCACACATTCCCCAATGAAGGCTTGGTTGCGATCGCCGTTACCGCCAATGATAACGACGGTCATTTCTGCACATATGAAAAAGCCGTGCAATTGAAGCCCCGCATTCCATCGTGGTATGAAGTGGCGCCACGCTACTAAAAGGCGCAGAAGTGCCGAAGTGCAATAGTGCTTGAGTGCTTGGAAACTTCTCGCTCCGCTCGAAGTTTTTATAAATTACTTTGAATAACGAAACTCCTTATCTGTGTCATTCCCGCTCCCAACCCTGTCATTCCCGCGGAGGCGGGAATCTATATAAACCATGATAATTCTGGATTCCCGCCTCCGCGGGAATGACAATCGTCTGCATTTTGTTATTCAAAGAAATCAACGTTGCCATAGGCAACATGCCAAGCACTTCAGTACTTAAGCACCCAGGCACTTTTTCATCCTTGAATGTGCGGCGAACTTCTGCTAGGCTGCGGTTATGGCGGTGCGTATTCCGGATCGGTTCAAAGGCATTGATTGGTGGCTCGTCGGAGCATCTGGCGCGCTTTTTCTTTTTGGCCTGGTGGCCTTGTATTCGCTTGCCGAGTACGGCGCGATCGCCTTTTCGATCTTTTGGAAACAAGCCGCGTATGGCCTGCTTGGCATCGCGATCGCGCTTGCGTTTGCATCGGTGAATATGCAGCTGTTTAAAAAACACGGGGGGTTGATTCTGGGATTGTATGCGGGGATGCTGGTATTGCTTCTGGGGCTATTGGTTTTTGGCGAAGTGGTGCGGGGAACACGGGCGTGGTATCGCATCGGCTCTTTCAGCATCGCTCCCGTGGAATTCGCCAAAATCGTTTTCTTGCTCTTGCTTGCAAAATTCTTTTCCGATCGGCATCGCGATCTTTATACCGTGCGGCATATTCTGGTGTCGCTGGCGTATTTGGGGGCTATGGCGGGATTAGTGCTGCTGCAGCCCGATGCGGGCTCGGCCCTGACGCTTATAGCCCTTTGGGGAGGGTTGCTGCTTTTTACGGGAATACGATTTCGTTGGGTGGTTACATTGTTTGTTGCCGCATTGATCATTTTAGCTATGGCATGGCAATGGGGCCTTCAAGATTATCAAAAAGAGCGCGTCAAGCTGCTTATGAATCCGTCGCGCGACGCGCAGGGGATCGGGTATAACGTTATTCAGGCGAAGGCCGCCATCGGATCCGGCGGGCTTTTTGGCAAAGGATTCGGCCAGGGCACCCAGGGCGGTCGACGGTTCCTGCCCGAGGCATCGACGGATTTTATATTCGCGGTCGTTGCCGAAGAGCAGGGACTTGCCGGTATGGTGATGGTGCTGGGGCTTTTTGCCGTCGTATGGTATCGGGTCGTTAAGATCGGATCGGCCGCTACGCATAATTTTGCGCGCATTTTTGCTTTCGGCTACGCGTGGCTTATTGCGATCCATTTTTTTGTGAACGTCGGCATGAATACGGGACTTTTCCCGGTGGTGGGATTGCCTTTGCCGTTCGTATCCTATGGCGGCTCTCACATCATCAGCGAATTCATCGGTCTGGGCATGGTGCTTGCCATAGCCCTTCGCGAGACCGTACGGCCAACAAGGCATTTGGTGATTGAATAATGCAAAATTTTCAATTATTAATTTCCAATTTACATTGAATGATTTAATGAAACAATTCTACAATCTCTATTTTACGATGGACCCCGGTGGTTTGTTTGATATTTGCATCATTGTAAATTTATTGAAAATTGTCCCGACTTTGGTCGCGGATCCCGACTTCTTTAAGTTAAGATCATGAAGCGTCGGGGAAAACTGAAAATTAAAAATTAGCAACCAAATATTTTTCGGAGGAGACTGTTGTATTGAATGTGGCATGGTTTGCCGAGGTTTTGTACAGCTTACGGAACGAATGCCGAGGGTATTGACATATTTTTCATCCCCTGTATACTTTCAACTTAGTGTTTCAAATATTCGGCTCTCCATCGGAGCGCGAGACTCATTTTTGACTCAATTAAGCCGTTTTTAAACATAATGCCCCATACTTCGGGGCAGAAGCGCCACGTGGCTGCATCGCACCTGCAGCAAAAATAAATAGCAAAGAAAAACCCACACATGTGGAGGGGGATCGTGGGGTATTTTTTTCTTGCCGCCTAACGCTTGACGCAAATATGCGAATAATCTCGCGAATAATGCGAATCGAATTATTCGATTCGTCGATTCGCATGGAATTCGTACATTCGCCTCAATACTATAATGGCTCTTCCATATAAGTATTTCAAAAAACATCGCCAGCCGCCGATTCCGCCGCCGAACCTGATCCAATCGCAGCTTGATTCGTATCACTGGTTTTTGGAAAAAGGCTTGCAGGAACTGTTCGAAGAGATTTCTCCCGTCATCGATTATACGGCGAAGGATCTGGAACTTTCGTTCGAAGATTATTATCTCGACGAACCAAAGTACGATGAGCGGACGGCGAAGGAGGCGAACTTATCGTATGAGGCGCCGCTGCGCGCGCGCTTGCGCCTCACCAACAAGCAGACGGGCGAAATCAAAGAACAAGAAATATTTTTGGGAGATTTTCCGCTGATGACCCCGCGCGGCACGTTTATCGTAAACGGTGTCGAGCGGGTGATCGTATCCCAGCTTATCCGGTCTCCGGGCGTGTTCTTTACCGAAGACCGCGTACGCGGCAAAAAAGTGCACGGTGCCAAGATCATTCCGAATCGCGGGGCATGGCTTGAATTCGATACGGACATCGACGGAGTGGTTTCCGTAAAAGTGGATCGCAAGCGCAAGGCGCCCATCACCACGCTATTGCGCGCATTCAGGATCGGTACGGATGAGGCGATTCGCGGCGTATTCAAGGATCTTTCTCCGGAAGGGCGCGTGTATCTTGAGCAGACGCTGAAAAAAGATCCGTCAAAAACCGCGGATGAAGGCCTGATCGAAATCTATAAGCGCATTCGCCCGGGAGATTTGGCAACCGTGGACAACGCCCGGTCGCTCATTGAAGGCATGTTCTTCAATTTTAGCCGCTATGATCTTGGCAAAGTCGGCCGTTTTAAAATGAGCCGTCGACTCGATGTGGCGGTGCCGGAAATGACCAAAGAGAATCGCGTGCTCAATCCGGATGATCTGGTAAGGATCGTCTCGCACATCATCGCCCTCAATATGGATTCGGATGCGACCGGGGACGACATCGATCACTTGGGCAATCGCCGCGTGCGCGCGATCGGGGAACTTTTGCAGAATCGCCTGCGTGTCGGGTTGGCGCGCATGGAGCGCATCATTAAAGATCGCATGTCGACGCTGGAGGTTTCGACCATTACGCCCGCGCAGCTGATCAACGCGCGTCCCTTCATGGCGACTTTGAAGGAATTTTTCATGTCGAGCCAGTTGTCGCAGTTCATGGATCAGGTCAATCCATTGGCGGAATTGGAGCACAAGCGGCGTATTTCGGCCATGGGTCCCGGCGGGCTTACGCGCGAGCGGGCGGGCTTTGAGGTGCGCGACGTGCATCCGAGCCATTACGGGCGTATTTGCCCTATTCAGACGCCTGAAGGCCCCAATATCGGCTTGGTGGGACACCTGTCCACCTACGCGCAATTGAACGACTATGGATTCATCGTCACGCCCTATCGCGTCGTAAAAGACGGCGTGGTGACGGACGAGGTGGTAACGCTCGATGCTTCCGATGAGCGGCGGCATATCATCGCGCACGGCGGCGTGCCTATTACCGACGACGGGCATTTCACCAGTTCCGTGATTGAGGCGCGCGTGCATGGCGAGCCGGCCGAGGTAGACGCCAAACAGGTCACCCTCATGGATGTTTCGGCGCAACAATCGATCTCAATCGCCACAAGCCTTGTGCCGTTTTTGGAACATGACGACGCCAACCGCGCGCTGATGGGATCGAACATGCAACGTCAGGCGGTCAGTTGCGTCAAGCCCCAAGCGCCGTTCGTTTCAACGGGGGTTGAGCATCGCGCCGCGCATGACTCCGGCCAGGTCGTGGTTGCCGACGAGGATGGAGAGGTTGTCGAAGTGGACGCGGCGCATATCACCGTCCGTGTCGCGCAAAAAGGCGCATCGCTTGTTTCGAGCAAACGGCGCGACCGGGTTTTTAAAAAAGGCGATCTGAAGATCTATACTCTGCATACCTTTACCCGTTCCAACCAATATTCCTGCATTACCCAGCGGCCGAAAGTTCTGCCGGGCACAAAGGTAAAGCGCGGCGATATTCTTGCCGATGGCGCATCCACCGAAGACGGCGATCTGGCGCTGGGGCAGAACTTGCTTGTGGCGTTCATGCCGTGGCGCGGTTGGAATTTTGAAGACGCGATCATTCTGTCGCAACGCCTGGTAAAGGACGACCGATTTACATCCATTCATATAGAAGACTTTACCTGTGATGTGCGGGACACCAAACTCGGCCCGGAAGTCACTACGCCCGATATTCCGAATGTCGGCGAGGAAAAGCTGAAGGATTTGGACGAGGAGGGTGTTATTCGCATCGGCGCCGAAGTGCGTGCCGGAGATATTCTGGTGGGCAAGATCTCGCCGAAGGGCGAGGCGGATCTGACGCCGGAAGAGCGCCTTTTGCGCGCGATCTTCGGCGAAAAAGCCCGCGATGTGAAGGATACGTCGCTTACCCTGCCGCACGGCAAGCGCGGACGCGTGATCGGCGTGCGATATTTTTCGCGCGACCGGGGCGACAAGCTTCCTTCGGGCGTCATTAAATCAATTCAAGTCGAGGTTGCGCAGCTGCGCAAGGTTTCGGTGGGCGACAAGTTGGCGGGACGCCATGGCAATAAGGGCGTCATCTCCCGCGTACTGCCCGAAGAGGATATGCCGTATCTTGCCGACGGCCGGCCGGTTGACGTTATTTTAAATCCTTTGGGTGTTGCCTCGCGTATGAACATCGGCCAGATCCTCGAGATGCATCTTGGCTGGGCGGCCGGTGCGCTCGGGTATCGCGCGGTCACTCCGGCACTGGCCGGCGTTACCGAGGAAGAGATTCGGCAAGAGCTGACCAGCGCGCGTTTACCGGAGAATGGCAAGGTGACTTTATACGACGGCATGACCGGAGAGCCCTTTGAACAGCCGGTGGCGGTGGGCATTACCTATATTATGAAGCTTGGCCACTTGGTAGAAGACAAGATTCATATGCGTTCGACGGGACCGTATTCGCTTATTACCCAGCAGCCCTTAGGTGGTAAAGCCCAATTCGGCGGCCAGCGGTTCGGCGAAATGGAAGTGTGGGCGTTGGAAGGGTATGGTGCGGCCTATACGTTGCAGGAGATGCTGACGATCAAATCGGATGATGTGGTCGGACGCGCGCATGCGTATGATGCCATCATTCGCGGCGAAGAGATCCGTCCGCCGAACGTTCCGGCGTCGTTCTTCGTCTTAACCAATGAATTGAAAGCGCTTGGCTTGTCGGTGGATCTGATCGGTAAAAAGGAAGAAGCGATAAGCGAAAAAGACACGGAGATGATAGAGACGGCTATATCATAAAATTGACCTAAGTGCGCTAATTACTCTAATTTCTAAATACATATTGAGTACATTTTTAAAAAGAATTTTCAATATTTGTTTAGGTTAATTAGGTCAATTAGATGAATTAGAAATTTATTATGTCACAATCTTCTCCCACCATCACCAAAGTATCGGACTTCGAGGCCATTCGCATCAAGATCGCCTCGCAAGACGAGATCCTCGGCTGGTCCCACGGGGAAGTCACCAAGCCCGAGACGATCAATTACCGCACCCAGCGTCCCGAAAAGGACGGACTTTTCGACGAGAGGATTTTCGGTCCGACAAAGGACTGGGAATGCTATTGCGGTAAATACCGCCGCATCCGGTATAAAGGCATCGTCTGCGACAAGTG
>JAUYLV010000021.1 GCA_030699565.1 bacterium
ATCGGGATTACGGCGACTACATCGTGATCAAAGAGTTATTCGACAAGAGCAGGGCGAAGCATGGCTTCAGGACCATTAAAATGCAGCTGGAACGGGAAAAACAGGTGGTGATGAACCACAAGAAGATCATCAGGATCAAGAAGAAGTACGGCCTTGTTACAAGAATACGAAGGCGGAATCCCTACAAAGCGATCATGAAAAAGACCGCGGAGCATCGTATCTTCCCGAATGTTCTATCTCGGCAATTCGTCCAGGCGTCACCCTACCGCTTCTTTGGCACCGACATCACCTACCTTCCCTTTAATTTCCGCTTTGCTTATCTTGCTATCGTGAAAGACATTGCCTCCGGAGAGATCGTGGCCTGGCATGTATCGCCCTACATTACCATGGAGCTTGTCCTTACCATGCTGGGAAGGATGCGGCGGTATTCTGGCGCGCTCATCCACTCCGATCAGGGTTTCCACTTCACCAATCCGGCGTATATTGAGAAGGTGAAAGCGCTTGCAATGCTGCAATCCATGTCCCGCAAAGCAAACTGCATCGATAATGCTCCCGTGGAATCGTTTTTCGGCCATTTCAAAGATGAGATCGATTACCGGGATTGCAAGACCTTCGAAGAACTGCGCCAGCTCATTGAAAACTACATACGCTATTACAATCACGAACGGCCCCAATGGGGCAGAAAGAAAATGACCCCGGTAGAATACCGGGATCATCTATTGAGCCGTTGCGCCGCATAGGGCGGTTTTCTATCCGTGTCCACCAAAGGGGGTACACTTCATTGCGGGATGTTTTTTGTTTTCTTTGTGGAAGTGGGGAGAGTTGAACTCCCGTCTGGTAGGCGATGTGAACCGACTCTACGCGCGTAGCTGATTTGGTATTGTGGTCGCGGAAGATAGAAAATAAGCAAAAATCTTCTGCGATCTATTCCGCTTAGGCCACATCACGCCGCGGACATTCGTGATGTCAGCTCGCTAAAGTAACACCCGGCTCCGCACTAGCGAGCATCACACGGACGGATGTCCTCCGCTGTTAGGCGAAGGAAGTAGCAAAGACCGGCCCGACTCCGCCGAAAAGCGAAGCCACCGCATTCTTAGCTTTTGAATATAAGTTTGCACTTATATGGTGCCTGTTTTTACGAAGACAGACTCTTCGGCGCGCACGATTTACAAAGAACCTTCCATCGATGCCCTTCACCCCCGCACCGGCTTTTAATTTGCATTAAAAACCGGTGCGGAGGAAAATTCATCCCCGTAATTTTTTACGTACCCTTCATAATTCTCAACGCCTCCAACACCGTGGTTTGTTCCAGATAACTCATATTCTCCAGCCGCGTAAGCGTGTCCTCCTTTTGTTCGTCATCGGGGTATTCGGTCAGGAGTTCTCTGATTTCCTTTTCGATCTCGGGGTGCTTTGAAATGACATCGTATCCCGCGTCATCCAAAAATTCCCTGAAGGCGAGCGAGAAGAGGGGATCGGTGCGGGAAATGGCTTTGGTCACCATGATGCGTTTACGGGTGCGGCGATCGCGAATCTCCTGCTTTTGGGTAATGCCCCGCCGCAAAGCCGTTTCGATGAATTGAACAAATTCCTGATCAGGCGTGTCCAAAAAACGCAATTCACCTTTTGGTGCAAGTTCCATTTTAGCCAGAAGAATGCCCGCGGAATTTTTAACTTCAATTTGCATGTTTTGGTTTTAAACGATTCTTTGAATTACTGCCCGGTCTTTATCCGGTTGGGTTGGCGGGGTGCTCATTCTCCCCGTTGCCGCTCCCGCGCCGTATCGCGCTTTTTTATCACTTCGCGCTTGTCGTATTGCTTCTTGCCTCTTGCAACGCCAACCTCAACTTTAATTTTACCGTGCTTATTATACATCTTTAATGGTATCAATGTCAACCCTTTTTCTTTGAGTTTTCCGATCAGGTGCCCGATTTCATTTTTATGCATCAGAAGGCGGCGCGATCGCGTGGGATCGTAATCCGACGGCGTGTTCCCGGCCTGGTATGCGCCGATATGCGCGTTCGTAAGCCATAATTCCGAACCCTTTACCGTAACAAATGATCCGTGAAGGCTTACAGAGCCTTTGCGTACCGACTTAACCTCAAATCCCAAAAGTTGAATACCCGCCTCATGGGTTTCGAGGATGTGATAGTCGTAATATGCCCTTTTATTGCCGATGGCTTCCATAATGCCCATCATACCATATAAAATAAGCATTTCACGCGTTTTGCTTGATTGTACGCATTTTATATAAAGGCTGCCGATGCATTTTGCCGAAATCCGAGCCCTTGCGCGCAAAGGTGAATGCCGAGCGCCCTCCACAAGTATTCTTGACGTCATTATGCCTCAAGCGTACGATGGCCTATTCATGAATATTTCATTGGTTTTACGATTTTATGGCACTTACACCACTTGAACAAACCATAGGAGCTATCAATCAGTCATCGCGGATACTCATCGCGCCGACCGCCGAACTTCATGGAGATGCCGTAGGGAGCGCATTTGCATTCGCCAAGGCGCTGGAGGCGTCCGGAAAGGAGGTATGCGTATTACTTCCCGAAGATTTGCCGCCCCGGTTTTCCTTTCTGCCCGCGCCAAAGCAGGTAACCCGCGAAATCCCCTTCGATAGGGATTTTATTATCTCCATAAATACGAAAGAAGTTCCGGTGAGCGAGCTGCGTTATGAGCAGCATGAGGACGCGTTAAAATTATATCTGACCGCTCCGGCGCACTTTTCGCTCGATCATATCGGCCTCCAGCCCGGTCCCCATAAGCATGATCTGGTGGTAACATTCGGGGCTTCCGATATGGATTCGCTGGGCGCGCTATTCGAAAAGCATCCTTACATGTTTTATGACATTCCGCTTTTGAACATCGACCGCAACCCGGGCAACGAGCGGTTTGGCAACATCAATCTGGTGGATGTGCTGGCTTCAAGCGTTTCGGAAATCACGCACATGGTGATCGAAGCGTTGAATGTCGAACTGGTGAGCGAGGAAGTCGCCACATGCCTTCTGGCGGGCATTTTGGAAGGCACCAAGAGCTTCCAGGAAGTTTCGGTTACGCCGCGCACCATGGAGATCGCTTCAAAGCTTCTTGCGCGCGGCGCCAAACAAACGGATGTGGTGCGCTATTTATATAAGTCGCGCAGCATAGGCCAGTTGCGGCTCTGGGGGCGGATTTTGGGCAAGCTTGAATCGATCGAAGATCTGCATCTTGCCCATGCGACGCTTCAAGATGAGGATTTCGCCGACCTTGCGATCAATGCGAAGGAATTGCCCGGTGTGCTGGAAGATCTGCATTTGCATTTCGAAAATTTCTCCACGATCGCGCTCTTTTATTGGTATCAGAACGGTTCAAACGGCGGCAACGGGAATGGAAATCATTCGGCATCGTCCGCCCCGGGCGGAAATGGCCTCGCCAATGGCGGTCCGCATGTGCGGGGGCTGGTTTCATCGCGGGAAGAACATGTGCTTGAACGGATCATGCAGCAGTTTCCGGCAAAGCGCCGCGGACGGCTTGCCATTTTTAAAGTGCCGGTCGAGCTCGTTCCTGAAGCTGCAAAATTGTTTTTGGAAAAAACCTTCGGCAGCGCCCTTAAAAATGATGCTTCAGCGAATGAAGCCAAGCCGGATATCATCACATCGCATCGCGAGCTTTCCGGTATCGATGCAAGCATGGCCGATGCAGTCGATGCAACCGATGAGGAGGTGGTCCAATCGGAAGATTACGAAAACGTTGAAGACGATCTTAGCGTTCCCTATGCATCACTGCACCGATGATTCATAGTAGCGCTCAAGAAGGAGTTATTTTATGAGCGAGGAACTTTGGAGCCGATTATATTGAGATTGTAGAATAATGTCATTGCGAGGAGTCCGTAAGCTAAGGGACGACGAAGCAATCTATTCTCCCGATGTTCCATGATAGCCAAATAAGGAAATCGGTCCCGATTACATCGAGGATCCCGATCTCCTTATAGCAAATATTTTGAAGATCGGGGGATCCCGACCGAAGTCGGGGCCTGGTCATTTTAAAGTGAATTATTGAACGGATCCCCTGGGCGGATTCCATTCATCGAAAACAGGGATACCGCCCGTTAAATGCTCCGCTGGAGCATTTCACCCACCCCCGCCATGCAGAGTGATAAAGATGAGGGGCGGGGTCGCGAGGACAAAAACATTCTCCTATAGTCTCATATTACCTCCCAAACCGGGGGTTTTTAAATTCCGGTCATTGAGTTATCCGTTGTGAAAAAGCCGAAAATTCCGTAAAATATATACTATATGGAGTCCAGAGGCGTAAA
>JAUYLV010000037.1 GCA_030699565.1 bacterium
CGGCAACAAGTGAGCGCTCAAAAGGCATACGAGGCTCTGTTGTTTTATGAAAAGTACAAAGCCTTTGAGCACTCGCCTGCGGCTGCAAGCCGCTACCTTTACAACTCATAACCTCTACAACCTTTACAACGAATACGTAGAAATCGCAAAGGTCAATCTTAACCAAGTAAGGGGAGGCAGAAATCCCCGAACCCCCACACCCATTATCCGTTAACTAGAGAATGAACCATCTTTTCCATACCGGCATGCAGAGCGGATCTATTCGCAAGATTCATTCCGGTGAAACAGGCAGTATCTATGCTACGGACAATGGGTGTGGGGGCAAAAGAGACTTTGGCAAAAGTCATGTATGAGGTTCATCGGCAAAGCCGTGACTCAAAAGAGACTTCCACCTCCCACAAACCCAGTAAGACGCTCGGTATTCGCTTCTGCACGCAATGGCTCGGATTTCGACAAATACCGTCGACGCGCTTAACGGAATGTAATCACCCTAGTCGGCTTTGAGGCCTCCGGGTATCGCGTCAAACGCGATACATGAAAGCAGCGTCAGACGCTGCCCTCTTTAGGAGAAACCGCGTTTGACGCGGTACCCGATCACATTCCTGCGCGTCTAGATATTTTCGACTCATCCTCGCGTTGCGCTGCAAAAGCGAATACCTCGCTCAAATTTATCTCAATGAAGACAATATTGACTTATCAATGTATATTCAGCAGAATATCGTAATACCATTATAACATTCATGAATTTTTTGTCAAGTACTAAAAAACCGCCTGTTTTGGCGGATTTTCATTCATAAAAGACGCGCAACTGTTCAATCAGAGGTGATTTCTTCCGGGAATCCCTCCGCTCCGTCAAACGCGTAATACGAACGATGGCTAACCCTTAGATCGATGTACGTCAGTGCCGATCGCCTATCGCCCAATGCGGTAAACGTCTTTTCCAGCGCATACAGGGTGTCGGGCGCATTCCGCGAGGCATCGAAAATAAGCTTCCAAGGATCCGACACGAATGAAGCTTCCATGTCGGGAGGCGCGTTGAATCGGAATGCGTTTACGGCCAGTCCCCAGCGATCGCGCAACTGACGATGCAGGAATTGCAAAGAATGAATGGTATTGGCATCCGTCACGGCATCCGAAATAACGGCAGGTCTGGGACTTTTTACGACCATAACAAGGGTTCCGGATATCGAAGCGGCGTCGTCATATAAAATCCCTTCCGTATCCATAACAAAACATTTTTCCGGCTCCTCGTAAGCCTGCGTCCGCTCCACGCACCAGATACCCGCAAATGCATGTTCGCGCACCTCGATAACAAGCCGGCTCGGATAGTGCTTTTCTACCCGGACAGACGCAATCACTTTAAAGCGTTCACGGATAGCGCGCTCGAGATCTCCGGAAACCAACGCCAACATATTTGCGTTCAGATATTCCGGCTGCGCAATGGTGTCCACGTACGACTCTGCGGCGGCTTTTAGGGCGGATGCGTCAATGATGCGGGCGCCGTTAATCGCCATATGCCGCACGGCAAACAGGCCGGAAAAGAATACCGCATAACCAAGTCCGCCGACGAATAAGGCGCAAACAGACGACAATGTGACGACCCGCCACACGGATCGCCGCAATCGTAACGTGTTACGCCTCTTGATTTGGAATTGACGCAAATCCTTAATTACCAAACACCAAGATACAAACACCAAACAATATACGGTGTAGACATTATTAAATAATGCTTTTCCACACTTGTTTGATTATTGTTTCTTGATTATTGGTTATTCACCGATAATACCTTCGCGCTCAAGTTCTTCGACGATATCCTGCGGAATGGGAATTTTTTTTCGTATCGGACTTTTGCCGGGATAGCGCCAGGCGGTGATGATACGCCGTTTTTTTCCTACCTCCTGATACATCACCCAGATTTCCCGAGACTTGGCGCCGGATCCGTCCGTCTGCATCGCGGCAACCGTTCCGGGCGCCACACCCTCCTCTATTCTTGCCGGATTGCGCAGAACACGGCGGATGCGACCTTGAGAAAGCCGATAAAATGCCATTTTGCGGATGGCATGGTTGGTCCAGAGATACCGCGCGTCGTTCTTCGGCAAATGCCGCCGCTGTTTTCGAAATGAACCCAGCGTTGCCACGAAAATCACAAATCACAGCCGCACAAATCACAAATAAAATCCAATTTCTAAAATTCCCATATCCAAACAAACGCTTCTTGTTTGAATATTTTTCATTTGAATTTTATTTGTTATTTGGTGCTTGTTATTGAATGCCCACGAACGCATATTGCCCCTTGTAGCAGGTATCACCCGTAAAACAAACATCGTAATAAACCTCGTATACTCCGGTGGCAAAATCGCGAGTCTCAAACGCTCCGGCCGATACGGAAAGTACCAGTGTTTTCGGATCGGCGGGGGCGATGCTGCCGCCGGACGCAACCAGCTTATTGCCCGCAAGCACGATGATATTGTTTTTACCTGCCAGTTGGCGAGAAAAGGTGAGCTGAACCCTTGAAAGATCCGAAAGCGCGACAACCGCTTCATGCGCGGGCTCCGCTTTTACGAAATACGGGGCCGTAAATTCCTGGATAGTGACGGCCGAAGCGGCAACCTGACTGACGCGGACATCGCCCGCGGAGTCATCCCCTACCCCCTCCGCATCGTCCGCTGCTTGCCGCAAGAGCTCCTCCTTGCGATGCGTGGAATTTTCACGTATACCCTCCGTCAGTTCCGATGCCGGTTTAAGCGTGCGATACCAATACGCAACATAAATGAGCAGCGCCGCGGCAACAAGCGCTATGACCGTAAACTTTTTTTTATCATCATCGGACATGGATGTTTACGCCGTTGGCTTTTGATTGCGAAAGACGATGTATTTGTAGCCGGTAAAGTTCCAAAGAAGGCTGATGACGATCGAAATGGCTTTGACCGCATTAAGCCACTGCTGCGCATCCAGTCCCCCGGGCGGGGCGACATAGGTTGTCAGCGCCGTCACAAATCCGCTGTTTATGATGAGGCCTATCAGCGAAACGATGACGAATTGCACGAATTCGGAACTTTTCGCCGAACCGTTCGCCTTGAACGTCCAGTATTTATTCCAAAAATACGAATTGGTCACCGCAATGGCGAATGAAACGGAATTTAACGCGCCAACACCGATACCCTTATTGATGCCGGTCATGACCGAAAGCAGGTTGATGATGCCGAAATCAAGCGCCGTATTAAAAAAACCGATCGCCGCATATTTGCCGAGCTGGAACAATGACGCGCGCCTTCTGCCCAATGTCGCCATTACCCAGAGGCATCCCAGCGCGATGAATGGCATAACGATCGGCAACGCATAGATAATCGCACTCGGCAAGAAAAGCTTCACGCTTCGCGTGATGGGGATCAGGAGTCCGCCGAAAATTCCGCCAATGACCAAGATGGCGAAAATATCGAAACGCGAAAGCGTCGGCGATGCCGGCGCGGCTGGCGCAGGGGCATTGGTATTGGATGATGGGGTGGATATGTTCATAGATTTTGATAATTTTACTATGACGGCGACGTTACAAGATATTACCACGGTACGGTTCCCGTGAATACGGAAAATTCATCCCGCGCCTCTTGAGGCATCGACGCAAGGCTATTTATTGCTCTCCCCCGCAACCATCGCGGGTGCGGCTGCGGGACGGGCCAGTTGTGACCGTTCCAGAATCTCGCGCTGCACGATTTCTCGGGGGCGTCCGAACGCAAGACGCGACATCTCTTTGATGGTTTCGCCAACAGAAGCCGCAGGCTGTGTGCCCCGCTCCCACGACTTGGTAATCTGCATATTGAACGGGCGGGAGGTCTGACCGCGGATCATAAGCTTCGTCACCGCGTTAAAATTATCCAGATTCACCAAGTCATGCTGCGAAAATACCGGCTCGAACTGCCTTGCCAGATATTCGCCGTCGTCGGCGGATACGCGCAGCGCGCATACAGAGCCCACATTGCCGAACGCCGCGTTTTTGATCGGATCGGGCAGCTGTGCGATGAACTGATGCGCCATTATAAGATTGAGGCGGTACTTGCGGGCTTCCGAAAGGATCGTGGCGATGGAATCGGTGGTAAAGTTCTGGAATTCGTCGATATAGAGATAAAAATCCGATCTGCCTTCCTGCGGCGTGGTCGTGCGCCCCATAGCCGCCATCTGAAGCTTCGAAACCATGATCATGCCCAAAAGCGCTGAATTCACCTCGCCCATTTTACCCTTGGAAAGATTGGCAATGAGGATTTTGCGCTTATCCATGATATCGCGCATGTTAAATCCGCTGCGCGGCTGCCCGATGATATTCCGCATCATTTCGTTTTCGACGAATCGGCCGACCTTCGATATCAGATATCCCAGCATCTCCGATTTGTGGAACTCCGTTGTCTTGGCCATCTCCTTCTCCCAGAACGCGCGCACAATGGGATCGGCAACTTTCGGCAACAACGATCGCATATACGCCTCATCGGTGAAAATACGCGGGATCTCCACGATCGTGCCCGGGTTTTCCGGATCGGCCATCAGCGTCAGCATGGCATTGCGCATATTGTGTTCGAACATCGGACCGATCACTTCGGGCGGAAACAACTTCATGAAAATGGCGATCATTTCCTGCACGGCGAAATCCCGCTGCTCTTCCGTGTGCGCTTCCAGCATGTTTAGGCCGATGGGGCGGGCCATGTCGCCCGGGTCAAAGTACACGACATCTTGCGCCCGCTCGCGCGGGACCAGTCCCGCAACCATCTCCGCGAGATCGCCGTGCGGATCGATCACGCCAACACCTTCGCCATTGGCGATATCCTGGCGGATCATCTCGGCCAACATCGTGGACTTTCCGGTTCCCGTCTGCCCGATGATATAAAGATGCCGTCGGCGATCCTCGCGAAGCAGCCGAACCGACGCGCGCTCACCCCTGAATACGCTTTCGCCCAGTTCCACATGGCTGCCTTCCGATGCGGCGGGCAGGTCCTCGGGAGGCGGGGCGGCCTTTGACTTCAACCATGCGATGCGGGGTGTTACGGTGCTGGCAAGCGGAAAATGGAACAGGCTTGCGATCTCCTCCGTGTTAAGCAGCATGGAAGAGGCGGTATCGTAAAGCCGGAACGAAAAATCATACAGCAATTCCCGCAATCCCCTGCCCTTAAATCGCCTGACCTTAAAACTATTCCAGGAAGGGTGATTGAACTGGGTAAAGGCATTTTCCAGTTGTTCAAGAATATGCGCAGCCCGCGCGGCATCGGCGGCAGACGCGACAAGCCGCACATTGACATGAAAACCTGCTTTGGACGCTTTTTGCTCGATCGCCTTTATGGTTTCCTGCGCGAGCGGCGTAAGCATCGTGCGAGCCCTGTCTTCATCGGATTTTTCCTTCTTTTTTTGCGCGCCCCCAGACACCAGATCATGCGCCAGCGCGCCAAAACCCCCGCCCGCCTGGGCGGCTGCCGCTTCGTAGGTTTTGCCTTCCTGCATGAACTTGGCGACCTTCAGGGCGGCCTTCGCCCATGAGCCATCCGTATGCTGCAACACCACCTGTACCGCCGCGCCCTCCCCCTCCCGTTCCAACTTCGAAAGGGCATTGGAAATGTTGCTTAAGGGATCCGCCTCGAGCATGGCATAGGTGCGCAATGGCAGAAAATGTTTTTTTGAAAGGCCGAGGGTGCTTGCGGCATGCGCGCCATGCGGCACGAAAATATTGTAATCATGCACCCGCTCAACCGATGCGGTCGGATAAAATCCGTGCACGGTGCGCTGAACCAGATCGGCGTGCATCGCCGGAGCTGCGACATAAAAATGGATTTCCTCGCCCACATGATGCACCGCCATTTCAAACGCGATATGCGGCTCGCCATAGACCATGCCTTTCCAGCCGCCCCAGTGCAAAGCGGCAAATGATCCCAAAAACTGTTCCATGATGCCGATGCGCTCCTTGTCGCTTCTGCGATCGTCGGCAGTTCCGCGCGGATCGTCCTTTGGCAGCCGCACGCGGAAAAGCATGGTGTTCAGGGATGTAACCACCTTGGCTTTGCCGCGCAGACTTTCAAGCACCATCATGAAAGCAAGCCACGCGATCACGAGAATTATTATGGCGATGAATATGGTGAGAATTTGAACGGTCATCAAAATAACTTATAGTAATCGCGAATATACGAATCAAAGATAATCTACGAATAACGCATTCATGCTCGAATAAATTCTGCATTCGAGATTGTATGGCAAATTTGTATATTTGCGTAAATTCGTATATTCGTGATTACTTCTATACTTCTTCCAGCTTGCCGGTTTCCACCAGTCGTTTATGCAGCTTTTCGTCATCGGCAAGCGTATCGTGAAACTCGTCGAGCAGATACGCATCATCGAGCCTACGCGCAATATCGACGGCATCGTACACGCTGCGCTCGAATGCGATCTCGACCAGCGCCTTCAATTGCTTGTCGGCCTCATAGGTTTTCAGTTCCTGGATTTTTGTCTCGTGAAAATGCTCGTCGTGCGCCTGCGTTGCCTGTGGAGCGGGCGGCGCGGGCGGCGCGAAAGAACCGGGCGCCTCTCCCACGCCAAGTTCCGCCGCCTCCTGGCCGGTTTCCTCTTCATACCCGGGCCCCGCAGTGATGCCTTCTTTTGTTTTCGCGGAATCCCGCAACAGCTGTAGGCGCTGTTCCAAAATTTTAATCTCGTCCGCGCTTGAGAATGTATCCGGGGGTGAAGCGGCTTCTTGGGGAGTTTTGAGTTGATGATTTGGCATAGGCAATAACCCGTACATCCTTTACAACAACGGCTATGCATAGTTGTAAAGGTCGTAGAGGTCGTTGGTTGTAAAGGTCAGTTGGCATTAATTTTTCCGCTTATCCGCTTTTTCCGCCAATGTAAAGAAGAGCGCGCTCGCACCGAGAAATATCAACGAAAAAAGCCCCTTAAAAAACGTTCCCAGCATACCCTTCTTTAGGGCGCCGGGCACCCCTCCCTCCTTTTTCAAGTTCTCATAGAAAGTTTTAGAGCCTACACGTTTTGCCCTAAACCAGTTTTTTATCTTTTCCCGTAATCCCGAATTTTCTTCTGGGGTTTCTTTTTCGGTTTTCTTAAATTCCTTTTCCGCCTTGGCGGCTTCTTCCTGCGCAACGCCAAGCGCCCCGCCTTCATCCTCCCATTGGGCGATTGCATCAGCCTCTTTTACCGTTTCCTTCAAAACCGCCACCTCCGCTCCCGTCAACTCTTTGCCTTTTTCGATCTTATCGACTGTCGAGACGACTTTTGCGGCGTCTTTCTGGACGGCCTCCACCGCTTCAATACGCTCATCAACCTGCGGAGAAATATCTTCCCCATGCTCAAGCGGCGTACGTTCGATTATGGGGTGCTTGGGAATGTTTTTCCAATTCCGCAACGCCTTGGCGGCATCTTGAAGATTTTCCATCCGCTTTGTAATTTCAAGCCCCTCACTATCCTTTAAATCCGAAAGCGCCTGTTTGCCCGGAAAGTCATCGGGAAGATCTTCGATCTCATTTTCGATGGGAAGGAGCGATATGGCGGCATATATCTTTTCGTATGCTTCCAAATCGTTCCACATAAGCGCGTCTTCCGCGTCGGAGATCAGTTCTCTAGCCTTTTTATGGGCCGCAACGAGTTTAGCCTCCCAAGAGGCTGCATCGTCTTCTTGCGCGTTCAGTTCGCCGCCCCCGTCCGACATTATCGGAAGGCTTTCCGACGGTTCATGTTCGGCCAAGGGTTCGCTTTTATCAATTGATGATGGGGCGGATTCATCTGGACTTGCTTTTTCGACTTCGACCGGCTTGGCTGTTTCTGAATGCTCCGAAACCGGAACATCCGGCTTATCTGGGGGGCTTTCGAGTGATCCGCGGAGTTTGCCGAGATCCTCCAAACCGCCGATTTTTTCCCATTTTCCTTCTTTCGACATACTCCAAAATCCATTATCGAATGAGTTTTTGCGGCCAAATAAGTATGGCTATAGCAGAAATGACATTCGGTAATGGACCCCTTAAGCATAGCATTCTAAAGCCATTTTTCCTATGGATAAACGATAAGCTGCGCTATACTCAATACAGCATGTCTCGATACGCAAAATTAATGCTCATCGGCATTATCGCGCTTGCGGCTTTTTTGCGCTTTGGCGCGCTTGACCGCATACCGCCGGGCATCTGGCCGGACGAGGCAATCAACGGCGTAGAAGGATGGTACGCGGCAGAAAGCGGCAATTTCAGGATTTTCTATCCAACCAATAACGGACGCGAGGGGTTTTGGATCAACCTGGTGGGACTTTCCGTAAAAACCTTCGGCGCAAACCAGTTCGGTTTGCGTTTTCCGGCGGCGCTGACGGGAACGCTCACGGTGCTGGGGTTGTTTTTCCTTGCCAGGGAGTTATTCCGGCGTGACGACGAAACAAGCGGAGAGGTTCTGGCCGCTGAAAACTCCGAATCACAAGCGCCAAATTCCAAACAAATTCAAAATCTCAATGATCAAGGCTTAAAACAGTTTAAAAATTCAGATTTTAAAAATTGGAATTTATTTGAGATTTTGAATTTGAGATTTGGAATTTCTCGTGGCGATGCTTTGGCACTGCTTGCCGCGTTTTTTCTCGCCACGAGTTACTGGCATTTGAACTTTTCCCGTATCGCCTTTAGGGCCAACATGGTTCCGTTGCTTTTGGTTTGGAGTTTTTGGCTGCTGCTTTATGCAACCAACAACCTTTACGACAAACAACCTTTACGACAAGAATCAAATAAAAATAGTTGTAGAGGTTGTAAGTTGTTGGTTGTGGGTTTGCTTGGCGGAGCGCTCTTTGGCCTTGGCTTCCATACATATATAGCCTTTCGCGTCGCCCCCTTGTTGTTGGCGGTCTTGATAGTGCTGCTCATTTGGCAATCAAAAAAACCTGCACCAACGCCCGACAATGATTCTGCAGTGCGCGTTACGCGTTACGCGTTACTCGTTACACTTTCCGGATTCATCGTTTCCGCATTTATTGTCGCGCTCCCCATGGGCTGGTACTTGGCAACACATCGCGAAGATATCAATAAGCGCGATGGAGCCAAGATCGGCGTTTTTGAACAAGCAAGGCCGCTCAAGGCATTGGGTGAATCGATCGGCAGGACCGCGTTGATGTTCAATATTCGCGGGGATTGCAACCGCCGCCACAACCAACCCTGCTGGCCGCAACTTTCGCCGCTGATCGGCATTGCCTTTTTGGCGGGTATGGGGATTGCGATAAAATATACTTGGAAATACATTCGTCGTATTTGGTATCTGGTATTTCGTATCTGGTATAAAGCGGAAAGCGCAGGGCGCAAATTTCAAATTTCCAATATACAAGATACTAAATACGAAATACGGGATACGGCATACGTTTTTTTACTTGCATGGTTTCTGATCTTTCTTCTCCCCGAAGTCCTCACCGCCGAAGGCATTCCGCACGCCTTGCGCGCAATAGGGATTTTACCGCCGGTGATGATCTTTGCCGCGCTTGGTTTTTGGAGAATTTACCGATTTTTGGCAGATAATGCCGATTCGCGAATAAGGGGCATGCGTATAGTTATCATGATCATCGTTATCATATCCGCCCTCGCCGATCCCTTCCGCTACTTTTTCGTCTGGGCGCGGCATCAGGATACGGCAAGCCAATTCACCGGACACTATACCGCGATCGCCGAATACTTCAGCGCGCTTCCGCCCGACACGCCAAAATTCATTATCGCCAACGAAGGCGACGTGCGCGCGTACGGAACTTCAGTGCACGTACAAACGATAAATTTTCTCCTGCTCGATAATCCGGACGTCGCCCGGCACGTCATGTACATCAATCCGGAGCAAATTTCTTCCTACCCGTTTCCCGCAGAAAGTGTTATCGTTCCGCTGAAGAAAACGGATGACGTGTTCGAAGCATTGCGCGGCAGAAATTTTGATTTTTATACGATCGATACGCAATTTTATAAAGCGGCAATACTGGAAAATCACCAATAACCAAGAAACAATAACCAAA
>JAUYLV010000048.1 GCA_030699565.1 bacterium
TTCCCGCTTAATTACTTACTACCCGCTACGATTTACTCGTTGCTAGTTACCAGTTACCAGTTACGAGTTACGAGTTACTAGTTACTAGTTACGAGTTACGAGTTACGAGTTACCAGTTACCGACTTTATATCCGATGCGCGCGCACCGCCTTGATATGCTCCTGCAGATACTGCAGGAAGGGCGTGCCGCCCGTGCCCACGCGCGTGGGATTGGCGGCGGATTTTTGCTGCTGCCGATAAATGTAGATATCGGCGAATTCGTAATGCTGCTGTAGGAACCGCGCAAGCGCTTCGATGGTTGCATTGTACGCATCACGCAGATGTGGGTCAGACGCCATCTGAACGAATTGCCGCAGCGGCGGCCCTTGCTCCACCGCTTCGATGAATGCGCGGTGGGCCGGCGGCATGTATCGGCGCATTTCAAGCAAATAATCCCAGAACCAATCCTTGGCAAATTCGATGCCCAATAGCGCATAAAGCGTAGGTACCACGGAACTTTGCGCGCCGGTTTCGCCATAGAACTGCTGGGGCTTGCCGCCAAACTCGTCGACGCCTTCGTAGATGACCCCGTCGGGTAGGCCGGGATTGTTCTTCCATCCATGTATAAAGGGCCGGACCCGATGATAATAGATGTAGGGATCGCATCCGTCGAGCGTGCGCTTCAACGTTTCATAGAGGGATTGGGTGACATCGGCAATCTGCCACAGCGCCTCGGCAACCGTGGGCTCATCGCCAACGAGTACGCCGAATTGCGCAACGGGAAACTGCCGTAACGCCCGGCCGTATTTCGCCTCGATCTCGATATGCGGCAGAATGAACCATTCTTCATCCTGCCCCCCGAGAAAATTTTGAATGAGAGCGATGTTACCCAGTTCTATGGGGCCGTCGGGACGGATACGGTACCAGTTGGAAAGCGCATACGGATCGTAGGTGATCGCAGGCGGCACACCCAGGCGCGTTGAAATTTCACAAAGGGGTATTGCCACGCTTTGCGCAATAGAAGGCTTGGCCTGACGAATGCTACCGGCAGGATACACGTCTGCATGCGCAAGAAACGCGACCATACGATACAAGGCACGCAATACGCGCTGATCCGCGACAGCCGGCACCGAAAGCGCCGGCATGCGGTATAGCTTTCCGCGGATTTGCCCGGTGGCCAGAAGTTTGGGAAGATCGCGCGCCAGTTGTTTCCATGGGGCGTATGTATCCGGCAAATCTTCCGTCCGCATGGGATCGGGATTGGGTAGGAATCCCCGGTCAGGATCGATGCCGTAACGTGATGGATCCACGATACTCATTCCTAGATTTTTACGTTCAGAAGACATACAGACCTCCGAATATTCAATATGGAAAAGGGCAATCTCTCCCTACGGTAGCAAATTTTCCGCCGTAGTCAATAAAAGACCCGCCGCTTATGCGACGGGTAGATGTTGGTATCCGTAGAGGCGATGCTCCGCGATATACCGATACACTTCGGGAAGAACCAAATGGCCAAAGGGTTCGCCGCGCGCAATGCGCTCGCGAATCTCCGTACTGCGCCCGCGTAGGATCGGAATATTCCTTCGGCGGGCATGCGGCGGCAGATCCCCATCCGGCGGGGTAAAATCCGGCAGGGACAAGACCAAAAATTGTAACCGGTCCCACACTTCCGGACCGCGATGCCACAGACGTTGGATCTCGGACTTACCCATTGCGCCCCCGACCACCAGATCGGGACCGACCGCGTGCCAAATGTCGGCATGCGGATACTGCTTTGCATACCGCTGCTGCAACTCCCACGTCGGCGTATACACCCCGCGGTCAAGATCGTAAAAATCGAACTCGGTGTTTTCCAACCCCGCAAATCCGAGTTCAACCAGTTTTTTGCGATCTGGCGGACTTACATCGCTCCAGCAAGCCTTCTGTTTATAGTAGCCGCCGGGCACGATGACAAGCTGCTCCCCGTCCTGCGGGATGTTGCCGGCGATCGTGCGATGATGGATCCCCGGCGGATTAAACGACCCGCCGAAGAGGATGATGGCGCTATGAGACGGCATGGTGAAGTAACTCTTCTTTTAGGCGTTTATATCGCCGCGTAAAATACGGCGAAAGCATTGATTCGCGCAGATCGTAGCCAAACGAACGCTTGCTCGTCACGGTCGATGGAGGTGACTGCACGCGCTTGAAGTACGAGCGGTGCAGCAGCTGCCAATGCCTTTCCAGATCTTCGATGAATGCGTGCGCCGTGGGAAAAAGTTTGACGAGCGTCATAGGCTCCAACATCAGTTCGGTCTCAAGCGTCCCGTTTCCATAACATTCGAGGAACCATTCGGGATTTTTTCGGAATTCGGTGAATGCCCGCACCATCTCGTCGTGGTATCCCCTACGCGCAAGCGATCCGTAATCGAAAGGATCGACCTGGGCGTTTTTAAGTTCCGCCGTGGGTTTTTTGTCGAAGCACGCCTGCGGAATGACCTGCCGGCCGAACACCACGCGATTAATGTACTCGGCAAGCTGGTATTCCTCGCGTTTAACCATGTCACCCAATACCGCCAATGCTCCGGCCACATCGGCATAGAGCGTTCCGTAGCCGAACGCGGCCTCCACTTTGTTCCAATTCGCCGTAAACAGCCCCCCGTTTTTCTGCGCCATGGCCGCAAGAATCTCCATGCGGGCACGGGCTTGGACGTTTTGATAGGCAAGATCATCATCGGGCGATATGGCGGTCTGGCTGCAGATGGCGCCAACGATATCGCCGATCGGCCGCGTTTGATGCGATATGCCGAGATTTTTTGCAACCTCCGCCGCCAAGCTCGTGGAATCTTCCTGCGTGTACACGAACGGCATATGCACGCCGACCACGCGATCCGCGCCCAGCGCGTCCGCGTAGAGTGCGGCGGCCAAGCTCGAATCGATGCCGCCCGAAAGCCCGATGAACACCTTGCGCGTATCGCCTTCGCCAAAGAAACATCGAATGCAATTGCGCACGGCCAGGTACAATTCTTCCGTGTCGTTCTGCGTCTTTGCGATAAGTGGCGGCATGGCATCGGCTAACTCGATATCGCGCGTTCCGCCCTCATACGGCGAAACTTCGAACACGATCTCGCCATCCGGACGATACACCGCTGAGGAGCCATCAAACCCGATGAGATTTTTCCCGTTGTTCTGGAGTCCGGTATTGTTCACATACACGAACGGGACGGGGCAATCCGCAAGAAGTTTTTTGACAACCGCGTGGCGCTTGCGATTCTTTTGCCAGCCCCAGGGAGATGCGGAAAGATTGAACAGGATCTGCGCTCCCCGCTCAACAAGGTACGCGGCGGGATTGTAAGCATAATCGTCATGCCACATATCCTCGCAAAGCATGATGCCTGCGGCAATATTGCCCATGGACGTTTCAAGCCGGCATGTCCGAAAATAATCGCGGATGTCGTAACGGTTAAGCGCTCCGGCCACCGTCATCCGCCTTTGCTGCTCCAAATCTTCTCCCACCGATTTTCGCAGGGAAAAGAAATGCCGGTCATCGTCGAAGAAGCGGTAATTCGGCTGCAGGAATTTCTCCGTGCGGTGGATCCAAGAGCCGCTTTGAACGGTACATCCGGAATTCATGATGCGCAGGCGTCCGTCCTCCCCTTTCTTATCCGGATCGGCGGCCAAACTGCCGAATATGGCGATGATGCCGCTTCGGGTGGCTTGGCGGATCTCCTCGTTGCATGCCAGAACATCCCGAACGAACGATTCGTCTTCGAACATGTCGCCGATGAGATACCCCGGAACGCAGAGCTCGGGAAAAACAACGATATCGACACCGCGTTTTTCGGCTGCGGCAATTTCGCGGACAATGTATTCCGTGTTGATGTCGGGCCTGCCGGGCGTCACGGGCATTTGGCAGATGCCGATTTTGAGCCCGGCAAGTTTTTTCATGGTTATGATTTCGGTCATAGGCATGACTCCTTAATGATGCGCGCCATGTCGGACGCCAGGGACAGCGTAGTAAAACCCGCCTGCTTCATCGCCAATGCGCTACGCGGCACCGAATCGGTTACACACACCACCGTAAAAAGCTTTGAATCGGCGATGCGCTCTATGGCTCCGGAAGGAAACACGCCGTGCGTTGCGAAGGCGGATATGCTTTTGGCGCCGTGCTGATTGAGCAGATGCGCGCAGGCAATGAGCGTGCGGCCGCTTTGGATCAGGTCATCGACGATGACGCAGTGCTTATCGCGCGGATTTCCCTCGATGATGCGAATCTCGCGTTCGCTGCCCATGCGCCTTTTTTCGCATAGCACCAAGTCTCTTCCGACAAAATGCGGCTTATATTTTACGAACCGGTCGTACGCGCCCAGATCCGGGAATACATACGTAATGGGTAATTTCGTATTTTCAACCAATGCGATCAGACGCGGTATGGCGGTATGCGGCGCATAGATGACCGTGTCGCCGAAGTAGAACTGCTCCGCTTCGTTGTGGATGTCCCAGATATGGAATTTCGGGATGCCGCACCTTAAGGGCGGGGTGACGCTCAACATGCGCGCGGCCGTCTTGGCGTAGGCGATGCGTCCCGCCACCTCGATCTTTTCTATGGTTCCCGGCGCAAAATACGGCAGGAACACGTCGAGCATTGCGGCCTCATACGCATGAAAGGCATAGAGAGCCCCTGCCTGGCGCACCAATTCCGCGGGCGTGTCGATGGACATCAGGAAGAACGCATGCGCATCGCGCATGCGACCGCGCGCAACTTCAAGATTTTGCGTATCGAACCATCCGTCGGGGTATTCGGACCATTTTATTTCGCCAAGATCCACGGCGCAGTCGAGCAAGGCCGCATGACGCCGAACATCCTTTGCAACCCGCTCCATCTGCGGGCAATAAAACAGTATCGGCCGTCGTGACATGGAGAACTCCTCTCTGATTCTTTTGTTTGATTTTCAAATGACTTTTCTAAGAGCCCTCGTGCGATAACGCACCAGAACTCTATGAAAGTCCCGTACGCATGCCTTATAGTGCAGGCGTACGGGAGAATACGTGAAGGAGGTTTGTGATCAGCAGTGGCATTCCTCGGTGAATGTTGAGGTATAGCCGAAGATCCGCTTGTAGCGTTCGACATACTCGACGGGACCGGTGGCTTTTTTGAGGTTATTGGAAAGCTTCACCGTCGGCACCCAGCGATCGTTGACATACACATGCGTGGCTTTCATTACGATCGAAAGCGTAGGCAAACCCGCATCGTTGGTCATGTGCGTCCCGGGGCCGTAAACGTCTTTGATGCGCCCGTTGAACATTTGATGGTGCAGGATCATCGAATCGGTGGTCTGCCCGTCCGCGAAGAACAACACTTTCTGGCGCGGATTGATCCCGCATCGCTCGTAGAACGCAATGGCCTTTTGAGCTTCCTCGACGGGATCGCCCGAATCGGGACGCACGCCTTTCCATCTTCGCGCCCGCTCTGCTCCAAAATCCTCATAGAAGGATTTACCGCCGAAGGTTTCGTTGAGCGCGACCAAAAGCGCGTCGCCCGAGTACGGAGCGTAAAAGGTCGCCCAGTTATCTAAGACTTCCATCTGCGATCGCCGGATCGCCTGCTCGCCAAAGCCCATGCCATCAAATAGCGCCGCAAGCACCATGAAGTTCTCGTGCGCCATAGTGCCCCTGGACGAGATGCCGTGCTTTCGCGCCAGCCGAATGTTGGACGTGCCGACCAATTGCCATGCGTAAAGTTCCGACGCCAGATACCCCACGTTAAAATCGTGCATGTCCGGATCCAGCGCCCGCCGCGTGCCGAATTCGACCATCTGCAGCATCGGATGTTGCTTTAAGCGCTCCGTCTTGCTCCGCAGATTGCGTTCGTTTTGGCGCCACGCTTCATCCATGCCCCGGCTGCCATACACATGCTTGGCCAGGGTCTGGCCAGCGCGCTTAGCCACGATGCCGAGCACGAACGTTTCCCACCAGCTGGAGTCGGGCCAGAAACCCACGGCGTCGATGGCATACGTATCGCCTTGCCTGGCCACGCCGATGGGCGGCAGGCGGAATTGCTTCAGATACTGCCGGTACTCATCGGAGGCGAAGACGGGATTGAAGGGTGAAAATTCCCTTCCCGTTGCGCTTATCTCGTCATCGGTGAACGACAGCTCCCGCAGCGCTTCCAAATCCTGCCGAAGCACGTTCTCATCGACCAAATCAACGAGCCTATACGGCGTATTGTTCCGGTAATGAAACGAGAATCGGACCGGCAAATTGCGAAAATGCGTCCACTGCCATGCGTTCATGGTTCGCTTGTACGCGTCGGTGTGATCCAACGATGTGACAAAAGGTTCTGAATGCATCATATCCTCCGATCTCGTTCGTGTTATGGCCGGCAACGCGCGTCACCCTTCAGGCGCATATACAAAAACCAGTGGACGATCCCCCAGCTTTTAAGGTCGTCGAACGTCATACCCGACAACGTGTGAATGGGAATCCATTCCAACTCGGTTCGTTCATGTTCTTCGGCGGCACCGAATACGGTGCGCGAGTCATTGCACTGACCGGGCTCGATCCGCACAAACCAAGGCATGGATAGCTCGTCCGTCCAACCTGGAGAAACCGCCAGAAACGATTCGTTGTTCAAGAGCAAAGACTGATCGCGCCGAATGTCGACACCGATTTCCTCGCGCACTTCCTTTTTAATCGTATCCCGCGGAAGTTCATCCGCTTCGATATGTCCGGCGGGAACCTCGGTTTTAATTCCGGCATCGAGAGGACTTTTAAACGGCTCCCGCTCCTGCCGCACGAATGCAACCGCATCCCGGACAGGATCGTATACCAGACCGAACACCGCGGGTTTCTTGCGCACGATTTCCTTAACAACCGGATCTGCACCGTTCGGATATACCCGACGAAATACGTTCAGCAATCTGCCTTTGAAAACATTGGTCTCGAGCATAGAACCTCCATTGTATAAATTTCATTCAAAGAACATTCCGCTCCCATGAGCAGAGATGCGTGCCCGTCACCTGACCGGAACGCATCTCTGCGCAAATGAAGAAAAGATTTCCGGCGGCCGCTTCTTATATGAAGAGCGGACCGCCGGAACAAACTAATTGAATAATGAAGGATCAAGCGCCGCGATAAGCAGACGATTGGCCAGATCCAGCGAGCGGCGGTATTCGGCGCGAAACGCCATCCACTCGACGGGAATGCCGCCGATGCCGACGTTTGCGCCGATCAATGCCCCCACAATGGATGCGTTGGTGTCGGTA
>JAUYLV010000052.1 GCA_030699565.1 bacterium
CGGGAAACCGGAACAAGCCAGGAACTTGCCGAATCGGCTCATGCGAATGATCATGGGCTTGCCGCATTTTTCGCAAATCTCCTCCGTTGTTTCGATCATTTTGGTAATCGTTTCCTGTTTTTCGGCAAGCGTCTTGGCGAAGGGACCGTAAAATTCACCGATCACCGACTGCCAGGCCACATCGCCCGCCGCCACGCGATCAAGATCCTCTTCCATTTTTGCAGTGAATTGCGCGTCTATCGTGAGCGGAAAATGCTCCGCCAGAAGATCATTGACGGCATAGCCGATTTCGGTCGGCATGAACGCCTTCCGCTCGTCTTTTGCCACATAACCCCGCGTCTGAACGATCGAAAGCGTCGGCGCATAGGTCGAAGGCCGGCCGATGCCGTTTTCTTCCAACGTTTTAATGAGCGATGCTTCCGTATATCGCGGCGGCGGTTCCGTAAAATGCTGCTCTTGATTGAGTTTTGCCAGATGCAGTGTTTCGTTCGCCGCAAGCTTCGGAAGCAGCGTTTCTTTCGACTTGGAGGGATACACCCGCTGCCAGCCGTCGAATTGTTTAACCAGGCCACGCGCCTCAAACAGGCAATCGTTCGCCGAGACCGCAACCACCGTTTCCAAAAACTTTGCCGGCGGCATCTGGGACGCGATAAAACGGCGCCAGATCAGGTCGTAAAGCTTTAAAGCGCGGGGTTCCAGATGCGCGGCAAGGGAATCGGGAGCGCGCGCGGGATCCGTAGGCCTGATCGCCTCATGCGCTTCCTGGGCTAGGCGCGACTTGGTTGTGTAGCGGCGAGGCGCGCCTTCCACATAGGGCGTGCCGTATGCGCCTTCGATAAACGCGCGGGCCCCCTCAAGGCTCTCCTCCGAAAGATTCACCGAATCGGTACGCATATACGTGATAAGACCGGTCGATCCGGCCTCGCCCAGATCCACACCCTCATAGAGTATCTGGGCTAGCCGCATCGTCTGTGCGGACGAAAAACCGAACTTGCGCCCGGCGGTTTGCTGCAGGGTACTGGTCGTAAACGGGGGCATGGGATTGCGCTTCATTTGTTTTTCGTGAACGGTGGCAACCGTCCAAGACGCCCCTTCAAGCGTGCCGGCGATCTTTTTCGACTCGGCATCATTCGGGATATCGAACTTCTCCAGTTTTTTTTCTCCGACTTTGACGAGTTTGGCCTCAAAGACCCCTTCGGGCAATTCTTTGGATTCTTTTTCTTGCGATTCGTATTGAGCCACTCCCGCCTCCGTGGTCGCCAAAAGCGCCCCGATCGTCCAATATTCCTCCGGCTTGAACGCCGCCCGCTCGCGTTCGCGATCTACCACGAACCGCAACGCGACCGATTGCACCCGCCCGGCGGACAATCCCTTGGATATCTTGCGCCACAAGAGCGGCGATAGTTTATACCCCACCAGGCGGTCAAGCACGCGCCGCGCCTGCTGCGCGTCCACCAGCTGTTGATTGATGGCGCGCGGGCTTTCCAATGCCTTTAAAATGGCCTTTTTGGTGATTTCATCGAACGTGATGCGTTCAACGCGCGATTCCTCGGGAGCCACATCGGCTTCCGCGTCTGATTTGATTTTTGTTTTTCTCTTTTTTACCGGTTTATTCGCAAGTCCCAGCGCTTGCGCAAGGTGCCATGCGATCGCCTCGCCTTCGCGGTCTTCATCAGTTGCCAACACCACGCGCCCCGCTTTGGCCGCGTCCTTTTTGAGCGTCGATACCGTAGTTTTTGCCTTCAGCGGCACGACGTATTTAGGCTCAAAGTTCTTGTCGACATCGATGCCAAGCTGCCGTTTGGGTAGATCGCGAATGTGTCCCATGGAAGATTTTACGATAAAACCCGGACCGACGAATTTTGAAATCGTTTTGGCCTTGGTGGGAGATTCCACAATAATCAAAGTGGGTTTTTGTTTTGCCATAAGACGCAATTAACTTTCACCCTATCACGGAATATATTCTCCGTAAAGCCGTGGCACGGCACGCTCGGCGGATTATATGCTGCGGAGATCAAGCCAACACGCGCAATATTTATGCCTTGCGACATAAAAATATGCCGCACACCCGGCAAAAAACCCGCGGAGGATTCCGCGGGCTTTCTATGGTCTTGGATGTGTTTATTTATTGTTGGGTATTCGCGTAGGGTTCCAACTTTCCGCCTTTAACTACGCCAAGCGCGGTATTCCCGACGCGATCGCCATCCTGGCCTATGGTGACCGCACCCGAAGCGCCTTGCCAATTTTGCGCCATGCGCACCCAGGTCGCGATCGTCTCCCCGTCATTACCCACGCTCTTTGCGGCATCACCGATCATATGCACCGCGTCATACAGGGTTTGGGCGTAGTGCGGGCTTGGCAATTCGGCCTGATATCGTTCCCTATACGCATCAAGAAGATGCCGGAATTTTGGATTTGCCGGATCTGAGCCAAACGTCACCACGATCGCGCCTTCGAGCGCGGCGGCATTGCGCTCGATGATCGCCGCATCAGACGCAACCGTCTCCGAAACCAGAACCGGAACCGTCCATGACAGCGCCTTCAGTTCTTGCAAAACGCGTTCCGCGGCAGCGGGCGTTTCCGCATCGATAAAGAGCGCATCCGGACGCTGACCACGCAGTTTTTTTACGACCGTGGAGAGGTCGTCGGTATCCGCGGCAAAGGTTTCCGTTGCCACGCCGATCCCGTTGGCGGCAAGCGCCGCCGACAGTGCCGCGGAAATCCCGGCCGGCTCCCGGCGCCGTTCCTGGATGATGGCGATCTTCTTCCAGTGTTTGTCGGTTTGCGCGACGCCGGCAAGCGCCTGCCCCCGTGCCGCATCTCCCGGATAATTGCGGGCGAAGTGCGGATCGATCCCCGTAAGATCCGCGCTCGAAGACCCTGCGGAAAACACAAACGCCTTCGCCCCAACCGCGACGGACAAGGCTCCAAGCAATTCACCCGAACAAAATCCGCCAAGGATCACTTGCGTCTTATGCTCGGTCACCAGTTTGGTTGCGGCTGCGGCGGCGTCATCGCTATTGCACCTGCCGTCTTCAAAAACAACTTCGAGCGTATGGCCGTTTACGCCTCCCGAGGCGTTAATCTCATCCAGCGCCATACCCACGACATCGCGCGCGAGCTTTCCATACCAGGCCTCCTCACCCGTGAAGGGCGCCACAACGCCGATCACGTACGGTTCGGGGGCTTGGGGGGCCTTGGCGGTACGCCTGCCGAATGTGAGCGCAGAGGCAACCACAAGAATGACGGCGCCGATGCCGATGATATATTTATGCATAGTGGACATGTTTGGAGTAATTTTCAATTTCCAATTTTTAATTTTCAAACAAAATTCGAATGCATTGCTTGCAAATTACATTATTGAAAATTTATGAAAATTGTAGATTATAAATTAAAAATTGTTATGCTGGTGCCGTTACAAATTAATTTCGCATGATCATTGCGCTTAAGCATGTCTATTCCAAGCCCCTTTTAATCTCGCAATGGTTGCAGAATTAATTTGTAACGGCACTAGAGAATGTAGGGAATGAATCTTTTTGTTTTTCTCTGATACGATCGGTATGCGTCTTCGAATTTTTCCCGCAACGCCTTCTCCTCAACCCAAACGCGATACAAAAGTGAGGGTACCACACAGACGAAGACCGCAGCAAGGGCGGCTCCGTTGCGTGCCGCAAGCGCCGCTCCCGCAAGCTCCAGCATCAGGCCGGTATACGCCGGATGCCGCACAAATCGATATGGCCCGCCGTCAATGAGTACGTGATCGTATTGCAAGGAGACGATGGGCGTAAAATAGTCATCCAGCGTCTGGATCGCCCATTGCCGGATGAAAAAGCCGGAAAACAGCATGCCGAATCCGATATAGCTTGCCAAGGCGCTATGAATAATGCCAATCCGCGCGTACGAAAAATACCAAAGCAAAAAAATAAAAGCGGCGACTCCGCCGAGCACCACGAATAGCGAGCTTTTATCCTTGTGTTCGGCGCCGGGAATGGATTTTTTTAAAAAAATCCTCAACTCGACGGCCACGATTCCTAAAGACGCGACCGTAAACAGCGCGGCAAAAAAGGGGTGGGGAAAAAGCTCCGGCGACAAAAGATAGAGCATAGTCGACTTCTCAGTATTAAGATATGCGATTATATTTCGACCACTTTTTTTCGCGCCGTCCTTCCGCTGATCATCCGCACGCGCGAGGCGGCCACGCCGAAATGCGCCGCAACCGCCTTGATAATCGCTGCATTCGCCTTGCCGTCCTCGGGGCGTTCTTTGACCGCCACGACTATATGGGTATCATCGACCTGTTCTATGCGCGGTTTTTTTGCGCCGGGTTTTGCGGCAATAAAAATTTTCATGGGTACAATAAAAAGCGTCTTTCAACGCTTATAGCATTATACCGTTAATCCCGCAGACTTTAAACACAAAACTCCATCATAGCCACACCATATCGGTAATTACGAGTTACGAGTTACTAGTTACTAGTTACTAGTTACGAGTTATCCCGCCGCTTCAATTTTTTGTTCCGATTAGGCGGGATCCCGCATATAGGCGGGACGAGTTACTACATCTTGTTTTTGGCGTACAGCCCCACCAACTCCGCTTCTTCCATAACATGACTCCGCATCGCCTCCAAAATAGTTTTGGCATCGGCCCCATTGGCAAGTTCGAGCATCGTATCAAGCGCATACAGCCTGAAAAAATACCGATGCGTGCCGGAAGGCGGGCAGGGTCCGCCATACCCTGGCCTACCGAATCCGGTCAGACCCTCAATGCCGGGAGGCGGCATCCCTTCGGTGATTTCGGTCGTATCCGGCGGCATGTTCCAAACCGTCCAATGCGTCCATGTGCCGCCTGAAGCATCCGGATCGTCACAAATCAGCACCAGGCTCTTGGCGCCCTGCGGAATAACGGAAAACTGCAGCGGCGGGTTAATATTATCGCCATCGCAGGTGTCTTTTTCGTGAATATGCTTTTTATGTGCGAATGCGGAGCTTGATATGCGCATAGACTATCAAGTAAAAAATAAAGTCCTATGAATTACGAAACCCATCCGATTGTCATTCCCGCCCCCAACTTCTCGAGGGCAGGCTACGGCGGGAATCCAGAATTATCATGGTTTATATAGATTCCCGCCTCCGCGGGAATGACAGGGTT
>JAUYLV010000062.1 GCA_030699565.1 bacterium
TCCGCGATGCCGGAGGTAGGCGGCAAAGCCGCGTTGTATATCGATCCTGCTGATCCCGAATCCATCGCCGATGCCATGGGCCGTGTTGCGGAGGATCGAAAATTGCGCAATGATCTTATTGAGGCCAGTCGCCAAAATATCGGGCGATTCTCCTGGGATCGGTGTGCAGCAGAAACATTAGCCGTTCTAATCAAGTAATCATGGAATCTTGTCGGCAACATGTCGCATTTGTGCACGATTACCTTTTGCACCACGGAGGTGCGGAGCGGGTTTTGGGCCACATGCAAACGATGTTTCCCGAGGCTCCCATTCATGCTCTTTTGTATGACGAAAAAGCGATGGGCGGCGTTTTTAACAAGGAGCACGTGGTGCCATCTTTTTTGCAGAGCCTGCCGCGCATGCTGCAGAGGCGTCCGAAATATCTTGCTCCGCTTCTGCCCCTTGCCGCCGAGTCGTTCGATCTGCGCGACTTTTCGGTGGTTATATCGTCCTCCAGCGCGTTCGCCAAGGGCGTTATCACCCGCGCGCATGCCACGCATATCTGTTATTGCCACACTCCTATGCGCTATGCGTGGGATTTTACGCATGAATATCGCGGTGATACCCGCGAAAAACGCATACTGTCGCTGCCGGTGCGCATGCTGCAGCATTACCTGCGCGTGTGGGATCGCGCGGCAGCGGATCGCGTGCATTATTTTATTGCCAATTCCCAAACCGTTGCCGAGCGCATAAAAAAATATTATCGCCGGGATGCGGCGGTAATATATCCCCCCGTGGACGTTGAGGTGTTCAGGCCCGGGCAGCCCGATGATGGCTATTTTCTTATCGTATCGCGCCTTGCGCCCTATAAGCGCGTAGATCTTGCGGTGCGTGCGTTCAATAAGCTGCAGCTCCCGCTGGTGGTAGCGGGGGATGGACCGGAGAAAAATAACCTCGAACGCATGAATGAATCGGCAAAGACGGTTTTTCTCGGAGCGGTTTCGGAAGAACGCAAAAAAGAGCTCATGGAACGAAGCACGGCGTTTATTTTTCCGGGCGAAGACGATTTCGGCATCACGGCCGTGGAAGCCATGGCTGCGGGCAAGCCGGTGCTTGCTTTGCGCAAAGGCGGGGTTGCCGAATCGGTTGTCGAAGGTGTGTGCGGTGAATTTTTTGATGATTCGGTACCGGAAGCGCTTGCCGACGGCATGCGCCGTCTGCGGGAGCGGCTCGGGGATTATGATGGCAAGGTTATTCGCAGGCGCGCGGAAGAATTCGGCGGGGATGTTTTCAAAAAGAAATTCTCCGATTTTGTCGCTTCGGTTACCTAGCGCTAACCGAAGATCATTCGCATTGAGACCGCAGAAGAACTATCCCTTTTGGTCTTTCTGATTCCTTGATTAAAACATAAAGGAAGAATCTCCTATTCTCCCTTTTCTAAAGGGAGTACGCGAAGCGGGAGGGATTTATTCCCCCTTTTTTAAAAATCCTCCGCCCTTCCCTCCTGCGCCTAGGCTACGGACGGGCACAGCGGGCACCTCCTTTTATAAAGGAGGAATGGGGAGGGGGGGATTTATTCTCCCTTTTCTAAAGGGAGTACGCGAAGCGGGAGGGATTTTAGGATGCTTCTTGTATGGCACGACCATTGCATCAGCATGACATCGGTTACATTGTTCCAGAGTCTCATTGTTTTTACACGGCCGGTGGCATATACTTAATGAATGGATGCCGAGGCCATTCTTGAACGATTTTCAATGCAAGGTAAAGCCGGAACGCTTGCGCATGCGTATCTTTTTGGGGGATCGCGGGGGTCCGGAACGGGCGAGATAGCCCGTACGGTTGCCGCAGAGGCGCTCAAAACCGCATCTGAAAAACTTGCCGCGCATCCCGATTTTTTCGTGTTGGAACGCGGCATGGATGATAAAGAGATCTCGATCGACGAAATCCGCGCGCTCCGACAGCGACTTTCACTGACCGCCGCATGCGGGGGTTACAAAGTGGCGATCATTGAACGGGTTGAATTGCTTGCGCAGGAGTCCGCCTCCGCTCTGTTAAAAACCCTTGAGGAGCCGCAGGGAAAGGCGCTGATCATTATGACAACGGAACGACATGGCGCGGTATTGCCTACGATCCGCTCTCGTGCCGTTCGCGTGGCGTTTTCTCCGCCGAAGACGGATGCCGCAATGGACATACCGCCCGCATCGGGCAAGGAATTCGAAAAATTCTTTGCGTCGATCGGCGAGATGCCGTACGGGCTTCGGTTCAAATTTGCCGAATCCTGGACAAAAAGCCCCGAACGGTATCGCCAGCTTCTCGCTTTCGCCGCCTATTTGCTTCGGGGAGAGATTTCGGATGCGGCTGCGCATACTTCGGCCCCGCAAAAGCTCATCAGGCGTATTCGCTCGTTGCTTCGCACCGACGCACTCGTAACCCACACGAATACGAATCCAAGGCTTGCGCTGGATGTATTTTTTCTCAACTGGTGATTTTTTGCAGATGACACACTTTTTTGGATAATCAGGTTTTCGTATCGGTATTTCGTATCTGGTATTTCGTATACAAGATGCAAAATACAAAATACGATATACGGCAGTGAAGTCCACGCTTATCATCGTTGTTACCATCATTATAATTATATTAGGCGTGATCGTGGGAGCCACGCTGCTTTTGGGCGGACGGGAAGGCGGCGATGGTGGTTCTTCGACCGTGCGCATAGGGCGGTCTGGAGGCGATCAGGGCGTATTGATTTCGGATGATGCCGGCGAAACCTGGGTGCCGCGCGCGCGTTTGAGCGAAAAATCCGGCATCGGCGGTATCGGCATCTATGACATGGTTTTTGTGCCGCAAACTGACGGTGAGCAATCGACGTCGCAAATGTTAATGGGTAGCGCCGGAAACGGGCTTTTTGTTTCCACTACCGGCACGGCCACCGCCACAGCCGATTGGATCCGGGTTGTCGATCCGGAAGGGATTTTGGCAGCGAACGCCACGATTTACGAGATTGCGATCGATCCGCATGACCCGCGTTCCGTGTATCTGGCGGTGACGCAGCAGAATTTCGGTATGGTGCTGCGTACGCATGATGGCGGCGAAACATTCTCCGAGATTTACCGATCACCTAAGGCCCAGTCAGGCGTATATACGGTCGCCGTCGACTATGATTTTCCCCATATGGTATATATCGGCACCTCCGACGGGGGATTTCTTACGAGCAATAACAGGGGGGAGTCTTGGAGTGTTCGTAATTGGTTTGCCAGTCCCATCCGCCGGCTCTATATTCATCCGCAGGACGGCAATTTCATGTATCTGCTCTTTTTGGGGCGTGATTCGGCTCGCATAGAGCGGTCTTATGACCGCGGCGTAATTTGGCAGGAACTGAAAGTGACGCCCCCGAAGGGTAAGAATATTACCGGCATATTCGATCTTGCATTTCATCCGACCGATCCGAATGTGCTATTTTTGGGGACGTCGGCAGGCGTTTTTAAAACAGCCGATGCGGGCGCCACATGGGAAGAGTTTCCACTTATTATTCCGCCGAACCTGCTGCCGATTACCGCCATTGCGGTCGATCCGGCGGATACGTTAAAAATTTACGTGGCAGCGGCCACCCAACTTTACAAGAGCATCGATGGCGGAGCCACATGGCAGGTACACGTGATTCCTACGCCGAATCCCGTACGCATGCTTAAATTCGGTACGTTATCGAGCGATATGCTGTGGGCGGGAGTGAGAAAGTAGTCGTTCGTATCTCGTATCCGGTATTTAGTATTTAGTATATTTTTAAATTACACTACTAAATACGAAATACGTATTCTTATGCAATCATTTCTCCAGGACTGTAAAAAATCATTCGATCATGTGCTTGATGTCTTCATAAAAGACATTGCTTCACTGCGCACGGGGCGGGCAACACCCGCGCTGGTCGAAGATATCGAGGCGGAATACTACGGGAATCGAACTCCCATAAAACACATGGCGGCCATTCATGTGACGGGGCCGACCTCCTTGGTGATTCAGCCATGGGATAAGGGGGCCGTAAAGCCTATTGAAGACGCGCTACTGAAGTCGCAGCTCGGCATCAATCCTGTCGTCGATAACGAAGGCATCCGGCTCAACCTTCCGCAGTTGACCAAGGAGCGTCGGGAACAGCTGGTGAAGCTGCTGCATCAAAAAGCCGAAGAAGCCCGGATCGAGATTCGCAAATCGCGTGAAGACGCCCTTCGGGCGGTACAGCGCCTATTCGATGAGAAAGAACTTCGTGAAGATGAACGCTTCAAAGCGAAAGACGACGTCCAAAAACTTGTCGACGAATACAACAAAAAGATCGAAGAGGCCGTTGAGCGGAAGGATCAGGAAATCATGACCCTATGAAAAGGATTCGCGTCGCTGTTATTTTTGGCGGTAGATCCGCGGAGCATGAAGTTTCTCTGCAATCCGCACGGAACATCATCACTTCGCTCGATAAAAATACATATGAGCCCGTGTTGATCGGCATAGGGAAGGACGGGCGCTGGCGGCTGCATGATGCGGCCCGTTTTTTGCTTAACGCGGAAAATCCCAAACTGATCGCGCTCAACATGTCGGGAAAACCCATTGCCGTGGTGCCTTCCGGCGATTCCGACAAAAAACTGATGCCGATTTCCGGAAAAGGTCTGGTGTCCGCCGATGTCGCCTTTCCCGTGCTGCATGGACCGTTTGGCGAGGATGGAACGGTCCAGGGGCTGTTGAAACTCTTGGATATACCGTTTGTCGGCGCGGGTGTATTGGGATCGGCGGTCGGCATGGATAAGGATGTGCAGAAGCGTCTATGCCGGGACGCGGGCATTCCTATGGCGAAGTTTATGGCGTTTGAAAAGGGGACGCTTCCCGCATATGAAGCCATTGTTGTTGCGGTGGGGGAGCCGTTTTTCATCAAACCCGCCAATCTCGGATCCTCCGTGGGGATTCATAAGGTGAAGACCAAAGCGGATTTTGCCGCGGCGGTAGAGGACGCGTTTTGTTACGATACGAAGGTTTTGGCCGAGGAGTGTATTAGGGGTCGGGAAATCGAGTGCTCCGTGCTCGGCAATGAAGATCCGATCGCATCCGTGCCGGGCGAGGTTATTCCCTCGCATGAATTTTACTCATACGAAGCAAAGTATATCGATGAGAAGGGTGCTGTGCTCAAAATTCCCGCACTATTGACGGGCGGTGAAATTGCGAATGTGCAGAAAATGGCGATTCGGGTTTTTAAAGCGCTGTGTTTGGAAGGCATGACGCGGGTCGATTTCTTCCTTAAAGAGAGTGGAGAGATTCTTTTTAACGAAGTTAACACCATACCCGGGTTTACCAATATCAGTATGTATCCGAAGCTCTGGGAGGCGAGTGGAATTTCCAATACCGAACTTATTGATCGCCTTATCAAGCTTGCGATCGAACGGCATGCGCGCGACGGCAAGCTTAGAACTTCGCATGTCTAGGTTGCGGCATGCGTGAGCGAGCCCCATTGAAACGGGGCTTACTTCACATGGTGTTCATGCTATGTTAAGATACTTAAGTATTAAGCATCTTACGTATTATCTATGCGAAATCGGGCGCGCCATATAAAAAACATCATTGAGGACATGCACGCCATTAAGCGCAAACTGGTGGCAAGCGGCATGGCAAAACATGCGTATCGTTCCCGCGGGGAATTTTCCATAACGCCATCGCAATGGATGGCGCTTTATGCTATCAGGGAACATCCCAGCGGTATCAAAGAAATCGCCGAAGCGCTCGGGGTCACCTCGAGTGCGGCCACCCAGCTTGTGGATGGTTTGGCGCGTAAAGGATTGGTTGTTCGAGCGGGTGTTGTCGGTGATCGCCGCGCGCTTACGGTAAAGATCGCCAAGAAGCACGAAAAGCAAATGCGCGACACGATGGAAATGGGCATGGAACATTTTAAGGCCATGTTCGAAATTTTAAGCGATCGCGAACTTGCTCAATATGCCGCATTAAATAAAAAGATCGCTGATAGTGATTTTAATCCCTGATCCAATTGTTACATACCCCTTTTTCAATTTTTGTATTTTAAATTAATCTCATATATCTATGTTGAAATATTTTACGAAAAAGAAAGTGATCTGGGCCGCAATAGCGGTGATCGCGCTTGGAAGTGTGGGTTATGCGATCTTTTTCAGGGGTAATGCCGAAACCGAAAATATTCAGACCGATACCGTCAAGCGGCAGGATTTGAGCCTGACGGTGCTGGCTACCGGTCAGGTGGTTTCGGGTACGGATCTTGACCTGAGCTTTAAATCGAGCGGCGTCGTCAAACGCATCGGGGTGGCCGAAGGGGATCATGTCGAATCCGGCCAGACGCTGGCGGTGCTCGATCAGACGGATGCGCTTGCCGCCCTCACCTCCGCCCAGGGAAATCTTGCGCAGGCGAAAGCAAATTACGCCAAGGTTTTGGCGGGTGTTTCGAATGAGGCGATTGTCGTGGCCGAAAAAGCCGTGGATGCCGCCAAAGTATCGCTGGATAATGCCAATACAAGCCTTGTGAATACAACGGCGCAACAGGATAATGCGATTGCCAATGCATACCGGACGCTTTTGAATACCTCCATTACCGCCATTCCCGCCGCCAATAATCCGGACAGCGTCATACCTACATTTTCCGGAACCTATACGGGATCTGAAGAGGGTTCGTATCATATCAGCATCTATTCGAGCGGAAACGGCCTAAAATTCCAGACGAGTGGTTTGGAGCTGGCTTCGGGTGATGTAAGGACGGGGGCGGTTTCTATGGGCATGCTTGGCCTTGCCATTCAATTCGCTTCATCACCCGCAACCGCAGATACCTGGACGGTCACCATTCCCAATGTCTACGCATCCGGATACGTGACCAATTACAATGCTTATCAGGCTGCGCTGAAAACCCGTCAAAGCACTATTGCTACGGCTGAGGCGGCGGTTAAGAGCGCCGAAATCGCGCTGGAGCAGGCTCGGGCGAATCTGGCGGTGCAGAAGGCAGAGGCGCGACCTGCCGATATCGATGTGGCCCGGGCACAGATACTTACCGCCCAGGGGCAGGTTGAGACCGCGCAGGCAGTGCTTGCCAACACGACGCTTCGCGCTCCAGTCGCCGGAACGATCACTCAGGTGGATATAAAGGTTGGAGAACACGCCACCGCATTAAAAGAAGTCATGATAGTGCAGGATATCGATGATCTGTATGTCGAGGCGAATATTTCGGAAGCCAGTATCGCATCCCTGCGATCCGGCCAGCACGTTGATTTTACGTTTGATGCGCTGGGACCGGACCGACATTTTACAGGCTCGGTCGTAAGTATTAATCCGGCATCAACGGTCATATCCGGTATCGTAAACTACAAAGTAAAAGCCGCCTTTGAAGCGATTGGCGAAATTAAGCCCGGCATGACCGCGAACATGACGATCCTTGCCGCCGAAAGAGCAGGCGCACTGGCCATCCCGCAGCGCGCGGTGGTCAATAAGGAGGGTAAGCGGTATGTGCGCGTTATCGATAACGCGGAAACGAAAACCTATCACGAGGTGGAAGTGGAAACGGGCCTTGCGGCCGACGAAGGTTTGGTGGAGATGCTTTCTGGCCTTTCGGAAGGCCAGGAGGTGGTAATATTCATCAAATAATGCGCCTAGGAATATGCATCTTATTCGGGTAGAAAAACTCAAAAAGGACTATATCAACGAGGGCGTGGTCACTTCCGTGCTCCATGATGTTTCATTTACGGTTGATCCTGGAGAATTCGTCGCTATTATGGGCCCTTCGGGCAGCGGCAAATCCACACTCATGCATATTTTAAGTTTTCTGGACAGGCCTCTTTCGGGACTCTATGAATTCGAGGGACAGGATACGAAGAACTTTACCGATGACTATCTGGCGAAATTAAGGAACGAGCGCGTCGGCTTCGTGTTTCAATCCTTCAATCTCCTCGCACGCACCACGGTACTGGATAATGTGAAGCTGCCGCTGGTTTACAGCAAGAAAAAAGACCAGGATCGCCTTGCGCGCCAGGCCCTTGATGCGGTGGGCCTGTCGCATCGGTTGGAATATTTTACCAATCAAATATCCGGGGGCGAAAAACAGCGCGTGGCCATTGCACGGGCGTTGGTGTGCGATCCGGCGGTTATTTTTGCAGACGAGCCGACCGGAAATCTCGATTCCAAATCGGGGCATGCGATCATGCATATCCTGCAGCAGCTGAACGATCAGGGTAGAACCATTATTTTGGTTACGCACGAAACGGATACCGCCAATCATGCCAAACGCATTATTCGCATAAAAGACGGAACGATCATGAGTGATGAACGCGTCCAGCAGCGTACGGTTGCCGTGGATGGAAAGGATCTGAATAAATAGTTATTTGTCTGAAAGGATGTCATTCCCGCGGAGGCGGGAATCTATAAAAGATGAGAGGGTTTGGATTCCCGTCGCCGCGGGAATGACAGAAAAGCGATAATTTTCTGTGTACTTCATTGCCACCATCAAACTTGTTATTCGGACGCTGCTTGCCCGAAAGGGCAGGTCTTTTTTGACGATCCTTGGCATTATTATCGGCATTTCAGGCGTCATTATCATTATCGCACTCGGTGCCGGAGCCCAAAGCCTGGTATTGGGTCAGGTGACGAATCTCGGAACGAATCTGCTCTATATTGAACCCGGAACATCGAACGAGAATGGCCCGCCTTCACAGATCTTTGGCGTCATTATCACCAGTCTTACGAATGAAGATGCCGCCGCGCTCGGCGATACCTCGCGCGTGCCCCATGCCGAGGCGGTTAACGCATCGGTTATGGGCGCTGCCACCGTTACCTGGGGATATGTGAGCATCGATACGAATTTTGCGGCAACCGATTACCAGTATCCGCGCGGGGTGAACTTTACCATGCGAGAAGGAGTGTTCTTTACCGAAGAAGAAGACCGTGGAAATGCCAATGTGGTTGTGCTCGGCTCAACGGTTGCCGACCAACTCTTCGGCGGCACGGGTGTCGATCCGATCGGACAGGTTGTGAAGGTGAAGAATGCTTCACAGGCGGAGCCCGGGGGCATTCCATTGCGGGTCATCGGCGTCATCGCTTCCCGCGGCAGTTCGTTCTTTCAGGATCAGGATGACATGATTTTTATGCCGCTGAAGATCGGCCAGAAGCAGCTTTTGGGCATCAGTCATTTGCAGGGGATTGGCATTAAGGTGGATTCGGCGGATGCGGTCGATCAAACCGTCGCGGATATCAAATCGCTTTTAAAAGAACGCCATCGCATCAGAGAAGATGTGGATGTGGATTTTATCGTTCGCAATCAGGCCGAGGCCATAGAAATTTTAAGTACCATTACCAACGCCTTAAGCCTGTTTCTCACGTCCATGGCCGCCATTGCCTTGGTGGTCGGTGGGATTGGTATTTTGAACATTATGCTGGTGACGGTTGCGGAGCGGACGCGCGAGATCGGGCTTCGCAAGGCGGTCGGTGCAACCCATAAGGCTATTCGGAACCAATTTTTACTTGAAGCCGGCATGTTGACGGGGCTTGGGGGGCTATTGGGTATTGTCGTGGGTATTGTCGTTTCGTACGGCGCGGCAATAGCGATTCGGTACCTTGGCTATGAATGGGATTTTGTGGTCTCTCCCCAATCGGTTGTTCTTGCCGTTGGAGTTTCGGTGCTGGTGGGAGTCGTTTTTGGTCTTTATCCCGCCTTAAAAGCCGCAAAACTAAATCCTATCGATGCGCTTCGGTATGAGTAAAATCGAACAAAAGTAAAATTATATATAGCTGTCATTGCGAGGAATCTGGCCAGTCAGGCAGATGACGCGGCAATCCTTTCCTATGTTTTCCTCCCTCAAACAATCCATCAAGTCTTTGTTTGCTAATCCTGCGCGCACGATGCTGACGACGCTGGGTATTGTGATCGGCATCGCCACGGTCATCATGGTGCTGTCGGCGGGCGCGGGCTTTCGCGGATTCATCAACGATCAGATCTCCTCGTTGGGTTCCAACACGCTGGTGATCGCTACCAAAGTTCCTCCTACGACAAAAAATCGCGCGGCAAGCAATGCGAGTGGAGGGCCTGGCGCGCAAAATTTTAATGCGGTGGTGGCTATAACCTCCTTCAAGGAGCGCGATCTGGAAGATATAAAGCGCCTGCCGAACGTGACCGGCGCCTACGGCATCGCGATAGGGCAGGCGGTGGCGGGGTATCGGGAAAACAAAAAAAGCGTTCTCTATGCCGGAACAAGCGCCGATCGTTTTTTGATCGATCAGGGAACGTTGCGCGAAGGCCGGTTTTTTACCGAGGGCGAAAACGCGGGAGCGGCGCAAGTGGCATTGCTCGGATCGGGCATCGCCGACGATCTATTCGAGCAGGATCCTCCCGTGGGGAAAATATTACGTATCGGCAATTTAAACTTTCAGGTGATTGGCGTATATAATTCGCGTGGCGGTCCGGTGGGCGGCGATGACGACATGCTGTTCATGCCCCTGGTCACCGCCCAAAAAAAACTGCTGGGCATCGACCATATCGCGCGGGGTGTGGTGCAAATAGCCGATACCGATCGGGGGGACATCACCGCGGAAGATATTCGCGGCGTATTGCGCCAGAATCATCGCATAACGGATTCCGTTAAGGACGATTTTACGGTTGCTACCCAGGCGGACGTGCTTGATACGCTCAATACCGTTTTTAACGGCATTACGATTTTACTGGTCGCCATCGCGGCAATATCGCTCATTGTGGGCGGCGTTGGCATCATGAACATTATGTATGTTGCTGTGACCGAGCGAACGGCCGAGATCGGCCTCAAAAAAGCGGTTGGCGCAACCAATATGAATATTCTGTCCGAATTTCTTGCCGAGTCGGTGCTGGTGACGGTGTTGGGCGGGATTTTAGGGATTGGTTTGGGCGCGTTTCTGGCGTGGATCGTTTCGGTTGTTGCAATCTCAAGTGGCATGAGTTGGCATTTCATCGTTCCGCTCTACGCGATTGCCATTGGTGTGGGGGTTTCGGCCATAATTGGTATCAGCTTCGGGGTCTTGCCCGCCCGCAGCGCCTCGCATTTGGATCCTATTGAGGCATTACGATACGAATAGACAAGCTAAAGCTTTTAGCTGATAGCTTGTAGAAATTAAAACTCCGCTCGAATATGAGCGGAGTTTTACGTATTGCACTGATGGATGCTTTTAAAATTTCGGCGGGACAGCCTGCTGGTTGTAGGGCGGATATAGTTGCGGATCGATCGTGCGTTCAAAACACTTCTCTCCCGCGCCATGCTCCCAGGCTTCTCCCATTTGTTCGCCAAATGGCCCAACCGGCCTTGGGACCGCTTGGGAATACTTTGCATCCATGGCATCCGATGGCAACGTAAAGGCCGCGCAGAGTTCGAAGGCGAGGTCGCCTTTTTTGCGATACGTATACGGCTGCTGCCGTTCCGGATCCTGCGGGGGAATGTAGCCCGCCAGGTCATTGCGCAGGATATCGATGGAATCGGGCAGCTGCTGCTTGCGCTGCCAGTAGTCCACGATCTGGTATTGGATGGATTGCAGATCGCTGACTCGTTGCTGATCGAATCGTCGTAGCCGTTCGGATCGGGGCGAACCCGCAATGATGAATCCGCCGATGGCGACCAATGCCACAATGGCCATGATTATATTGCCGAGGTTCCGCATTTTGGCAGACCGCCCGGACGCTTCCCGCCGCAGTTCCCAGATATAATAGGTGAATATGCCGACCGCAACCGCCAGGACCACGAGAATTTTCAGCAAAAAGCGGGTAGTCAACTCACCCCCGAGGTAATTGTAAATAAGGGTTATTAGATCGACGATAATGGTGATGGCCGCGATGAAGAGCGTAAGATTCAATAGCCATCTGCGGATGGCAAGCTGCTGTTTTTCCATATGCGCGGCAAAATCCTTCTCCAGATGCCGGGCGATCCATAAAAACACGGGAAACACGATCACCAGCGCGGCAAGCGACCAACGAATACTCTGATTGATTCCGTATTGCTCGTAATATTGCAGGGGATCGGGAATGAACCGATTGATGTATTGGAATAACAGCGCTATGAAGCTGATGGCGCTCGTATAGAGCGTGCCGATCATCAAAAGATGCAAAAATACGTCCTTGGGGGTTGTTTTTGTCTTTGTGGCTAATTGTTCGTCCATAGGGGATGACGGATGATTCCGCGGGTTAATGTTTAAGGGTCTCTTGTTTTAAGGTTTCGATGTCCTTAAGGAGCTTTTGCAAACCGGATTGGATGTTTTCGAGCGTAACGCGGGTCCTGGCTTCCTCGATATCATCCTGTTTTTCGCTTTGCTGCAGTACATCGACATCCTTCGATATTTCTTCCACATCCTCCGAGATTTCGCCGACGTCCTCGGAGATCTCCTCGACGTCTTTGGATATCTCCTCGATGTTTTCCGTAACTTCCTCCAAATCTTCGGCATGTCGATTTATGGTCATTTGAATGAAAATAGCCATGTAGATCGCCTCAAGCGAAACCACTGTCGTCAATATAAGCAAGATCTTATCCAATGAAACGTTAATGAAGTACAACGAAAACGAGGCCACGAAAAAAGCCGTATGAACAAAAATCGAAGCCGGAGTGCCGATCCATTGGGTAATGGCGTACGAAGCTTTTTTCATCCGATGGCGCATGTAATTACAGTATACGCAGTATGCGTCTATTAAACAATGCCGTTGACAAACGCGTCTTGCGTTGTTATATTTACCCCTTACAACATATAAAAAGGAGGAGAGCGTGAGCATCTTAAAAAGGCTAACGGTTCCTGATGTCGCGCCCTTGGTCCAAGCGTATTATTCAAAGCCCGGCAATGGGGTTGGGGGAAGTCTTCATATTGTCCTCGACGATGGAAATATTGAAGATTCGCATGTACGTTTTTGTCGCAAACATGCCGAAACACTGAATGATATCGATGGCATTCGTTTATGCGATCTATTGCTGCAGATGACCAAGACGCAGCGTCGCAAACTGTACGATATGAAAAAAACCCGCGCATGATATTGCGCGGTTTTTTATATAATAAAATCCATTCGCTGCGAGTGAATTGTCCCGAAGGCTATCGGGCGGGCTTGACGAAGAATTGCGATACGAACAGGTTCGGCTTGATCACCTTGTCGTTTACCTCAAAATCGCCGAATGTTTGCTTTGCGAGCGCGAGGCCGGCTTGCTTGGCGCGTTCGGCGATGTCTTTGGGATCGGGCTGGGAAAAATACTTGATCCGGCCGGTTTGCGAGGCCAAGAGCTTGTCGTACGGGCCGGCCACGGCGCCGTTTGTATAGCTGGTGAAGAAGATGCCTCCGGGCTTGAGCAGTTTCGCGATGTCTTTTAGCACAGGATCGACGAGCGCTTCGGGCGTATGCGTAAAGAGCGCGGTGCATGACCAGATGCCGTCGAACGGCGCAAAGGCCGAAATATGCGGCAGCTGAAGCTGATGGATATCGCCGATCACGAAGGTAATCGGAAGCCGTTTCTGGGATTGCCGGCGCAAGTTTTTATACCGTTCGATCGCGTGATCGAGAAGATCTTTGGACCCGTCGATAGCAACAACGAAACAGGCATTTTTCGGAACGGCATACCGGTCGATGGTTTTTATGCCTTTGCGCTTCCGTTCCATAAACGGAGCCCGGCAGGATCCTTCATTACATGCCATATAGCATGCGTCTCGTCCCGTGCCGCAGCCGGCATCGAGCACGATGCCGTTATCCGGCATAAGATTCATGAATTCGACAATCTCATCGACGACATGCTGGGTGTGAGGGTTTTCGGCATAGGCGTTCGCCGTTTCGTCGTAAACGGATCGCATATGATCGGCAATGTCTTTTGGCGTCAATTGCTTCATTGCTTCGGGTGTTACGCGGTCGAGATTTTGCTGAAATGCTTTTGCGTCCCGCTTCGCGGTCTCCTCACGCGATTGTTCACCGAGTAAAGCCGCAACGATCGTTTCAAGCTTGGTCATTCGATACCCATCCTTTCATCGGAAAGATTCGGCAGTAATAAATTTACAAGGATCTCGAAAACAGTATTACAGAAGCGTTTATCACCGTCAACATGCGTATTGCTACGCGCATTGATATATTTCATATATGAAACGCGGTAATACCGCTTACCCTATTACAGCCATGTAATAGGGTAAGGGGTTGTGCGAAGTATGATTCGTTAGGATATCTCACGAAGGAAGTTTTTAAGTATTGCGCCGAATCGACGATCTGCGTGTAATGTGTTGCTAAGACGGGTTATGGGGTAATCGGTAACTTTGAGTTCCCTGCGAATTTCCGCGTACGTGCTTCCATGAAGCAGAAGTTTAACAATCCGCAGGCGCTTGGAGAACATTTCGACTTCTGTGGAAGTTAACAGATTAATGAGTAATGTTTCGATGTCGCGTGTTTTACGGAGTCTTACCAAAACTTGCCAGAAAGCTTCTTTAAGGTTTTCGCGTTCATGTTCGGCAAGAGGAATTCGGGAAATTTTTGTCATACGATTATTAATTCCATCCTGTTTTGACTTACCCTATTACAGCCATGTAATAGGGTAAGTCATAGAGAAAGGTATTATTCAGAAAATAGTATTTGAGGGCGTTGTTTGCAAAATATATGCAGCATACACGCGCCATCCGCCGCCCTCCAAACGACATGTCCGTCGCTTGCAATTGTTATCGTGCCGTCGCGGTCGGTGCGGAAAACGGCGGCACCGACCGCGGCAATTCGGTCGAGCGCCTCGGGTGTCGGGTGGCCGTAACGATTATTGCGTCCAACCTCGATAGCGGTGATGCGTGGTGTCACCGCTTTAAGAAACCGCAGGCTCGATGAATATTTCGATCCGTGATGGCCGACTTTCAGAATATCCGCGTCGATAGGGGCGCCCGAGGCAATGAGCGCATTTTCCGTTTCAAATCCGGCATCACCCACGGCCAGTAGCGACGTTTCTCCGTACGCGATCCGCAGAATGACCGATGTTTCGTTGATGTCCGACTCCACGATGCGTTCGGCGGCTCTGTTCGTCGGGTGAAGGATTTGGGCTACAACACCGTCTCCAAAATCGATCACAACGTCCGGCCGCGCAAGGGTAACGGGAATGTGCTGGTGCTCGATTATTTCCAATAATTCCTCATAAGCCGCAAGGCGATAGGGCGCGTAGGCCATGATCACCCGTTTCACCTCATAACGCTCAAAAACGTCCGGTAAGCCCCCGATGTGGTCGAGTTGCGGATGGGTGAATACGACAACGTCAATGGACCTGTCCCAGAACGGAAGCACCCGTCCCAATTGCTCTACGATCGCCGATGGCGGGCCGCCGTCAATGAGCATTTTCGCGCCCGACGGTGTTTCCACCATGGTGGCATCCCCTTGTCCGACATCAAAAAAGTGCATCGTAAAGGTTCCGTTCGGGAGTTTTTGCGATTCTTTCCATAGAACAATCGATGCGGTGGCCAGCAGGAACAGCAGCGGATATCTCGATTTTTTTATCCAGCGCTTCATAGTTCAGCTCTTAATCGAATTATCCTTTAGTTTGTAATAGATCCAAATCGCAAATGCCGCGGCGATACTGCCTAAGCCCCATCGCAATGCGCTTGATGGCAAAGAAACGGCTGCCGAAGGTATTGCGGAAAAGAATTTAATCGCGCTTATTTGATAGGAAATGATCGCGTATGCCGGCAGCGCAATGATCCGGCCGATGCCGATATGCGCCAATCCGGCCATGGCGCCGAAAAACGAAAAGAACATCGCGGACGGAATGAACGGCAGCACGGCGATGTTTGCGGCCAAAAAAACCGTCGAAATATTGCCGAAAGCTATGATGATGACCGGCAATACCAAAAGTTGCGCGGAGATCGTCTGCAGCACCAAATCCTTGCCATCAAGGAATTTCGGCAAATGCGCAAAGCGCTCGGCAAGCAGCGGATACAGCATTAAAAGTCCCGTGGTGGCCAGGAACGACAGGGTAAAGCCGAGATCATATCGCAGCACCAGAGGATTTGCGGCAAGCATGGCGGTGCCCGCGAATGCCAAGGCTACGCGCCCCGAATACATGCGGGATTCCTTTTGGGCAAGGATCACCAGAAATCCCATGACCGAAGCGCGCACGACCGAGGCGGCCGCACCCGTAAAGATCGCAAAGAGCGCAATGAAGACGGCGCCCACCCAAAAGGCGGCCCCGCGCGAAAGTGCCACCGCGCCGATGATCGTGGATACGGCAACGATAAGAATACTGATGTTGTAGCCGGATACGGCAACGATGTGCGCCAAACCCGTTCTGGTAAAATCGTCTTTAAGGTTCTGCGGAAGTCCGGTGCGCGCGCCGGTCAGGAGTCCCGCGGCGAGCGATGCGTGGGGTTCCGGTAACACCAGCGCCAAATGCCGCTCGAACGATTCGCGCGCCAAAGCCAGGTTCTCCCAAAATGCATGGCGCAGTGCCTGCTCGCGACCCATCGTCTCCGCCGTGTCGGGGAATAAAATGGTACCGGCCACGCCGTCGCGCTTGAGGAATGGCTCGGATTTGCTGTCGGTGTCGAATATGGGGCTGGCGATGCGAATGATCGAGCCTATGTGCAGCGGTTTTTGATTCGCAATGAGCAGCGCCAAGGTCGTGCCCTCATCGGTTTTGATTCGATAGTATGTCGAATTTTTAAGGTATGCTCTGCGTGTGACAACGGCTATGATCGCATCCGGTTCGGCGAGCGCTTTGGCGAGGAAAAATGCCCGTGCCCGGTCCCATGCTGTCCGCTCATCGACGGCGATTGCCAGGCCGGCCACTAGAGCCACGAGCGCGAGTGCGGATATACCTACAGTATTGAAACCGTGCCAAGCGAGCACCATTAATCCCACGATACATAGGCATATAAGCAACCAGTCGGAAAGTGCGAAAAAATTTCCGGCGGCGATGCCGGCGATAAAGCCGATACAGGCATAGAAAAAAATGCGGGATGGGTGCATGGAAACAGTAAACGGCGGCCAGTGACCAGTAACTAGTAATCATACACAGGCGAGATAAAATATTCATAAAATCAAAAAAAGGTGTCTGGCACCTTTTTCTTGACAAAACATCTGGATAATTTTTGAATAAATTTTAAGGGGCTCCATTGCTGGAGCCCCTTTGCTTTCAAGGCGGGAGGCGTTCTTTTCCGCGGCCTGCCTCATTTGCGGGATGCTGCACGAAATCCGTTTCGGCGTCCTGTTAAGGATGCGTATTGGGAAGCCACGCAGGCTTATAACCCTTAGGCCGGAGTTTTTTTAAAGGGCATCTCTCCCTTCTGCATTATAAACGCATGGAAACAATTCTAGCACATATATGAATATTGTCAAGGGCGTGTTATGGGTTAAGAATTTCATGGTATAGCTTTGCCGTTTCATCCGCCATGGTTTCCCAGCGGTATTGGGCAAGGACTTCGGGAGCGTTGGCAATTAGCTTGGTTCGCAACGCATTATTTTTCAACACCTTAAACAGGCATTCTGCCATCTCATCCGTATCGCGAGGGTCGAAGTATGCGGCGGCATCATCCAGCGTTTCGGGCAATGCCGTCGCGTCGGATGCGGCTACGGGCGTGCCGCAGGCGAGCGATTCCAGTCCTGTAAATCCGAATCCTTCGGCGAACGAGGGAATGACGGTAAGTTCCGCGGCCCGGTAAAAGTATGGCAGCTCGTCTTCGGGAATGAATCCCGGGAGCTTTACTCGCCGGTCAAGTCCCAGCCGCCGCCAGGCATGCCGCGCTTGCGGGTAGGAACGCTGTTCTTTTCCGCAAAGCACCAAATCTACATCGTCGCAATGATACTTTTTATTCAATTTAGAAAATGCCTCGATGAGCCCAACAAGATTTTTATGTTCGCGCCAGACGCCGACGTACAATATAAAGGGCCGGGCAATGCCGTAGCGCTGCCACAGCAATGCCTTCGAAGTTTCTTTATGGTGTGGAGCAAAAAACGCGCTATCGATACCTTCGCGAATGACCGCAATGCGTTCCTCGTCCGTTCCGAACGTTTTAATAATGTCCGATTTGGTGTAGTCGGAAACGGCGATAATGCGCCGTGCCCGGCGCACCGCCGAGGAGAATACCGCGTGATACATCGTACGCCGCCAAAACGAACGCATGTTCGGTCCGGGAAAGGCATGGGGTGTCAGATCGTGAATGGTGACCATAAGGCGCCCGGGGTAAAGTATGGGCGCGTTAAAATGCGGAAAATGCATCAGATCGATCCGTGTCCGCATAAGTTCGAACGGCAGCACCAGCTGTTCGCGGTAATCATACCATTTTGCCGTGACCCGGCGCTTTTCGACATTCGGATGGGAGCTGGAGAATTCCGCGTATTCCGGATCGCGGAGGAATGCGATGAAGCGGGTTTCGGGCATGCGCGGCGGCGTAAATTCCAAAAGACGCGCAATATACTTGCCGATGCCGGTCTGTGAGGCGCCATACATGCGCGCGTCTATACCGATGATGTGTTGTTTGTGCCGCATGCTATAGGCAGAATAGCACAGTATTTGGGGTTTTCGGAACGCATGGAGGCTTGGATTATCCCTTTGCGTGTATTGCGTCGATTATTTTGGCAATAAAAAGACGGCTCCTTACGGAGCCGCATCTTTAATGACTATCGTTGCGATCGCTTTTTTTTGCGGCGGCAGACCGGGCTTTTCTTTTTGCCGCGCATAAATAAAAAAATCAGCAGGGTTGCCTGCTGACATTGAATGCGCAATGCGAGCGCACAAGATCGAGATTGCCGTTGGGCGGAGTGACGATATGTCCTATCGCTTCAAGCTTCTTTTTAACCTCGGCAACGTGTCCGTAAAATGCTTTGCTGCAGCAGATAAATATGTGCATTGATTACATCCAGATTTCGGCCGACTGCAATCGTCTATTCGAAGTATTCATAGTTTCGTTCCGCATCCCCGACGGGAGTTCCGTCTTGGTAATGATCGTTCATGTGCAAAAATGCGAAGAAGAACATTGTGCCGATACCGAGCATGCCCAAGGCCAGCGTGGCGTGTCCGATGATCGCGGTCGTGTGTGAAACCGCAATACCCGCAAACTCCAGATCCCGAATAATGCCCCCGAATACGCAGAAGAAGGCTGTGGGAATGACCATGGTCCTAGTCAAGCGCTCATCCTGATCGATTGTTCGTATGTTCATGTAAATGTACCTCCCAAGATGACCAATTGTGCAGCATAACGCGTATGTGTGATTTGTCAAAGGCGTGTATTAGGGTGTAAACAGGAATGAGAAATGTCTTTATCTGGCGAGCGTGGGAACGGTTAAGGGTAATCTTCTCCATTTTTATTCTCAACAGAGTGGTAAAGGTTACATGGGCGAATTACGGACCGCATTCGTAAAAGCGAGTGGAGAAGTTGCAAAGGGCGTTTCGGGATGGAAAAAATCCAACGGGCGATGAGCGAATTTATCGCAGGGCTTCATTGCCCATGAAAAGCGATACCCACATTAAAAATAGCAGGGGAATGCCCTGCTATTTAATTGCAATATCGAGCGTTATCTATTCCGTATTGGCATTCTCCACATCCAATCCGAATGCCGTGTTGATATCGGCGATCTCCGCCTCGAGCGAATCATTCAATTCGGTTTCTTCGAATTGCTGCATTTCCTGGCGGAGTAATTCAAGCTGCTGCAATGCGGGATCGCCTTGAAATTTGCGTGATGCGCTTATCCAGAGCACGATCAGTATTATGCCGATGACTGCCGCGGCAATACTCCCCGCCGCTAGCCATCGCCTCCGTCCATGAGGAGGCGATGGCGGGGAGGGAAAGGTTTCCGGCGTTTCTATGGTGAATAAATGGGCAAAAGGAGAATACATAGTGTTATAGTATTATGTTGTTATTCCTGAACATGTATGGTTCCGGACATGCCCGCGTCGCGATGGCCCGGCATGGCGCAGTAATACGTAAATGTTCCGGTTTGCGTGGGCGTAAATTCCACCGTAGGTGCAGCACCGCTTAATGATTCGTCAACGCCGAGTTCATCGATCGTGAAGGTGTGTTCGCCGGTATTGGCGAATGTGATCCGAACCGGCCGATTCTTGGTTACGGTGATACTCGTTGGCGTAAAGAAGAAGTCGCCGGATGCCATGCTGATTTCTTGAGTGGGCAATGGAGTTGGGGTCGGCGTAGGCGTTGGCGTAGGTGTCGGTGTGGGCGTCGGCGTAGGCGTTGGCGTCGGTGTCGGGCTTGGCGAAGGAACCGTAACCATCATAGTGATGCAATTATTCGCCTCGCTGGATTCGTCGACTGCCGCAAAAATATCCGTGCAAAGTTGTATCTGGTGGGTTCCGGCTGTTGCAGTCCAGACGGTCGATGTAACGAGCTTGGTTGCCGTCGACGCAAGGGGCGCGGTTGTTGGCGTTCCCAATGTCATATCGTATGTTCCGTTATCATTAAGATCGATCCGAAAGCGTGCGGTCGATGTGGCGGCAGGTGCGGTGCCTTGATTGCGAATAGTTCCGAAGAAGGTGAGTGTGTCGCCAATCTCGGGATCGGTAAGACTTGATTCTAGGGCCTGTACGGTCAGGTCGGGGGCGGGCGTGGGAGTCGGTGTGGGCGTAGGCGTAGGAGTCGGCGTCACTGAGGCGACGTTGAATGTCAGCGTTTCGCAGTTATTGGCTTCATTGGCTTCGGCTACGGCAGACGCGATATCCGCGCAAAGCTGTATGCTATGGGTTCCGGTTTCCGCGACCCATGCCGTTGAGGTTGTCAGTTTTGTCATTCCGGATTCGAGGACCGTAGTGGTGGGCGTGTTGAGCGTCACGTCGTAAACATTGTCCGCATTGATATCAAGCCGGAATCGCGCGGTTGAGGTTGCGACGGTAGAGCTACTGCCGTCGTTTCGTATCGTGCCGAAGAATGATACTACGTCGTCGTTCTGCGGATTGGCTAGGCTGATCCCTAGATCCCTAACGGTAAGATCGGGTCCAATGGGCGTAGGCGTCGGCGTCACCGAAGGGGTAAGCGATGGCGTCGGAGACGGAGAGGCGGGCGGCACGGCCATGAGGGCATCAATAACCGCAATGAGCTGGAAGTGGATCTGTTTTACCCGGGCTTGGAATTCGCGATGGCGGTCGAGCACAAACTGTAGCGCTTCTTTCCGGGAATGCGCGGGATCGTTCACGAACGCCGCAACGCTTGTGGTCATAGCTTCCATGTCATCTCTAAAATCGGCAATTTCGAGTCGTGCGTCGTCCAGTTTTTGCTGTGGCACGCTTACATCCCGGTTTTCGTCTTCAAGAAGGTCGATCTGGGTTTGGATGCGGTCGGCAAAACTTTCGAGTTTATCGAGGCGGTTTTCTGTCCGCTCCACGCGCAGGTTATAGAATCGCAGGATGCGGGCTTTTTGCCGCTCATCATGGGCTTGCCGGCGGCTTTCGGGAGTGCCCCCGCCGCCGATCGGCGTGGTGCTGGTGGCTGTCGATAATCCCCGCAGCATGTCTATAAATCGCTGGCGCTGTTCTTGTTGGCGCTGTCTGAAGCGGCCTTCCTGATCTTTCAGAAGGGTTTCGGTCCGCTGGTTGCTTTCCGCAAAGCGCTGGCGACTCGATGTTTGCAGGTCCTCAAACTGCTTGCGGCGTTCGGCGAATTTTTCCGGGCCTCCACCGCGGCGCGCAATATCTTCTTCGATCCGCTGCTTTTGGGCCTCGAAGCGGGCTACGTGCTGGCCTCGCTGGGTTTCGAGCTGCCGGATCTGATTGTCGCGTTGTGTGCCAAGGGAACCTTTGCCGCCGTCATTCTGCTGCGTCAAGCGGTCCTCGAACTGCTTGCGTTGCTCGCTTATTCGCTGTTTTTGCGCTCCATGCTGCGTCACAAGACGGTCGCGATCGCTCTTTTGCCGATCGCTGAATTGTGTGCGCTGCGTATCGAGCTGCTGTCGCTGGCGTTCCATTTGATCGGCAAACCGCTGCCGCTCGGCTTCTTGCTGGGCATCGAACTGTGCGAGTTGTTGCGTGGTTACATTCGGGCTTTGCACCATGCGGAGGCGTTGTTCTTCCTGACGGGTAAAAAATTGCTGCTCCTGCTGGATGAGTTGGTTTTCGTTTTGTAAGAACCGATCTTCCATCTGCCTAGATTCGTTGACCTGGCGTTCCTGAAATTGTGTCGCTTCCCGGTCCAATTGAGCCAGCTGCCGTTCTTCCTGGTCATCGAATTGATCGTGCTGTTGCAACTCTTGCTCCTCGATACGGGCAAGCTGCAACTCGGATTGCTCCTCGATGCGGGCGATCTGGTCTTCTACGCCCTTAACGTTGCGTTGCAGTTCTGTTTCGTTCTGTGCGACAAGTCTGGCGCGTTCCTGGGCGAAACGTTCTTCCTCTTTGCTGGTGGTTTCTTCGAATCGCCGACGGTCTTCCTGGAGTTTGGTTTCAAATGATGCCTGCTGCCCGATTACCTCAGCCTTTATCTTATTCTGGGCTTCGGCGAATGTTTGCCTCTCCTGTTCCTGTTTGCGGTCAAAATCCTCAACAAGCGCCTCTTGTTCGGGTGTAAGCCCCGATGGCGCCTGCGCGTACGCAAAAGGCGATGAGGCGGGGATGAGCGAAAGCATGAATGCCGCGCTTGTGAATAATGCACAACCGCGCCGGGTATGTTTTACCAGCCGGTTAATATGCGCTGCGGGTACTTTAAACCGCATACGAAGATTGGCGTTTCAGGGATCTGCGTTGCATGCGATCGTGCGCTGCCGCGGCCAAGGGCCTTCGGCAAAGCAGGATCGCAGAAAACGCGTCATGCCCTGGAACGTGTTAATAAATATTTAATTAAGATGCTTTTGCCGGTATTGTGCATACTTGCCATGCTGACGAGTGTAGAAGCCGGTTATGAAAAAAGCATTAACAGACATGGAATATTATGTAGCAAGAGCGGTGGAGCGCAGCGTATTGTCCGAACAGGTATCCGGGTGTAGGCTTTCCATGGGCTTGTTTCTTTACATTTCTTTCAGGAGCCATCTCGTATGTTCACCGATACGTATGTTGCGCGTAGTCTTCTGCTAGAGACGACTTCCGGCAAGCTGATTTGGCAAGCGGTTGGCGAAAGCGGTTCAATGTTTGGCGCGGAAGTGCGCAAAGAAAATGATGAACCGATTCGTATACGGATTTGGGAGAGCGCCGACAGAACGGGTTCGCGCGTATGCGCATCTCTGTTTTCGCGTAAACTATTGTCGCAAAACAAACCATGCCAATGCTCGATCATCGAGCCCTATAGCGCCGGAATTTTCGGCAGATCCTACAAGAATGACGGCGATAAGGAACTTGCGGAATTGTTGCGTGCCCTCTATCGGGCCGTGATGACGCAATGTGCCGGTCGCGAACCGAAGGACGACGCCTCATATGAGGCCGCCAAGCAATCGATTTTCAGTGAACTTTTTGGGTAATAAGCGCGTACCTTTATCGAATAAAACCCCGTCTTGGCAGGGTTTTTTAAATTAAAAACGCGGGGATTTTTCGCAAAACAAGGAGCATGCTTCAAAATAAAAAACCGGCCGAATATGGTATCGGCCGGCACGTTTGATGCCCCTTGATTACTCCGATGCGTGAGAACCGTGTTGTGTGGCTTGAAGATAGAGAACGCGAAGCAAAATAACTCCAAGAACCACACCCGCTACTTTGAACGACAAGGCTGCAAAAAGCAGAATCGCGCTTGCCGCAAACAAGATCTCGGGTAAGCCGTGTACCGACCACCCCCACACGACGTACGTGTGCATTCTTAAACTATTCGCGATCGCCAGCTTGCAGCTGATGATCAGGCCTAGTGCCCCGACGAGTCCAAGGAAAACCTGAAATACTAATAACATGGTGCCTCCTTTTTTCTTCTTGGTGTCTCTTGCGAAATACTACTTTAAGGTACAAATGCCTATTATATTACGAAATAATGTTATTGTCAATGCTTGCGCAAGACCTGTATAAGATCGCCTTTGCGCAAGAGTTTGCCCCAAGCAGCATAGTGCGATACCATTGGCGTGTTCATTTCAAAAAAGCAGGTTGTGATCTGGCGTAAAGGAGTCCGTATGACCCGATTTCATTTTGGGTTTGTTGTTTCGGCGCTTTTAATTTTTATCTTTTCACTCGGCATCTCCCATGCATTGACACAGTATAGTTCGGCGCCATCGTACACCCCGCATCGCGTGTATGATTCCGGACAAAAGCGATTTATCGATTTCGAATCGCTGGCATTGGCGCTTGCTCGCGCCGACGTTGTCTTTGTGGGCGAACAGCACGACGATCCGGCGACGCATCGCATGGAACTTGCCATATTGGAAGGCGTTGCTCGCCGTCGTGGCAGCGTGATCTTGGCGATGGAAATGTTTGAACGCGACACGCAGGCGGCCATGGATCGCTATGCGGCGGGGGAGATCTCGGAGGTTGAGTTTTTAAGCGCGTCACGTCCCTGGAACAATTATGCAACCGATTACCGTCCTCTTATCGAGTTTGCAAAAGCGCAGAAGTGGCAGTCGCCGATCGCAAGCAACATGCCCCGGCGACTTGCCGGAGATGTCGCTCGGAATGGCCTTGCCGCGCTTGATGAGATGGATACGAATGATCGAGGATTCGTCGCGGCGAATATTATGTGTCCTCGTGATGATTATTTTAGGCGATTCACTGAAGCAATGCAGATAATGGGCGAGGCAAATGCCACGCATACCATATCCGTTCCGCAGATTTTGCGGCTCTATCAGGCCCAATGTGCCAAAGACGAAACCATGGCCGAGTCGGTGGCAACGGCATGGAAGCCTGGAGGGCTCATCGTGCACATTAACGGCGCGTTCCACAGCGACTTTCGGCTCGGCGTTTTCGAGCGTACGAAAAAAAGACTGCGACATGCGCACGTGCGGGTCGTGACGATCATTCCGGTGGAAAATCTCGATGGACTTAAACCGACACGAAAGGATCGGAAACAGGCGGATTATATTCTCTATGTGCTTAAGCCCGCCTCGTCCGATGCCGGTCATTAAAGGAATTTGGTGCGCCGACCCTGCTATGCGGGGTCTTTTTGAATAATGGTAAAAAACTCATCTGCAAAGGCATGCGGTTACCGGTTTTGCGGAAAAGAAAAACTACTCATGAGTGAGTAGTTTGGTTAAAGTCCCTCTTGCAGTGAAGGAAATCTCGATGCCAATGCGCCAAGATTTTTCACATGCGCCGTTCTGATCGCCAAGCAGATCTCGGACAATCGTGGGCGTATGATATCGAGTTCGTGGGGCGAGAAGATTCTGTGCAGGCGTTTTTCGGATTCGTCGAACGTGTTTTTGCGGATGTCCAAGCTTGCTTCGTGGAATGCCCGCTCGCATTTGTCCTTTCTGGTGGAGATGCGGGCGTATACGGATTCCGGTTGGTTTGGGTGATCGGGACGCTGGCTTGCCAAGGCGGTAAGAAACGGAATGCCGTCGGCTGCGACCAGATCCGTCAGGTTAACTTCCGTGACGACGGATCTTGCCGTTCGTTCCGTTTCGACGCGCGCTTCTGTTTCCATGCCCTTAAACTCTTCAAGATTCAGATAGGCGAAAGCCATCTCGGCATGGGAAATCACGATTCCCTCCAGCATGCTTCGTCCCTCCATGGCATTGCGCTGTTTGGCGCCAATCGGGCTGAAGTTATCGAGAAATTCGCGAACAAGGGGAATATCATCCGGGCTGAATGTGATGACCTGGTACTGGTTCATGCCCACCCCTCCCCACAACTCGGCGCCTTCGGCATGTAAAACCCCGTAATGACCGCTGCTTTGCTTGATGAAAGCGGTATTTCGTACCATCTGACCGAGTTTCCTCGCCAGGGCGGCGGCGTCTTTTGCCCAGAATGGCGCATGAGTTCCAACGCCTATGACGGCCAACTGAAAAAGCAGTTCGCGGTCTTTGCGATATAGTTCGATCAAGTCCTTCAACGCATAACCCTGATACCCATGCTCCGCAAGTCTGCGCCACACCTCATCCGAAGACCATAAGCCTGTTTTCTCCACGTTGCCTCCCTGATTTATTAATGTGCCACAATCATATATTGCCGAACATCCATGATAAATTTATGAAGGCATGTAACCATAATCTGAATGCAAATTCAAGCGTCACACCAAGTCCAAGCGATCGCTTGGACAAAGCCGAGTTTTCCACTAGCAAAAGAAAAACAAAAAACATCCCTTGCGGGATGTTTTTTGTTTTCTTTGTGGAGATGAGCAGTCACTATTAGCGTACGTAAAAAGCCTGCAAAAACGACTAACGCCGCACGTCGTAATGCTCTTGGAAAATGGGTACAATGCGTTGAAATCTCTTAGGGGCGGAGTGTGCGTTTAATAGCGGTGAGTTCTTGAAGGCTAGATGGAATTCAGTAAGACTCTTAAACTAAATCTCGAAAAAGCAGCCGTCGCGTATCGGAATTTCTTTAAGGACGAAGTCGCATGTTTCGAGCGCTTTATCAAGCTTTTTCAATTGAGGTTGGTAGTTTAAGATGTCAAATGGAAAAACGGTAAAACGTACAGACTGATTCTGTTGGACCATGCCTACGCCAATGCCCTCCTGATCTGTTCTTT
>JAUYLV010000065.1 GCA_030699565.1 bacterium
GTCGCGATGACAAAAACAATCTTCTATAGTCTCATATTACCTCCCAAACCGGGGGTTTTTAAATTCCGGTCATTGAGTTATCCGTTGTGAAAAAGCCGAAAATTCCGTAAAATATATACTATATGGAGTCCAGAGGCGTAAAATCGGTCATCAAACCCGAAGAACATACTTCGGGGGGGCTTGAGCAGGTTATTCGCAAGGAAGAAGAACAGCGCGCGCAATATCTTGCCAAAAAGCTCAAGCTGAAATACATCAATTTACTTACGTTCCCCGTGGAATCGGATGCCGTGGCGTTGCTAGAGGAGGAAGACGCCAAAGAGGGAAAGCTTGCCGTGATCCAAAAGCGCGGAAAAAAGCTTGCCGTGGCGGCATACGATCCGGGACTGGCCGGTGCCGAACGGGTGCTGCGGCAGCTGAAGTCAGACGGGGGATTCACCTGCGATGTGTATGTGGCTTCCGAAACCAGCCTTGAAAAGGCTTGGGATTTTTATAAAACCATCACCGCCGCGCGAAAGCTCAAAAAGCATATCGCCGGTAAAGTGGAAGTTGATCCCGTGCGTCTGGCGGAGCATCAGCAAAACATCAAGAGCATTGCGGAACTGGGCGAATACCTCTTAAAGATTCCGCCGGCGCAAACATCCGACGTGGTCGAAGCGATCGTCGCGGGCGCCATAAAAACTTCCGCATCTGACGTGCACTTTGAGGCGGAGGAGACGCACATGCGCCTGCGCTACCGTATCGACGGCTTATTGCAGGATGTGGTGTATTTTCCGCTCACGTCCTATCCGCTGATCCTGTCGCGCATAAAACTTCTTTCGGGGCTCAAAATAAACATCAGGGATATGGCTCAAGATGGCCGCTTTACCATTACCATCGGCCAGGGTGTCAACATTGAAGTGCGCACATCCATTTTGCCGGGGCCGTATGGCGAGAATATTGTAATGCGCGTCTTGAACCCGAAATCGATCGCATCCTCCTTGGAACAGCTCGGCCTGCGCAAGGAAATGTACGAACTGGTTTCCCGGGAACTGCAGCGAACCAACGGCATGATCCTTACCACCGGACCCACCGGATCCGGTAAGACCACATCGCTCTATGCGTTCGTCAAAAAGGTGAATACCAAGGATACGAAGATCATTACGATCGAAGACCCCATCGAATATCACCTTGAAGGGATCGAGCAGACGCAGGTATCGCCCGATCGCGGCTACACGTTTGCGACGGGGCTTCGCGCGATCATACGGCAGGATCCCGACGTGATCTTGGTGGGTGAAATCCGCGATTATGAGACGGCGGAGATCGCCATGCATTCGGCGCTTACCGGCCATTTGGTATTTGCCACGCTGCACACGAATGACGCGGCCGGCGCCATTCCGCGCCTTATTAACATGGGCGTAAATCCCGTGGTAATCGCCCCTGCGTTGAATTTGGTTATCGCCCAACGCCTGGTGCGTAAGATCTGCGCGCAATGCGCAAAAAAGGTTCCCATCTCCGAAGAATTGCTGGCGCGCCTGAAGGAAGAGTTCAAGAATGTTTCATCTACTATAGAAATGCCGAAACTTGATGCCTCCCTAAATGTTGCCGAACCGGTGGGGTGCGAGGCGTGCAATCAAACGGGATTTAAGGGTCGGACGGGGATTTTTGAAGCGTTTGTAATCGATGACGAGATGGAAAAATTCATTTTGCAAGCGCCGACCGTGAGCGATATCAAGGAGCTCGCCGCGCAGCGCGGCATGATGACCATGCGGCAAGACGGCATGTTGAAGATCGTGGAGGGCGTTACCACGCTCGAAGAGGTGGCGCGGGTCATAGGGTAAGATCAGTAACTCGTAACTCGTAACTCGAAACTAGTATATTGAAAACCGCGGCAGGGATGCCGCGGTATTGTTTACTGAATAATCCTACACCTCTCTACGCCTGTCTTTATAAAAGAGGGGATTCAAAGTTACTCAACGGTTACGCTTTTTGCCAGGTTCCGGGGCTTGTCCACATCGCAGCCTCTAAGGGAGGCGATGTGGTAGGCGAAGAGCTGTAGCGGCACGGTCACGAGAATGGGTGAGAGCATCTCCATCGTCTGGGGCACGTAAATGACGTCATCGGCAATATGCTTGATGTCCTCGTTGCCTTCCGTGGCAATGGCAATGACGGGCCCGCCCCTCGCTTTGATCTCCTGAATATTGGAGATCATTTTTCCGTATACGGGATCGGAAAGCGCGATCGCCACCGTCGGAAAATCCTTGGTGATGAGCGCGATAGGGCCATGTTTCATTTCACCGGCCGCGTATCCCTCGGCATGCGCATAGGAGACCTCCTTAAGCTTCAAGGCGCCTTCGAGCGCGCTGGGGTAGTTGTACTTGCGGCCGATGTAAAGAAAATTGTCGTAATGGGCGTACTGCGCGGCTAAAACACGGATCGACTCATCCATGCGCAAAATGCGCTGCAGCAGCCCGGGCAGATTGTCGAGTTCGCGCAGGATCTGGCAACCCGTCTTGATCGGCATGTTTCGCATCCGGCCCAGATATACCGCCATGAGCGCGAAAACGGTAAGTTGCGAAACGAATGCCTTGGTGGAGGCCACGCCGATTTCGGGGCCGGCATGGTTGTATACGCCCGCGTCTGTTTTTCGGGCGATTTCGGATCCTACCGCATTCACGATGCCGAGCGTTAAGAGTCCGCGGTTTTTTGCCTCCTTTATTGCGGCTTTGGTATCGGCTGTTTCACCCGATTGCGAAACTCCCAGCACAACCGTCTGTTCGTCGAATGGCAGGGATCGATAACGGAACTCCGATGCCAGATACACTTCGGTGGGAATGCCGGCATATTCCTCGATCATCATGCCTCCCGTCAGTCCCGCATAGTATGCGGTTCCGCAGGCGGTAATAATGATGCGTCGCGCTTGGCGGAGTTTTTCGGCTACCGGTTCCAGACCTCCAAGCTTCACCATGCCGTCCTCGCTCACGGTTCGCCCCCGGATCGCGTTTTGCACCGCGAATGGCGTCTCATGGATTTCTTTAGCCATGAAATGCGCAAATCCGCCACGCTCCACCTGTTGGCGATTCATTTGAATGGCCTGGGGAAGGGGATGCCGCAGGGTGCGGTCGAGTTTTTGAATAATCGGCTTGGGTAGTCTCGCATCAATGATCGCCATATCATCATCCTCCAAGGTTATCTCCTCGCCCACATACGACATTGCAGCGGCCGTATCAGATGCGACGACGAATTCCCCCTCACCGATGCCGATGATGAGAGGGCTTGAATTGCGGGCGGCGACAAGCTTGTCCGGCTCATCGGTCGACAGGACAACAAGGCCGTACGTTCCCTTCACCCTTAAAAGCGCCAGCCGCACCGCTTCCACCAATCCCGCGTCGGGAACCAATGATTCGATAAGGTGCGCCAGCACTTCGGTATCGGTTTCGGATGTGAAGCGGTGGCCGCTTTTTTCGAGCGATATTTTCAGTTCGCGGTAGTTTTCGATGATCCCGTTATGGACGACGAAAATCTTCTCCGTGCAGTCGCTGTGGGGATGGGCGTTTGCCTCGTTCGGCACCCCGTGCGTTGCCCACCGCGTATGCGCAATACCCAAAGATCCGGTCGGGGGTGTGGCGCGGGTAAGATTCTCCAGATTTTCGATGCGTCCCGGCGCGCGCAAACGCACCGCCTCGTGATTTACGATGCAAAGTCCCGCAGAATCGTATCCGCGGTATTCCAGCCGCTTTAACCCGTCCAAAAGAACGGGTAGCGCCTCATTTTTACCGATGTATCCTACGATGCCGCACATAGTTGTTACCTCCTATGTACCATATTGTGATGCCATGTCAAAGAACGCATAAGGAACAAAAAAGCGCATGTCAGTGCGCTCTTGATGGCGTTATCTCTCGTGGTGAAGTGGATGTGAACGGTTGTTGTGGTTGTGTAAAGTACATCATCGCGTCAATCCGTATCCTTCGGCTCCGTAGTGCGTCACCATATTTTTAATCTCAAGCATTGTCAGCACGCTGTGAACGCGTGCAGGGGGCATGCCTACGGCGGCAACGAGGGCGTCTACCGTGTGGTGGGCGTCTTTAAGCGCGCCTATAATTGCGCGCTCTTCTTCGGTGAGCGCCGCCGCATCGAACAGCCGCTGCTGCACGCCAATCGCCTCTATGTTGAATTCGCGTAAAATGTCATTAATTTCCGTAACGAGTTTCGCACCGGACGCGATGAGTGCATTAGGCCCCTTGGAGGTTTCGGAGAAGATCGAACCCGGAACGGCGAATACCTCGCGATTATATTCCAAGGCAAGGCGCGCGGTGATGAGGGCGCCGCTTTTTTCTTTGGCTTCTATCACGAGCGTTCCCAAGGTCATGCCCGCAATGATGCGGTTCCGTTGCGGAAAACGAAATTGCGTCGCGGGCGTGCCCGGTGCGTATTCGGATATGATGCCCCCGCCTTGTTCGATGATCTTTTTATAGAGCGCGGTGTGCGAAGCGGGCGATGGTATGTCGGCGCCCGATGCCAGCACGGCATAGGTTTTGCCGCCTTGGTTTATCGCCGCCTCATGCGCTACGGCGTCTATGCCGAACGCCATGCCCGAGACGATGCCGAATCCCGCGCGGCATAATTCCCGCGTTAAAAATTCGCAGGCCTGGCGGCCGTAGCCGGTGACGCGCCGGCTGCCTACGATAGCGATAATATGTTCGCCTTCGGCAGGGAGGTTCCCTGCGACGAATAGCTTTTCGGGTGGATCGGGAATCGCCGCCAATAGCGCGGGGTAGTCGGGTTCTGATTTTTCTACGGTTTGGAGAAATACCATATTCTGGCACGCTACCACACTGCAGATAAAATATTTATAAAGTGTATTAAATCCCGCACCAATCTCGGACTTTTAATGCGTCTGGGTTTCGAGAAAATGCGCACCAAGCAGGGGATATGTACGCGCTGTTGCCTGGGGCGCTCGGCTACAAAATCAAATCAAAACGATTCTGTGTGGTTTTTTATGCGCCGAAGTCAGATGACATTTTGCCTTTGCCTAAGGCGTCTTATGCCGATTTTTTACTGTGCTGGAGCGCTTCGACCGCGTCGGCAAGCATGGAAAGATAAAGATTAAGCCCCACGCGGTACAAGTTGCCGGATTGTTCCTTGCCGAGCAAATTCCCCGCGCCGCGGATTTCCAGATCGCGCAAGGCCACGCGGTACCCGCTGCCCAGCTCCGTAAATTCTTCCAGCGCATCCAGCCGCATCTTTCCTGTTTCGGTCATGACGGGCTTTCCCTCCGCATCGATGGGGTAGAAAAAATACGCGTAGGCTTGCCGGTCGCCCCGCCCGATGCGGCCCCGAAGCTGGTATGCTTGCGAAAGACCCAGGCGCGAGGCATTCATGACAACGAGCGTATTGACGTTATCGAAGTCGAGGCCGTTTTCGATGATTGTGGTAGCAACCAGAACGTCGATCTGGCGGTTTCTAAATTGTTCCATGACTCGAATAAGGCTTGTTTCGGGCATTTTGCCGTGGGCGGTCGTGATACGGCATTTTTTCGGGGCAAGCTCCGCGATCTTTTTTCGCGCAACTTCCATGGTCTCGACGCGGTTCCATAGCACGTAGACCTGCCCGCCCCGGTGCAGTTCGTAGGTGAGCGCCTGCTTGATGACGCTGTCGTTGTCGGGCACCACATATGTTTCGATCGGCGTGCGGCCCGGGGGAGGGGTGGCAATGACCGACATCTCGCGCAGACCCGCAAGCGCCAGATTCAACGTGCGGGGAATGGGAGTCGCCGAAAGCAATAATACGTCGAGATTTGCCTTAAGTTCCTTGAGCTTTTCTTTCTGTTTGACGCCGAACTTCTGCTCCTCGTCGATAATAAGCAGTCCAAGGTCCCTGAATGTCACGTCCTTAGAAAGCAGGCGATGGGTTCCGATCACGATATCAATGGCACCCGATTTGATATCTCGGAGGATATCTTTTTCCTCGCGTTTTTTTAAGGCCGTGCTTTGTTCCGGACGCGCGGAATTTTCGAGTTTCAGTCTGCTTAAGAGCTCTACGCGTACCGGGAATGCCCCCATGCGTTCGCTGAACGATCTGAAATGCTGGTAGGCGAGTACGGTGGTGGGGGCAAGTATGGCGACTTGCTTGCCGGCCATTGCGGCCTTGAATGCCGCGCGCATGGCTACTTCCGTCTTGCCGAATCCGACATCTCCCGCCAAAAGCCGCTCCATGGGGCGGTAGCCTCCCATATCGCGCTTGATGTCGTCGGTCGCGACGCGCTGGTCTACGGTTTCGGCGAAGGGACAGGAAGCTTCGAATGTTTTTTGCGCAGGGTCATCCGCGCCAAAGGCGTAGCCCTTTTCGAGTTCCCGGCGCGCATAAAGCTGTATGAGTTCTTTGGCAAACTGCACGGTGCTCGCTTTGACGGCCCGGCGCGTGCGTGACCACAAGGAAGAGCCGAGCCGATGCACTTCGGGTGCGCGCAGTCCGATATACACGGAGAGGCGGTCTTTTTTGTCTTCCGGAACCATCAGCTTATCCCCTTTGGCGTATTCAATTACAAAGAATCCGTTTTGAGTTTTTGTGTTTTCATAATTTGAATTTATCTGTGATTTGTGATCTGTGATTTGTGATTTCTGCTGGTTCGTTTTGCCCCGATATATGCCGATGCCGTGATCCACATGCACCACGTAATCTCCGAGTTTTAGCGTATCCAGAAGGTCCATATCGAGCCGCCGCGAAAGCAGACGCTGCCGCTCGATATTCCAATAGGCGCTATCCGGCATTGCCTCGATGAGTTCGATCCGGTTTCCGTAAAATTCAATACGATAGCGTTCTTTTCGGTTTATTGGCCAGATTTCCACGATGCCGCCATGCCGTTCATATTCGCCGGGGCGGGCGATGGTTTGGGTTTTTTCGTATCGGAGGGTTTGAAGGAGCCCGATAAATTCCGACAGGGACATTTCCTGCCCGATTTCCACGGCCAGCACGTTATTACGCCAGAACGGATTTTCGTTTATGGCGCGGACGGCATCGCCTTCGTGATCCCTCAGCCATTCGATGCCGATCTTTTCTTTTGCGGTGCCGCTCTTTTTTCCGGTTTCTTTCGCCTTCTTTTTGGACGCAACGGGTAACGCAAAATCGCTCGCACGCATTCCCAGTGGAGCAAGACCAATAACGAAAAGCGACCGCAACGGTTTTTTTGCGCCAAGCATGAACAATATTTTGAGCGGCTTTAAGTTTAGCATATTCACGCAAGGAGGCAATAGTGCTATGCTTCCTTCAGCGGAATATCATTCGCAGGCGATTATGATTGGGTCTATAATAATATTGCAACTATGGGATTAAGCAGAACTTCAATCGAGGATCGTTATGCGGGCCATATGGATGCCGACGCGCGGCGTCTGGAGGCTGAACGGCGCGGCAAAGAGATCGAAGAAGTTTTCTGCGAGTTTTTGATGCTTGCGGCGGGGGATATCATTTCCTCCGTGCGGCACGCCACCCAAACCGAGGATCATGAGAAGATCGACTTTGTGGCCACCTTTAAGAATGGCGATCGTATCGCGCTGCAGCTGACATGCGCCAATTCGACGGATATCCGCATGGGAAAGATCAAGGAAATGGTATATCAGCCTACGGTCGGAAGATTATATGACGAACAGGGGATTCCTGAACGGCTCGAAAAACCAATTCCGCGCCTTGTGATATATGGCGGGAAGATGCAGGAATGGGAAGGGGCATTGGATGGATTCAAAAAACACAAGGATCCGAAAACATATTTTACGGAAGAAGAGATACAAAGAAAGCGATCCGACATATTCGAGCAACTTTGCAATACGCTACGGTATCTGCGGGATCTCAAACCCGATATGCGTTCCGTATTCGATCCCTACCTTTCGTATCTTGAATCGGCTCCTGCGCGTCAGACCGCCTGATCACCTCTTGTCTGTAAAAAACACCCTCTCCGATATCGGAGAGG
>JAUYLV010000081.1 GCA_030699565.1 bacterium
AATGCCGAGCGCTACCCGGTCCAACACGTAAGCATGATCGAAAAATCCACCAAGTTGACCCGGTCGTCCAAATTGATATCCGCCGGCGAACCGGATCGTCCCCATTCAAACAAGAGAATCGAAAAATCCACGAATCCGACCCTTCCGTCTCTATTGATATCGGCGCGCTGACAGGCCGACAGCGCTCCTCCGGCGCTAATGATCATCGTCGTCGAAAATATGCTCCAACCCGGATCGGGCAGAAGCGCCCGCGCCCGCACTTCATACGTATCAAGAAACAGACTGTCGGTCTGGATCTCGGCGCGCCACTTGCCGTCCTGCCCGGCGGTGACCTGATGATTGAGAATATCCTCCGGCACGATAGCGCCCGCAATGCGCGGAGAGATGCGCACTTCCACAATACTGCCGGGGGATGCCTGGCCGAAGACTTCAAGCGCCTCACCCTCGCCCAAAAAAGCGTTTCCGATGGCGATCGTCGGCGGCATAATAAGATTCGTTACCAACGTCTTGGTTCCGGCAATAGTCGAAAATGTTGAGGCAAAAGTAATGGACTGCCGCTTATCGGTATCAAGAGCCCATAGACTGAACGTATAGATGCCCTGCGGAATATTAAAGAAGTCCGCCGTGAATCTTCCGTTGGCTCCCGCCGTCAATTCTCCGGCAGGCTGCCCATCCCGCAGAATCGTAATAATGCTTTGCGGATAGGCAATGCCTTCTATGGTAATCACCGGCAGCGGCTGCAATGGTGGAAATGGTTGCCCAGTTAACGGAAAATTGCTGCCTATAGTACCCTCTCCGCTTCCTCCTCCTCTGCCGAATCCCGGACCGGGAGAAGCTTTAACCGGCTCAATGATGAAAAATATAAGATAATCATCCGGATTGGAATTCCCCCGAAAATCCTGACAGCGCACGTTGTAATTGAACGTGGTTGCGGGAACCAGGTCCCCTACAACGGTCGAATGGAATGCCTGGCCGGAAACTTCAAAACTGTTCACCATTTCCGCAAAAGGCGTACCGGAGGTCGTTGAATAGCGGCAGGTCGCCCATTCATCCGTCTCAAGGGATATTTCCACTTGCTCAACGCCTGCCGGTATGGATGATCCCGAAGGCAAGCCATTTGACCTGACCGGCGGATCAAAATCGGTCGTATCGATGGGACCTAACGTGACCGCCTGTACGATCGCGACAAAAAAATCGCTCGAGGAATCGATAACCGCGCTAGCCGCATTGCGTGTTTCAACCGAAATGCGCCGCGTACCCAACACCGTAGGATTGGCGATCTGGGTATCGCCCGTGGCACCTGCCGTGGCATGGGTCCCCAGTTCAATTCGTACCACGGAGCTGGCAGAAATGCCGTCGGTTGAATTCAGCGTGACCGTAATGGCGCCGCTGGTGCCGGTGATGATGCCTATTCCGTCATTGCCCGCGGAGGGCGTGGCCGCAAGCGTCCGATCCGTATAAGGACCCGAGAGCGTTGAAGCAACGGCAATATCCGCATCGGCAAAATCAAACCCCGAGGGGATCGCAAAATAGCCGGTTTCCGGCGTAATAACGATATAACCGGAGGCCGGAATGGCGCCAGCGGTCACGAATGTTATGGTATGATTTGCTCCGGTGGTCGTTGCAGAACTTGCGCTCGGCTGCGACGTGGATAATAAGTCGCTGGCAAAGGTGAGCTTGGCGGCATGCACCGAAGGCGCATAGAAAAATCCAATCACCAAATACCAAATGCCGAATAAACCCAAAATACCAATACCGAAATTCAAAACGGATCCGCCTCGGTTATAGGAGTTGTGGCTATTGAAATTTATTTGTGATTTGTGATTTGTGATTTGTGATTTCACGGATTATTCGCGTTCATTCGTGCGTTATCGCTTATCATTAGCTTACCATGCGCGGAAGCTTGTATGGTACGGAAAAATTATGACATAAAAACCTCCGAACATCCGGAGGCTTTTTACAAGTATTTCGCGTTCAATCATCGGAAACGGAACACTTCTTCGATCTTGGGCATTGCGATCTTATGGATACGGACACGCTGAGCGCCCCGCTTGCGCCAGTCAAGATAAAAATTAACCAGGATCAGTCCGAACAGCGAAGAAGCGATCAGAAGCAGGTACCGCATGGTACGCGTCTCCTCGGCTATGCGCTCGTCCAAAAGCGCTTCTTGTTCGCGCAGGGAATTTTCGCGTTCAAGCAAACTTTGTTCTTTTACCTGCAATTGCCGGGCGGCGGAGTTATAGGGATTTGCGGGAGTAGAAATAGAAACGCCGACCTGCGCAAGCATAAACCGACCAAGCACAAACGGCTGGCGGCTGACCGCGACTTGCGCAACCATCGCAAGCATGACCGCGGCAAAAAGCGTGTAAAGAATGTGACGAATCATGGTCTTTACGAAGTACGAAATGTACGAAATTACGAAGAGAAATTGGCTGATACTTCGTATGTTCGTAATATTCGTATTTCGTAAAGTTACGCGAGGAAGAAGAATAAAATCACCAGAAAAATCGCCGTCAATACCGCAAGCGCCAAAACCGTCGCGGCAAGACCGCGCGAAGCGGTTTTCTGCTCCGCAACCAGCACTTCCTGGCGGGCTACGCCCGAAACATTCGCGGTCATCTGGCGAAGGCGCCTGCGAATATGCAACCGCACAATAACCCACAAAAACACGATAATGCCGGCAAGTCCCGCAAGCAGGGGTCCGATGATCCGCATCGGCAACACCCAGAACGTGAGTACGCCCGAAATCGTCCTGCGTTCGTCATCACCATACGCCAGCGCCACAAGCGCCTGATGTCTGCCAATGGCGTACCACGGACCTTCCCATGCAAGTTCGAATTCCCTCACCGTACCCGGAAAAATTGTTGCCCGGCCGGCATTCACCCGCAATTGCGCGGTATTGCCGAGCATATCGGTAATATCGATAATGCCGATCGGCCGCACCAGCACGTTGCCAAGGTTTTCCACGCGAATGAAAATTTTTGCGTTAGCCGCGCCATAGACACCTTTCTCGGTCCTGAATTCCCTTATGCGCGCTTCTTCGATCACGGAACCGGCGATGCGAAGGCTGATGATAGAGCCCACTTCGTAACCAACGCCGACCCCCGTTTCGCCCGGCCGCACCGGACGGTCCGACAGAAAAATTCCCGCAAATCGCCCACCGCCGACCGCATCGTTCGGCACGCGAATCGTAAACGGTACTTCAGCTTCTGCGCCGGCGGCAATAACGATCGGCTCGCTCGAAACGGAAATCCAACCGGCCAAATCGTATGGCGTCAATTCATCGTCGGCAGCAAAGACCGGCTGACCCGATTCGGTGACATCCTTAATATTGCGCAATCGCACATAAAACGTCTTGGCTGCCGGAGCAAGATTCCGCGCACGGATCACTTTTGAAAATTCATCGCCGGGGTTGGCGCGCTCCTCAAATAGCGCAGGCTGCAGGGAAAGTCCGGCGGTTCCTTGCGCTTGCGCCCAAGGCGCGAAGAAAGCAACCAGTAACCAATAACCGGTAATCAGCAAAACCAAAGATACGTATTTCGTATCGGGTATTTGGTATTTGGTATGCATACACAATGCAAAATATAAGATGCGCGCATCTCCACTCTATCATTTTTCATCAAATTTGAGGAGGGGAAACGCCCCCGGCACATCAGTCGCTCGAATCCGGAAAAACCCGCCTGAATCTTCGTCTTGCCCTATTCGCAGTCATGATTCCATGGCTTCACTTTCGCGCGATAGCGTAACTGGTGAAGCCATGGAGTTCGCCTCAATAACCAGGTAGGCAAAACAAAAAACCTCCGAAATCTCGGAGACTATGCATGTCATAAAGATTTTAAGTTGCGTAGGTCGCGCGTTAGAACACCGGCGTGGCCACATACGTAAGCGTCATGGTGTAGTCCGGCGCAGCTTCCTGGAAGGAGCCGATCTCGACTTTGTACGCAACGCGCGTTAAACCCTGATGAGCGGTTGAACCATCGGCAGGACCATCGTGATAGAACACCGCCAGTGGATTATGAAACCCGCCGGAGAACAATTGGGTGCCAAATGGATCCGTTGCGCCAGCAAACGAGTTATCTTCCGATGTAACGCCAATATGACCGTATGTATTAATTGAGCCAAAAGTGTTTGATGGGGTATCCCAGGCAATAGGCGCTACGGTGGAGGCGCCATCCTGGAAGTTGTCTATCGTATCGCCCGTCTGGCTCCGCAGTGCGCCATCCTGCTGTACCGTGACCGTAAAGCCGTTTGAGGCATTGGTTGTAACCTGCAGTTCCTGGCCGGCAACTTTTGCCGCGCCGATGGAAAGCGTGCTGAATGGTATCGAAGTTGCGGTGGTTGTAACGCCTACCGTAAGCGTCTCGCCATTTACATCGGTGGTTGTGACGGTTCCCAGCCCCTCTATTTGAAACGTAAACGTCGTATCCACCGACGCGGTTACCACTACGTCATCGATGATAGCCACGCGGGTATCTCCCGAATCGGTCATGGTGCCGTTGGTGCGAATGACATAAGATCCGACGCCCGCGGGGTTGGCAAGCACGGAAGTTGCGGTATTGACGTAGATGCTGCCGGCGGTGATGCTGTCGCCCGGACAGACCTCGAAGGTGATGGTGTCGGCGGTATCGTTGAAAGATACGTTCACTTCTCCCGCCGTGCCGCTGCAGGTCTGCAGCAACATGCCATAGACGATCAGGGAGGAGGTGGCGATGGAGCCGGACATGTGAAAGGCCTGTCCGGATGGATCGAAAGAGATCACCATGGTCTCTGCC
>JAUYLV010000092.1 GCA_030699565.1 bacterium
AAATATCGTCTTTATCCTCCAGCTCAAGGTGGGTTTGGTATGTATCATCGCTGCCGCAATGTTTCAGTTCGGTAGTCCAATTTTTCGAAAGCGGCTGGTCTTGCAATCGGGCATCCCCGATCTTCAGCAAGGTAACATCGCGTATGTTCCGGGCGATCTCAACGCCTTCCTGTGCAAGTTGAGTTGCAATAAGTTCCTGGCGCGCTCCGGGTGATGTGCGAATGGCCTGCGATACCACGGCAAAGGAGCCAACAACCCCCACGATCAGCACGAAAAGCGCCATCAATGTTTCGATGAGGGAGAAACCTTTATTCGAAGTGATCAGATGGTGACGGAGTGACGCAGTGACGGAGTGATTTGTATGCCAATATTGTCCGAATTTTTTATCAGTTTTTGATAATTGCATAGCTGGTGATTGTATTTTCAGATACGTATTTTTCTGAGTAGAAAGATCATTTTATGATAGATGAAGGAGTCGGAATTTTCCAAATGGAGTTATTGAATGCGCCTACGGAACGGATGCGGTAGAACAATACGGAATTGTTTCTGATGTTGCCGGGAACACTATGTTGGTGAGTCGTGGAATCTGCCGCCGCGGTTATTAAGGCCGTGAAGCTGGCGGGGCAATTCGCATCACCCGTGCAATACCATTCGATCGCATACCCGGTTTCCATATTAGAACTATTTGCCCATGCGAGGTTTATTTTATTTCCTGTTCCGGGCGCAAGTGTAAAGGTTGCCGGCTCATTCAATTCGGTCTGCACGGTAAGGGTGCTGGCGGAATTAGCGGAACCTCCGGCATTGGTCGCGCGCACGCGATAACAATATATTTGCTCGGCGGAGAGGCTGGTATCGGCTATGCTCGCAGGCGGATCATTAGTTGAAGTTCCGGCAATTGTTCCTCCTGTAATCGGTGTAAATCCTGAGCAGGAGGATCCTGCGCGTTCAATATACGTATTTGTTTCACCCGTCGAATTATCATCCCAGGTGATGTTCGCGGAAGTTTTTCCGGTCGCAACCGCGCTGACCAGTGTTGGAGCGTTTGGCGGGGTTGTTAAGTATACAGTGGCGGTGCAAGGAGAGTCGCCGAGTATATTCCTTGCCAGGATGCAATAGCCGTATATGGTGCCCTCTACGGTTGTATCGTTGAAAGTGGTTACGTCGGTTCCAACCGAACTTATTTCCACCGGCGTGCATGGATTTGAGGTACAGCGGCGGATGCGGAAACTTGTTTCGTTGCCCCATGCGCCGAGCGGGGAGGCTGTATCGTTCTGGATCCACGAAAGGTTCACTTGCGTTGCGGATGAAGCCGCGGCAAGGAGCCCGGTTGGGGTATTTGGCGCTACATCGATTGTTGTGGGAGGGAACGGGCCGCCGTTAAGCTGTGCGGGTGTCAGTTCTGCTGAATATGAGGAATCACCCGAGGTGTTTGCGACTCGTATGCGGTAACAATATGAGGTATTCGGTTTGAGGCTATTCGCTTGTGTATCGGTATAACTTTGCGCTCCGCTGGTATTTGGCAGAGGGGGATTGACCGCCACAGTTCCGATTTGGGCATATGCCCCGCAGGAAGCCCCTCCCCAAGATGCGCGTTCGATTTTTACCAGGGTAACATTGGTGGCGGGAGTGGGGTTTGTCCATTGCAGGCCGATGCTTGCGGTATAGGCTCCGGTGGCGAAGTCGGTTTTTGTGCTTGCTCGCGAGACTACTTGTAAATTAGAAGGTGCTCCGGCAAAGGTTGTAACATATCTTGTATTTGAGCATGGCGAATACCCAACGGCATTTTTAGCCAAAAGGCAGTAGCCGTAGGTGGTATCAGGAGTAAGTCCCGTGTTCGTATAGGTGGTCGGACCGGGTGGATTTGCGGGAAGCGTGATACTACTCAACTCATTTCCTACGGGAGACGGGTCACATGTTCCCGAACCGCTGCATCGGCGAATGCGGAATTCAGTTTCATTACCCCACGCGAACCCACCGGCGTTGTCCGTCCATGCCAGATCGGCTCGATCGGTGAATGTGGCCGGAACTGAAACGCTGATGAGCGTGGGTGCGAGCGGCGCGACATTCGGTGTTGTCAGGGTTGCCTGGGGATTGGGCCCAAGCGATTCGCCGCCGGGGTTTGCCGCCCGTACTTCATAACAATAGGTCGTATTCGGCTGCACGGTATCGTTGGTGGTGACGGGCGTTCCTGAAAGCGTCTGTATAAGCGAAAGAGACGCGCACGAACCGCTTCCGCGATAGATCTTTACCTGCGTCTGGCTTGTATTGGGCACGGGATTGTTCCAAGTGAGCGTTACCGTCGATTGCGCCGAGGCTCCGGCTCCGGAACTTATTTCCGAGTGAAGCAGGTTCGTTGCCGGACCAATGCGGGTTGCGGCTTCCTGTGCCGGCGTGGAGCAAGCGGAGTCCTGCTGCCCAACGGGAGCATTGGTGTTGCGCGCTTTTATGCAGTAGCGGTAAATAGTATCGCCGCCAAGTCCCGTATGCGATAAAGAAACGGCGTCGCCATCGGAAATGGTTACGATTGACCCGGCTTCGGGATTGCAGCCGGAACCGGTACAGTAATAAATAAGAAAAGCTGTTTCTTCCGCGTATCCCAGATCGGGGCTATCGGTCCACGTTAAATCAATTTGCGATGCGGATACGGCAGAAGGCGCATTGAGCGTGGGCGTTAAGGGCGCGATGTCTCTGGTGGTGCCGTATACGATTGCGGTTGGTACGGATGCGCCGCCGGCGTTTACGGAATAAATCTGGTATCCATACGTCGTGTTGGGGTACAAAAATCCGTTATCGGCCGTATTGACGTGAAGATTGGGAGGTATCGGATCGGCCAGAAGGCCGCCGTTCGTATTGCAGTTCGTGTAATCCAATGGAGCGGAAATTGCGCGGTTGGTATCGCAGGCGGGAGACCCCGGGCGCTGTGTTTGGCTGGGATATGGCCAATTGTCGAGCACCGTCACACTCGGCGTGCAACCGGTTCCTATACACCGCTTTAGGCGAAACCAGCAATGCGCATCGGGAGGACCGGCGCTTGTATTGTTGCAGATACCGTCGTCATCCCATCGCACCTTAAGCCGGAATGCCCAACGGTATGCGTCGGTGATGGGAAACGTGCCCCATGCTTCCTGCGGCACGGTAAGCCCGACCGCGTTGGTATCCGTCCAATCCGTCCATACCGACGGACCCGTGCTGTTGCGGGCGCGGACGGCATAGGTATACCACGTTTCGGGGCCTAATCCCGTAGTATCGGAATAGAAAGTTGCGCCAATGCCAAGCGTGACGATCGGTGCGCCCGCGGTAGGATCGCACGAATATCCCGCGCAGCGCACGATATCGAAGAATTCTTCATTGACGGCGTTATCGGTCCAATGGACATCGATGCGATAGGCGCCGTCGATGCTGTCTGTCCAAAGGGCTGACGGCGCTGCCGGAATATCGGGATAGCATCGGCCTTGTTCAACCGGTCCGTCGGGGGGATTGCCGCAACCGCCCGTTAAGCAGCAGATGTCGCCCCCGGTCGAGCATAAGCCTCCGGATCCGCATACCAACGATCCGGTTCCTCCGCAACCGTCCGACCAGACGCCGCACTCATAAGGCGGTGAGAATGAACTACAGGTTAATGGAACGCAGGGCTTGGAAAGAATGGTGCCTCCTACGATCTCGACTCTGCCTGATGTGCCAACCTGCACGATCCGGGTTTTCGTGCTGTCATCACGCGCTTCGATCGCATAGGATTGCGTGACGAGTCCCGCGGTTTCAAGCACGGTACTTGCCGAATTGCCCGGATTCGGCTGCATAATGTATACTTTCGGATCCGGCGGCAAGAAGAATATGTCGTCGAATTGCGTCGAGGAAAACTTCACTTGTTTTACTTCCGGAAGCACGAAGCGCCTTACGGTAGAGGTGGTTACGCGGTAGGCGGATGGGCATGCGGTGGGAGCCAGGCTGGCATTAAAGCACTCAGCTTGGCCGGTCCATTCTTTATGCGTGATGCTGGCGCACGGTACCGTGGTGGCGGAGGCGAATTTTGCGTAAATGATGTAGGAATCCGGGCCGCCTCCCGCCGGATCCGGAGCATGCACGCCGAAGCCGCAGGGCGGGGCGCCGCCCGACCTGACCGGATCGGCCGCCAGCGCCAAGGCTTGCGCGGAACGAATGTCTTGGGCGATGCGCGTTGCGGAACGCTCCAAAGAACCGACCGTGCCGATCCGCCGGTAGCTGGCTATGATAAGGGAAGAGACGGCAACCGCAATGCCGATGGTCACCATCAGTTCGATAAAGGTGAAACCGTTTTTTTTAATGCCGAATAAGTTGCGGAGTGAGGGAGTGACGGAGTGATTGGCATGACAATGTCGTTGTCTGTTTTTATTTTTTTGAAAAACAATCATCATGATCAAAATAATGAAAAGTGGTAGAAATAGCTTAAAAGAGAGTCACCAAAAAACAGCGCGACCAGAGTTGCCGGAACCAAAAAGGTTCCGAAGGGAACTTCGCTTTTCATGGTTTTTTGCTTCAGCGCGATAAGCGCCATACCGACTAAAGATCCCAAGAAAAAAGCGATGGCGAGCGCGATAAAAAGTTTTGTTGGACCCAACAGCAATCCCATGAACGCCGCAAGTTTAACGTCCCCTAGCCCCATCCATGCGCCGCCAGACACCAGCACGAGCGCCAAAAAGAATCCCGCGCCGATCAGCGAAAGGCCGGCGTTCTTTACGGAACAGGTAATCAACGGCAGATGGCAGTCGACGAGTCCGTTGGTAAGTATCAACAGCATCGAGATGACGATGGCAGGGTAGGCGATCGCATCCAAAATAAGAAAATGCTTTAGGTCCGTGACGAAAATTACGATAAGGCAGGCGATGGCGAAAAAATAGTAACCAATAACTAGTAACTCGTAACTAGTAACTTGTAACTCGTAACTTGTAACCGGTAACTCGTAACTTGTAATATGGCGGAACGCTGCGACGAATAAAAGTGCGCAGGTCAGTTCGACTAATGGGTACTGAATGGAAACGTGGCTTTGGCAGGATCGGCAGCGGCCGCGCTGCATGATGTATGAGAGGACAGGAATGAGTTCGAACCAGGCCAGCGTCTTGCCACAAGAGCGGCAGCGCGAACGCCCCGCGACAACCCCTTCTTCTTCGGGAAGGCGCCAGGCAAGCACGTTTAAAAAACTTCCCACAATCAGGCCAAAAATTCCTATGAAAATCAATATAAAAACCGAAACATCCATGCGCTTTAGTATAGCATGGCGTGGTCGAATAGGGCGTGGAAAACACTCGGTATTGCCATTCGCTCACTGTATAAAAACTCGGCAAATTTTCGGCACTTTTTTACGCAAAACGAGCACCCTACTCTTGCTTCGCATTCGGGGTACCCGCTCATTTTGCGAAAAGCTCCTCGATTTGCAACTCGTTTTTATAGCGCTCGACGAATTGGCAATGCCTCGCTTGGCCTTTTCTTGCGGAAGCTGACGGCATTAGACGCCGACAGCTTTGATATTTATAAACGCCTTGCGATTTGTAACTTGTTCTCGCAACGCTTCGAAAAGCAAATACCCCGCTCAAGCTTTTCTTGCGGAGGCTGTCGGTAAAAATCTAGGCCGACAGCTATTTATTATTTGGGATCGTATTTAAGTAACCTCTGAAAAACTCCGTCATTCCGGGCTTGACCCGCCACGCCTACGGGCGGCCCCGATACAGGTCGGGATCCCGATTTCCTTATGTTAAAACCGTGGAGCATCGGGGGATCCCTGCTTTCCCACGATAAAAAATGAGAAGCGGGAGAATCCAGGAATAAAATCCAGCTTATATGGTGGATTCCGGCTTTCGCCGGAATGACAGAAAGTAGTTTTTCAGAGGTTACTTAACTTAACGCGGCACAGTTTATGACTTTACCAGATCAATAATGTTCAGTTCGATTGATTTTTTGCCGTTCCAGGTATTTTCCGATAACGATGCGACGGTATTAAGTCGATCGCCTACATGAAGCTCGCCGGCTTTGTCGCCAAAGCCGAATGCGATTGCATCCACGCCGCCAAGCCGCAACTTGAGGTGCTTGTTCGCGTTGCCTACCGCGCGAAGGCGCTCTATGGGCGCTTGGCGAAATAAAAACCGGGGCTCGGGGTTTTCTTCGCCGAAGGGCCACAACTGCTGAAGGTCGCGGTACGTTTTGGGCGTCACGTCATCAAGGCTAAGCTCGGCATCGATGGCAACGGCGTCTTCCTGCGAGAATCCGCCGGCGTCTTTGACGGCCTGCGCCGTCTTCAGAACAAGCTCGCGTATCATGTCGAGGTTTTTCGCTTCGGCCGTGAATCCTCCGGCATGCGGGTGGCCGCCGACATCGATAAAGAGTTCCGAGCGGGATCGCAGCGCCTTGATGATATCGAATGTGCCGAGCGCCCGCGCATTGCCCGTGGCGCGTTCGCCCTTCTCATCGGTGATGGCGAGTACGACCGGCCGTTTTATTTCCTGCATAATGGTATTTGCGGCAAGTCCGAGAATACCGGGAACGCGCCCGACCGCGCCGTACGGAATAACCTCGAAGACGGCGGGGGCATCGGATGGCGCGATCGCCAGGCGGTCGCGCACGTAATTTGCGATCACTTCGACCGCAAGTTGCCGGCGGCGGTTTTCCACGTCCATATGCCGGATAAGCATGGCGGCCTCATCCGGATTATCGGTGGTTAAGAGACGAAAGCTCGTGGAAGCGTGCTCCATGCGTCCCATGGCGTTGAGGCGAGGAATAATGGAAAAATGCATATCGCGCACCGTAAAATTCTCCGTAAGACCGCAGAAAGAAAATAACTCCCTCAATCCCGGGCGGGGTTTTTTCGCAAGTTGCGCAAAACCCTCCGAAACGATTACCCGATTCTCGTCCCGTAACGGCATCGAATCGGCGAGCGTGGCAAGCGCAACCAGATCAAGGAATTCGGTATCCGGCGACCCATAACCCTTTTTTTTATTATGTGACAAGATTGCCGTGGCAAGTTTGTATGCCACGCCGGTTCCGGCCAACCCGTAAAAAGGATAGCCCGATTTCGGATCTTTGGGGTTGAGGATGGCATGGGCCGGGGGAAGGATCTCGGGAACCGAATGGTGATCGGCTACGATCACATCCATTCCGTTACCTTGCGCCCAGGCGATCTCCGTGCGGCTCGTTATGCCGCAATCGACGGTGATTACGAGCGTAATACCTTCCGAATGGAGTTCTTTCAGGTGCGGCATTGAAACGCCATAGCCATCGAGATTGCGGTCGGGAATGTGCACATTTAGCGCATGCGCATATCCCATGTCGGAAAACAGGGTATAAAGCACGGCCGTTCCGCATATGCCGTCGCAATCGTAATCACCCCAAATGGCGATTTTTTCGCCGCTTTCGAGCGCTTTGAAGATTCGATCGACCGCCTTTGGCATTTCACCGAATAGGAATGGATCATGAAAATCCCGCGCGGGATCGGGACGGAGGAATTGCTGGGCTTGTGCGCTGTTGCGAATATTCCGATTCCAGAGCGCTTGCGCGGCAAGTGACGATATATCCGGCAATGACCGAAAAAATGCATCAGACGCTTTTGGGGTGATGACCCAGTTCGGTTTCATGTGCCCTCGAGAGGAATCGAACCTCTATCACGAGTTCCGGAAACTCGTGTCCTATCCGTTGAACGACGAGGGCATTTTCTTCATTACAGAATACGCTATTTTTACGGAAAAGAAAACCCCCGACCGAAAAGCCGGGGTCTTAAGATTCGTGCTTATAAAAGTTGCGCAGCCAGTTCCGCCAACGGGGATCGCTCCGTTTTTTCCAGCGTGATGTGGCCGAACATCTCCTGGCCTTTGAATTTTTCTATCACGTAGGACAGGCCGTTCGATGTTGCATTCAAAAATCGGTTGTCGATCTGTTCGGTATCGCCCGTCAGAACCACTTTGGATCCCGTTCCCGCGCGGGTGATCATGGACTTGATCTGGTGGGGAGTGAGGTTTTGCGCTTCATCCACGATGATGAGGCGCCGGTGCAGCGTTCCTCCGCGCATGAAATTGATGGGGGAAATTTCAATGAATCCGTGCTCCCGAAAGTCGTCGAATCTCGTGCAGGGCTTGCTTTTTTCCTCTATTCGCTCTTGTTCTTTTTTTCCACCGCGTCTTCCTCTGCCTTTATCCGGCGCAACCGCCTGCTGCGGTCTTTTTATCACGAGATTGAAGTTATCGATGATCGGTTGCATCCAGGGCCAGAATTTTTCGTCGAGCGTTCCCGGAAGGTGGCCGAGGGGCTGGCCAAGCTCGATGTTCGGGCGGAATACGAGGATCTGTTCATAGAGGCCGCCATGCGGGTCCGTCTGGGCATACGCGGCCGCAAGGGCCATGAGGGTCTTTCCGCTTCCGGTCTTGCCGCGCAGCGTAACCAGAGACTTGGACTGATCGCTTAAAAGCGCGTAGGCGAATGCCTGCTCGTTGTTGATGGGATAAATGCCGGCTCCGGCTCTTCGTTCGCGTGGTTTGTCCACCGCCACGAACAGCCCGCTCGCTTTCTGATAGATCGCAAGCGCCACACTCCGATCCGGGCGCATGAGATAGCAGCATTGGTTTGGCAACAAGCTTTCCGGCGTGGCCGACGAGGCGGAGAAGATGACCGTATCCGGAACCGAGCCCTCTTGGTATAACTCGGTGAAAATATCAAAAGAAGATTCTTCGGTGAGCTCGATCTTCGCCGTGCCGCTGTAGAGCTTGTCGGAAACGGGAATGCCGCGTTCGTATTGGTATTCTTCCGCGGGGACGCCGATGGAGCTGGCAATGATCCGGACATTAAGATCGTTGCTTTTTAAAACGACCCGTTTTCCCGGATGCTCGCTCTGCCATCGGAGTGCCGCCAATACGATCCGGTTGTCGTGGGTGTCCTCCAGATCGAAGGCAAAGGATCCAAAATCGATCTTTCGGGAATCCACGAACAGGCTTGCGTCGTTGCCTTTGGAAACGCCGTCTTTCAAAAAACCTGTGGCGCGATACGCTTCGATCTGTCGCGAAGCGGATCGGGCGCTCAAGCCGATAATGTCGTCATTCTTCAGCTTATCCAGTTCTTGAATGACGGATACGGGTATCATGATGTCATTTTCGAGCTTTTCGAGCGCACTAGGATCTTGAATCAGCACGTTCGTGTCCAGAACAAAGACCTTTTCGTCAGGCAAGGTATTCTCCTTCTGCCCATGAGCATTGGTCTAAAAACAATACATGCGATTTTCAACGTACGCTGTTTACTGTGGCACAAAGGGCAAAATTATGCAATATGACGTGGCAATAGACTTAAACCGCAGAAGGACCGCATTCCCTGCGTCATTCTGATACCTTGATTAAAAACATAAAGGACCGCGTGCCGCCGTAGCTTTAGCGGTGGCGCAAGAATCTCTTATTCTCCCTTTTATAAAGGGAGTACTCCGAAGGAGGGAGGGATTTTAAGATGCTTCTGTTATGTCACTACCATTGAATCAGCATGACATCGGTCGCATTATTCTGGAGTCCCAGAATAGAAAAAAGGGCGGGTGCGCCCTTCTATAAGCAAATGCCTTTTTGGCCTTCGAATGTTCGTTTAAGCGCGGTGAGGATCTTTCGGTCGATCTCGCCGTCCGTCATTTCGGCCGGATCCGGCCGGACGATCACGCAGGGAATATTCGGATGTTCGGTTGCGTGGTTCGCCGCGCGCTCATCGCTTTCCTTGACCTGAAGGTAGATCGTCTCCTTCCATAACGTGATCACGAAATCGATCTTTCGCGCTTCTTCGGAGACGCTTTCTCCTTTTTGCGGAGTATCATGTGCGTGCCTGAAGCTTGTAATGGCGCCTTGGCGTTCCAAGCGTTTCAGCCGGTCGAATACGCGCTTTTCAGATTCGTTGGCGCATCGGTCGCGCTCGATCTTCTCCCGTGTATGGGCCATTTGCCACCGCCTTTTGAAAAGTGCAACGCAATGCAATGAGTGACATTTTCAGTGTAGATAATTCGGTCGGATTATGCAACTAGGATATTAATGAGCCGGTTTTTTACGAATACGGTTTTTTTAACTTCCTTTCCTTCAAGATATTTTTGCAGGCGCGGATCGGCGTGCACGGCCACCCGCACGTTCGCTTCATCGGCATCTTTAGGCGCCGTGATGGCACCGCGCGTTTTACCGCCGATCTGCACTGCGATGGAAACGGATTCATCTTCCATGCTTGAGGGATCGTAAGTCGGCCATGGCTCCCGGTGAATACTGGAGGCGTGGCCGAGTTGTTCGCGCCACAGTTCTTCCGTGATGAACGGCGCAAAGGGCGCCAATAGCTTCAAGAATATTTCGCGCGTTTCAGCCGAAACATCCGTCGCCTCTTCCAGTTGGCGAAAACATATCATAAGGGCGCTGATTGCCGTGTTGAATTTGAGTGTGTCGATATCTTCGCCAACCTTCTTGATTGTCTTGTGGAGTGTCTTAAACACACCTCCCTCAATCCCTCCTCGAGGAGGAGGGAAGTCTCCCTCTCCTTTTTGAGGAGAGGGCCGGGGAGAGGTGTACCATTTCCACACGCGCTGCAGGAACCTATGTACTCCGTTGATGCCGCCGGGGCTCCATGGGCCGCCCTGGCTGTACTCGCTCATAAAGCAAAGGTACATGCGCACGGTATCGGCACCGAAGTTTTTTACCAGGCTGTCCGGATCAATGACATTGCCGCGGGATTTTGACATTTTTTCGCCATCCGGTCCCAGAATTATGCCTTGATGCCGCAGCGCCGCAAAAGGCTCCCGAAAATGAAGCCAGCCCATATCGGCGAGCGCCATGGTAAAAAATCGCGCATACAGCAGATGCATGACGCTATGTTCGGCCCCGCCGATGTAAAGATCGACCGGCAGCCAGTGGGCTACATTTTCTTTTGAAGCGAATGTTTCGGCATTATGCGGGTCGGTATAACGCAGAAAATACCAGGAAGAGTCGACGAATGTATCCATGGTATCTGTTTCTCTCTTTGCGGGCTTGCCGCATTCGGGGCACTGCACATTCGTGAATGCTTCGGATCGCGCAAGAGGGGATTTGCCGTCGCCGGGCGGCGTATAGTCGTCAATGTCCGGCAATCGTACGGGCAATTGATCGGGCGGTACCGGTATTACCGCATATTTTTTTCCGTTTCTTAAAATAATATTATTCCCCGTTTGTTCCGTATTTCGTATTTCGTATTTCGTATTTCCGTCATTTATTGCGCACTGCGCGCAATAAATGACGGGAATGGGTGCCCCCCAGTATCGTTGGCGGGAGACGATCCAATCATGGAGCTTGTAGGTAATGGCGTGCATGCCCCAGCCGGCTTTTTCCATCCAGCCGATCACCAGCGGCAGCGCCTTCCCGCTTTCCAAGCCGGTGAATTCGCCCGAATCGACCATCATACCCTCGCCGGCATAGGCGTGTTTTTCGACAAGCCGGTCAAAGACGAGCCGATGGAGTGGATCTTTTACTTTGGCTCTTGCCTCATCTTTTGTCAGCCATTCGACGGTAAATTTTCCTTTTTCGTCCTCCTCGAGTTTTACGGGCTTTTGGTCCCCATCTTCCAAATAGAAATGAAGGCCGATAGCCTCGATGAGGCGGTTTTTGTTCTTGGAATGCGCGCGGTAATGGTGGTAGATCGCCTCCGTGGAAGAAGTGGGGGTCAGGCGGTGATAGCCGGTTTCTTCCTCGATCTCGCGCAGCGCGCACTGGATCGGGTCTTCGCCGTTTTCCCGTCCGCCTCCCACGAAAAGATTTCCTCCGAGCTCCCGGCCCCAATTGATTGATAGCAGCTTGCCCGTTTTACGGTCTTCCACGATCGCCACGATGCTTAAACGGTATTCTTCATCCGGGCGGGGATCGCCGCAAACCGGTTCAATGACGATTTTTTTGGGCAAACCGAATTTTTCTGCGAACTCATAGTCGCGCTGGTCATGCGCGGGAACGGCCATGATGGCGCCCGTGCCGTAATGTCCCAATACGTAATCAGCAACCCATAGGGGAATTTCCTGCCCGGTGGCGGGATTAATCGCCTTGATGCCCTCCAGCTCGACGCCTGTCTTCTCCTTTTCCAGGGATGTGCGTTCGATTTCGGTCTTTTTTGCCGCCTGATCGATGTATGATTTAACTGCGTATGCATTTGTGATTTGTGATTTGTGATTTGTATTTTCGAGGAGTTGCTCCGTAACGAACGGGTGCTCCGGCGCTAGCACCAGGTAGGTTGCCCCGAAAATGGTATCGGGCCGCGTCGTAAATACTTCTATTTCATCCGGGTTTGTGATTTGTGCAGTTTGTGATTTGTGCAGTTTGAATTTAATTCTTGCGCCTTCCGATCGTCCGATCCAATTCCGTTGCATGGTTTTGGTGCGTTCCGGCCAATCAAGCGCATCGAGGTTTCGCAACAATTCGTCCGCGTAGGCCGTGATCTTGAACATCCATTGTTCTATGTTCTTTTGCACCACGATGGTCTTGCAGCGCTCGCAAGCGCCGTCTACCACCTGTTCATTGGCCAGCACCGTTTTGCACGATGGACACCAGTTTGCGGGAACCTCGGCGCGATAAGCAAGCCCTTTTTTGTAAAGCTGCAAAAACATCCACTGGGTCCATGTGTAATATTCGGGGTCTGCGGTGATGACTTGGCGCGACCAGTCATAGGAAGGCCCCATGGACTCAAGCTGTCCGCGCATGCGATCGATATTGGCGTACGTCCATTCCTTGGGGTGGAGTTTGCGCTTGATGGCGGCATTTTCCGCAGGCAGGCCGAAGGCGTCGAATCCGAACGGGGATAGCACGTTTAAACCTTCCATCCGCTTTTTGCGCGCGACGACGTCGGCGGGCGCGAAATTATACCAATGCCCGATGTGGAGATCCCCGGATGGATAAGCGAACATGACCAAGTGGTAGAATTTTCGCGCGACTTTATTGTCCGATGCCTTGTAGGTTTCTTCGGCGAGCCATTGTTTCTGCCACTTTTTTTCTATTTTTTCGTGATGATAGAGTTTCATCCCGTTAGAAGCAGATCGCGATCATTGCGAACCTCATTAGAGATAAGGAATCTCGGATTCCTGCTTCGGATTATGTGGGAATCTCTAATGGAACGAGTCTGCTAAATTAATTTTACGACAATAGCTTTGTAGATTGAATACATATTATTTTATACAACACAGCGATCGCGGCTTCTAACGGGATCATACGCGGCATTGTAGCGCCTCTATTGCCCTTTTGCAATGTGTCTGATAGGCTGCGTCAGGTTCTTTTATAAGGGAGGTTTCTATGCTGGGTGCAGAATATGTAAACGCGGTGCTTCGCATGAGCGATGCAAAAATTCGCGGAAACATAGAACGCATGGAGCGCGAACACATCGTCATTCGCGCGCCGTATCTTGTTTGGATAGGCGAAGACGTCGTTATAGGGGAAGAGACGATCATTGAGCCGTTTGCCGTCATTCAATCGGGTTCGCGTATCGGCAACAAATGCCGGATCGGGCCTTTTACGGTTATTTCGGAAAGCGTCATCGGGAATGCGTCGGTGCTTAATTCCGGAGCCCAGATATACGCTTCAACGCTTGGCGAACAATGCGAATTTGGCGACATACAGATCGTGCGCTCCACGATCGGCAATCAATGCAAGGGTAAGCATGGCAGGTATATTGGAGACGCGACGTTGGGTCACCGCGTCAATTGGGGAGCGGGGGCTATCATCGCCAATTACGATGGCAACACAAAACATCGTACCGTGGTTGGGGACGGCGCGTTCATCGGCTGCAATGCGGTGTTGGTGGGCAAGACTCCGCCTTTGGTCATCGGTGAAGCGGCTGTTGTGGGGGCATCATCCTGCATTACCAGGAATGTGCCCGCCGGAGCCCTTGCCGTTGCCCGCGCCCAGCAGGTGAACAAGGAAGGATGGAAAAAAACACCATAGCGCAATAATGACCCCTCCGTTATCGGAGGGTTTTTGCATAATTTTATTATTGCGACAGACCCATCCACTAACAAACGATCGGTTGTTAGTGGATGGGTTGGTAGAATCGCTTTCGAGGCGCTATAAATCAGAAAATTTCCTTTTCGGTTTTAATATAAAAACCCTCCGCTATTTTGGAGGGATTTTTCATTCCTGGTGCGGGCGCAATCCTACTATGCGCTCCAACTCCTCGATTTCCAGCTCGTTATCCGCCAGAAACGCCAAGATGATTTCTTTAACCTGCCGCTCAATTGCCGGCCAGAAGAAACCGGCATCGCAATGGCGTTCGATCAGGATTTCCACGCTGAATTCCTTAATGCCGATTTTTTCGACCCTATCTATGCCTGCCAGATGCCGGGCGAGTTCGGGAGAGGCGGCATTGATATTCATAACATAGTCATACCATGGCGTGTCGGCAAGGCGGCGGTTTATGCAAAAAGACCGGGCATAGGCGTATTCTGGATGCGGGGTGACGAAGAATGCTATGGGTTCGGCGCACGTAATAGGGGTCATTTCTCACCTCGTTGTAAAAGAATCAATGGCAATGACTCATTGAGCCATTAAATAGTAAAAAGTTTTCGCGCGTTTGCGGTGGTTTCTTCCGCGATCAACGCATCGCCCGCATGCTTCAATTCGGCGATCTTTTGCGCTACGAATTTTATTTTGGAAGGATTGTTGCGCTCGCCGCGATGCGGTGCGGGGGAGAGGTAGGGTGAATCGGTTTCCAAAAGTATATGATCAAGTGGCGTATTTTTTACGGCTTCGTGCAGTCCGGGATCCGCGCTGCCGGGTAATTTTTCCTTCCGGGGCTTATAGGTGATGATGCCGTTGAAGCTGATATGGCAATCCAGATCAAGGAATTTTTTCGCTTCATCCCAGCTGCCGATGAAGGAATGGATGATGACTCCGGTGAGTTTGGCGCGCCATTCTTTTATGATAGCGTGGATGTCAGCGTACGCGTCGCGTGAGTGCACCATTAGCGGTTTTTTGAGTTCCACAGCAAGTTCGATTTGCTGTATGAACGTTTCTTTTTGGATGCGCTTGACCTCATCCGGGTCTTGGCCCGGGAGGCGGTAATATTCAAGGCCGCATTCGCCGATACCGACCACCTTCGGGTGTTGGGCGAGTTTTTTGTAGGCATCGTAGTCGAATGCTTCGGCGCGCGTGGTGAAGTGCGTTTCTTCCTCGTCGACTTCCTGCGGGACCAGATGAATGGGATGCAGCCCCACAATGGCAAAGACGCCTTCGGAGTGGCGCTCGGCGTATTCGACGGCGCGGCGCGAGGTGTCTATTTGCGAGCCGACGTTTATGAACCAGACGCCTTCCGCTATTGCGCGTTGCGCGACAACATCACCGTCGTCCTTGAAGGCGTTGAAGTTTACATGGGCATGGGTATCGATTAATCTGGGTTCCATAATTTTCAATTTCCAGTTTTCAATTTAAAAACAATAATGGAACAGGATTTATTTGTAATATTGAAAATTCATTGAAAATTTCTAACTGAGACTGTAGAAGAAGTTGCCGTGAAGTCATTGCGAGGAATCCGGCCAGGCAAGGCGGATGACGCGGCAATCTTTTCCCTAATCATTTTGAAATGATATTGAACGGATCGCCACGCCAATGCGGAGTACCGCATCGGCTCGCGATGACAGATACATTCTTCCACAGCCTCAATTTCTATATCTAATAACGATCTACGATTTCGTATTTGATATTAGGTATTGGATATTCTCTTAAACAACGGTTCTCCTTTTTTCACCGAAAGCTGCAGTGACGTGTCTGTGGTTTTTGCGTCGGGATCGACGCCGAAGCGTTTGAAAATATCTTCAGCGGTATGCGGCAAGAATGGCCTAAGGCGCAATGCAATATTTAATATGAGCATCGCGAGGGTGGCGAGCGTACGTTCCAGATTCTCGCCGCTTTGCGTCCACGGCTTTTGTTCGTCCACGTATTGGTTGGCGCGAATAACGTGTGTCCAAAGGGTTTCGAGGCATTTATGCAGTTGAAATCGTTTCAGCAGATTCGGCTCGGCCGGAACAGTCGCCAGCGGCCCGTCGACAGCTTGCAGACTTCCTAGCGCATGCTTTTCGCCCAAGGTGGCGGTTCTGGAAACAAGGTTTCCCAGACCGTTTGCCAGATCCCCATTATAGCGCTGCGCGAATTTTTCTTCGCTGTAGTCGCCATCTTCGGTCGTCGGAATCTCACGCAGCAGAAAATACCGCAGGGCATCGGCGCCGTACTTCTCAACCAACGCAAACGGATCTACGGTATTGCCAAGTGACTTGGATATTTTTTCTCCATCTATGGTTACATATCCGTGCACGAGAATGTCGATTCCGTTGGCGGGAAAGATGCCCGCCGCCTCAAGCATTGCCGGCCAATAGATGGCGTGGAATTTGGTGATACCTTTGCCGATCACATGCAATATATCGCCGTCGAGCCAAAAATCGTTGAATGACGACTCGTCCGCGCCGCCATAGCCGAGCGCGGAAATGTAATTTGCAAGCGCGTCGAACCATACGTACATCTTCTGCGCCGGGTCGTCCGGCACGCCCACGCCCCAGTTTTTCGCGCGTTCGTTGGATCGCGAGATGCTGAAATCCTGCAGGCCTTCTTTAATGAAGTTTATCGTTTCATGCGCACGCTTTTCGGGATGGATGCGGATGCGGCCATTGGCAAATGCTTTTTCGAGGAATGACTGATACCTCGAAAGCTTAAAAAAATAATTTTCCTCCATTATGTGTTCGGGTTTTGTTTTGTGCTCGGGGCAAAGGCCGCCCACCAGGTCTTTTTCCAGATAAAACTGTTCGCAGCCGGTGCAATACAGGCCTTCGTAAGATTTTTTATAGATATCTTCTTGGCATGCGTTCCAGAGTTTTTGCGCCGCGGTTACGTGCCGTTTCTCCGTGGTGCGGA
>JAUYLV010000005.1 GCA_030699565.1 bacterium
ACTCGCATGGATCGTGGAGGAACCGCAGATCCTCTGGGCGTTCAATCCTTGGTATGCGGTGATGTTCGTCGCATCGGTAAGCGGCGGCATGCAGTTAGCCATCCTCCTCGGTGTTATCGTTTTGGTCATTACCGGAGGCGAAGCGCCATTTGCCGATCTCGGCCACGTGGGCAGGCGCGCCATTCGTATTGGCTGGTTTGCCGTCGTGTATCCGGCGCTGCTGCTCAACTACCTCGGCCAGGGTGCATACGTCTTGAGCGGGTCTGCCGTGCGCGACGGTAATGTGTTTTTTAGCATGGTTCCTGACTGGCTTGCGATTCCTGCGGTTCTTATTGCTACCGCTGCAGCGGTCATTGCAAGTCAGGCGCTCATCTCCGGGGATTTCTCGCTTGGATCACAAGCGATCGCCCGCGGCATGGCACCGCGACTCTTTATTCGCCATACCAGCGATCAGAAAGAGGGGCAGATCTATATTCCTTCCGTAAACTGGGCGCTATGCATAGGTTGCGTGCTCTTGGTGCTCTGGTTCGAGTCCCCCTCGCGCCTTGTGTCCGCATACGGACTTGCCGTTTCGGGCGTCATGCTCGGTACATCGATAGTCATGATCGCTGTCTCTCGGTACGTGTGGAAGTGGTCATGGTTTTTGGCCATTGGCATATTCGGAACATTCAGTATTATCGATATCCTGTTCTTCGGCGCCAACATGCTCAAATTTCTGCATGGTGCATTCGTGCCCATATGCATCGGAATCGTACTATTTGTCATGATGCAGACGTGGCGATGGGGATCCGCCGTGCGACGCGCCGCGCATCGCGCCTACACCGACGGCCGGGATATCGCCTGGCTTGTCGATCTCAAGCGTCGGCTTCGCGAATCCAATGGCTGTCTGCATGATCCACCGCGACGGGATCTGAAAGAACTTGATGAAGTAATGATCGTCATGGCATCCCAACCCGTTCAAGAACTGACAGATCATGTACCTATTACAGAACGTACTTTTCAGAAGCGATTTCATGCAATACCGCGCGAACTCGTATTCCTGACGGTTATCCGAGAACATCAGGCAACGATCCCTGATGACGAGCGAATCAGCGTCATTCATTTCCCGGAGCACATCACTTCGGTGCTCGCACGATTCGGCTTCCTTGAAAAACCAAGCCTGCATCCGTTCCTGGAACGCATTAAGACCGAATGCAAGCTTGGCTTGCAGGATCATCGCTGCGTCTTCGCATCGGGGAATGACGTTTTCATCATCGCTGAAAAACCATCGGAACGTCCATCGGCACTCGACCGGATCCGCCTGTCGCTCTACCAATTACAGCTTTGGTTCACGCTAGACGGCCCGCGAAGCCTTGGCATCGATACCGAGCCTGGCCTGACGCGCGTTTCGATCCCCATTCGTATCGATTGCAACGGGTGGCGAGTGGAGATCCCTGAATCTGCGCTAGAAACGAGTGAGGAGAAAATTGATCCCGACACGCGGCAGCCAAGCGAGACCAAAAGCGTCAAGCCGGATGAAGTTGATCCTAATGAAACCGAGACAGAACCGAAAATGACCAAGGTACCGGAAAAGTTACAACCACCGGATACCTCCGAATTGCCGATGTAATAAAATCCTCTCCGCTGACCATAGGAGAGGTTTTTCTTAATTGCCGTTTTATGGTATATTTGTCCGTTATGCTGGAAATCGCCGAAGATGATATCCCATTATTTCTGCGACCGCATATAGAATGGGATATTAGAGATATTGTGGGATATCCCTAAAAATAAAAAAACCCTGCTATCCACTGATCGCAGGGTGCTCGCATAAGAGCATGCCACTCTTCAATTGCGAAACTCCGGCCAGAAACCGAGTACGCGCGCAAGCGCGTTTTTATGGTAATCGAGCGCATGGTTTTGCCGACAGGAAAATTCCTTGATGCCGGCAATACGCTTCATTTCTGCGTTCGCCAAGAACGTATAAAATAACTTCATGCCCGGGGTCGGCAAAAAGCCGAGTGACGTTGAGTTTATCAAAATATCGCGGAAAATTCCTGCTTTACACGGGAATATTCCTTGCAACCGCTGGTAAAGTTCCGGATTATGCGTCGCCGCGCAATCAAGCGCGCAACACATCTCCGCATCGAATTTTGTCAGTTTTGAAACGGCTTTTTTTAAATTTATCAATGAACTCAACATACCCTCCTTAAAACGCTTTACCATACTCCCTGTGACGAAAAAATGCAACACGAAGTGGGTGTTGCGCGTCTACATCATTTTTTCGCATATATACTCATAAACTTAAACCTCATTTTTCGGATCGGGTACCTCCAATTTTGTGTTTTCCATCTTCTCGCCTCGAGCAAGCACCCGAAATGCCGCCGCAAAATTCCGCCGCTTCCAAACTATAAACACAAAAATGCCCAAAATGATCAGGACGGGCAATCCGACATCGCGCCAGGGAATCACCCAAAAGCTTGTCTCGGCTCCAACCATGCCACCGGTGGATCCGTCCGTGGTCAGTGAGAGTGCGGCTGTATACCTCCCGAGCCAATACCCATCGCCTCCCAACCGAACCTCAACCCTGCGCACGTATCCCGGTAAAATATTCACTTCGGGCAAAGGCGCGACCGCGACCGGCTCTCCGCGCATATTGCGTATCTCGATGGTTCCTTTGGGCTTCACATGCACCGTTCCGGTGTTGCGGAGCCGCACGGCAAATTCGACCGGCGGTGCCTGCACCCACGCCGGAACCTCAAAACTATCTACCACGAGTTGTTCTTTTACCTCCCCATACACTCGTAAAAGGAGAATTGCGCCTATCTTCACCTGAATTGCGGAACCCTCCGTCCCGCCCGGCATATTCTCCACCATCAAGGCTCCCCAATAGGAGCCCGGCTCGGCATTCGGGGGAATTTGCAGGGAAAATTTGAATTGAAACTTCTGCTGCGGTGCCACCGAAAGCGCCGGATATTCAAAATCGATCCATTCCCGTAGCGAGCGTCCATTGAATCCGCCACTACCCGCTGCCCACGGTATTTCTTCCGATGGCGAAGCGGGTGAGTATTCACGGGTCACAATGTGCCCCTCCTCCCCTTGCGGCTCAAAATCCGAGGCAGCCACACGTACCGGTAAAAAAACTTCCGTACCGTTCCAAAATTCGATCGTGCCCGAAAGCATATCGCCCGGATACCCCGCAAACTCAAACCGCGTCGGCGTCAGCGCAACCGGCAGTGATTGGGCATGCACGATTTGAAATTGTCCTATAAGGCCTATAAGTCCTATTAGGCCTATAAGTCTTATAGGTCTTATAAGGCCTATAAGTCTTATTAACGTCAAGTTTTTCATTTTATAAATATTTTAACTCCCCCGTGCTACAGTCTTTAGGACCTATAAGTCCTAACAAAAGCACCATGTCCTACCAAAATCTTAAATCATACAAACAAGCCGTTATTATAGCCGACTTTACCGTAGCATTCTGCAACCGTTACATTAGCAAGTTTTCCCGTACCGTAGACCAGATGACCCAGGCCGCGCGAAGCGGAAAGCAAAACATCGTCGAGGGAACTGCGGTCTCGCAAACTTCACCGAACACCGAACTGAAACTTGTTGGTGTCGCGCGCGGGTCATTGGAAGAACTATTAGAAGATTATAAAGATTTTTTGCGGCAGCGCGGATTGCGTATGTGGGCAAAGCATGACCCTCGTGCTTTAGCGCTCCGCCAACTTGCCTATGCAGATGATAGGCCTGATAAGACGTATACGACTTATAAGACTTATGAGTCCTATAAGTCCTATCTAGACGATCCGGAAGAAGCCACAAACGCGATGATTACGCTGATCAACCAAACAAACTTTCTACTTGATCGGCAGATGGCGGCTATTCGCAGGCAGTTCGAAGAAAGAGGCATAACAGCCGAATCGCACAATCAAAGATTGCGAAGGAATATTGTGGAATCAAGAAGAAAAAATGAGATGTTTGACGCCGAGATGCAAGTAATTGTGGAGGCGTCAAAAAAGAAGCGGAAGCAGGAGAGCTTATAAGCCCTATAGGTCCGGACTTATAAGGCTTAATAGGTGGCTGTGATAATATAGGAAATCGTATTTGAATATATTCCCGCCCCCTGCCCCGACGATACATTCAGGCGATACTTCACCCGCCCAGTTGCCAACGAAGGAGTGGAGCTCACCATGATCGGCTGTGGAGTCTCGCCAGAAGACATATCGGCAAACTGCCGGAAGTACGATCCATCCCCGTATACTGAATTACAATCGTTTCCGCTCACATCCGCACACGTGTGCCCAAAGCCGTTGACGGTGTTCGTTGTCCACGCTCCCGAGACGGTCTGGCTGCACGTACCCGAATTACACGTCGTGTCGGGCACGCTCTGCCCTCCGGCCGTAGACAGCGGCAGATTCTCCTGTGTTGCAAGCGAATATCCACCTCCTGCATTCGTGGAAACAACCAAATCCTGACAGCCGATGTAGAACGTATTGGCACTGATCGTCCCGAATGGCACGGATGTTGCCGAAGTGCCAATAGCGGTTACACTCGCTCCATCGTCGGCCGTACAAGAACCGGCACCGATGCTCGAAACCGAAAGGGCTAAACTCTCCGCGATCGTTGCCTCAACGGGAACCCCTCCGGTGATGGCGACAAGAAACCACCCGCTTGATCCTGCCGTTCCCCCGAGCGTGATAGTATACGTACCAGCCGCCGAGGGATTGTTGCTCCGCGAATTCCCTTGATACTGATTCGTGGCGTTGGAGCCGATCTCG
>JAUYLV010000008.1 GCA_030699565.1 bacterium
CACCACACCATAAAAAACCCTTTAAAAGAATCATTTTAAATTTACCGTCTTTTACATTATCACGCGCTATATTGTAAGCAACTAAAGCTGCGCCAGCGATAAGAAGGTATCCAAGAGCTCTAAAAATTTCATTAAAAATTATTTCCATATTTATAAAATGGTTTTCGGCGGCTGGGGACCCATTGAAGCCGAGATGGGCAGCCGCCGGAACTCCGCCGGAAATATTTTCTTTTAGCAAGAGTAATAGCGCGAAGTCCCAGCCCTTCAAAAAGCATCTCGGAACGCTGCGAGCTTGGTGCCCCGAGTATGTCGAGGGGTGAGCAGCGTGAGAGTGAGGACGCGCCGCCGCAGGAGCGGCGCGATCCGTCTTTTTGAGGGGCTGGGTCGAAGCAAGCTGTTATTCTTGCGTCGCCACCAGCACTTCTTGGAGGGATGTGACCCCTTGCACCGCCTTGATGAATCCGTCTTCCAGCATGGTAACCATGCCCTGTTCGCCTTTCGCATGCCGTTCCAGTTCGTCTCCGGTGGCGTTTTTTTGTATCAGCTCCCGAACGGGTTCGTTGACATCCAATACTTCATAAATTCCCACGCGGCCCTTAAATCCATCGGGAGATTCGGGAGCGGGCTTGGGCCGCTTGAATTCGATCGTTTCCCATGTGGTTTTTGACGGTACAATTTTTTCGCGCTTTAAGATCTCCATGATCCTGTCCAGATCCGCGACTTTTTTTAGATTGGCGATCTCCGCCGCCGATAGCGTATGGGTTTCGGCGCTTTCGATCCAGAGTTTCCGCACCAGGCGCTGGGCGACGATGACATTGACGGTGGAGGCGATAAGGAACGGCTCCACCTTCATGTCGATAAGGCGGGGCATGGCTCCGGCGGCGCTGTTGGTGTGTAGGGTCGAGAGCACCAGGTGTCCGGTAAGCGCGGCATTCACCGCCATGTCTGCGGTTTCCTGGTCGCGAATTTCACCGACCATGATGATGTCGGGGTCTTGGCGCACAAGGGATCGCAATCCCGATCCGAACGTCAGGCCAATCTCCGGACGCACTTGCGTCTGGTTGATGCGCTGCATGCGGTATTCGATCGGGTCCTCGATCGTGGATATATTTACATCCGGCGTATTGAGAATATCGAGTACGGTGTAGAGTGTCGTCGTTTTTCCCGATCCGGTCGGTCCGGTGACGAGGATCATGCCGTGCGGCCGCTGAATGTTGCGGTGGAGTATTTCGAGCGCCAAGCCGCGAAATCCCAGATTCTCGAGCGTATAGCCTTTCGAATCCTCGGGCAGAAGGCGCATGACGATCTTCTCTCCATCGTATACCGGAAGGATCGATACGCGGAATGATACCTTGTAATCGTCCGTTTCAACCTTGAAGCGCCCGTCCTGGGGAAGGCGATGCTCATCGAGTCGCAGGCTGGACAGTACCTTGATGCGCGCGATAAGTCCCGCGTGCACCTGTTTGGGCAGCGTCATGGCATCGTGCAAAACGCCGTCGATGCGATAGCGTACGATCACTTCGTGTTCGTACGGCTCCACATGGATATCGCTTGCCCTTTGCAGGATCGCATGCTTTACCAGCGTATCGACAATGCGTACGATGGGCAGGTCCTCGGCGATCTTACGGAGATCCCCGACGTCTTCTTCGCCGGACTTCTCGTTCACCATGCGCAGGTCCTTGGTCTCTTTTTGTATGATGTCGCCGAATTCCGCAGAGAGGGATTTTTGATACAGGGTAAGTACGTGCTTGATCGATTCGGCATTGGTCAGGCGCGGTAAAATGGTAAGGTTCGATTTTTTTCTGATGAATTCGATCGTTTGCAGGTCCTCCGGGTCAAGCATGGCAACGTGCAGCTCATTGCCGCGTTTTTTGAACGAGACGATGTTGTATTTGCGCGCGATCGGTTCCGGAATGATCTGTAGGATCTCCGGAGCGATGGCTTCGCGCGTCAGATCCGCATACGGGATGCCTAAAATATAGGCTTCCAGTTTGGTGAGCTTGTCTTTAGAAATAATTCCGAGATCCAGCAAGACATCTCGGAATTTTTTCTTCGAGCGTTCGGCTTCCTCCACGGCGCGAGTCAACTGTTCTTCCGTGGCAAGTCCGCCGTCGATCATGAACGCTTTTAATTGTTTGGGATCAACCCTCACGCTTTATCATGAAACTTGAAACTCGGAACATGAAACATTTTTGTAAAGACTGTTTTTCTTTTTGCTTCATGCTTCATGCTTCATGCTTCAAGAGTTGCCAAGAACGTTTTTCACTTTCTGGGTGATATGCGATATTTCGTAGTTCGGCTTCACCAGATAGGATGCCGCACCGAGGCGAATGGCCTTCTCCACGTTCTCGGCCGTTTCAAGATTCGAAAGAACGATCACGGGAATACTCTTTGTCGCTGCGTCCTTTTTAAGCGCTTCAAGCACCTCAAAGCCGTCTTTTTTGGGAAGAATAAGATCGAGCAGGATCATGTCGGGTATTTCTTTTTTTGCCAGCGCAAGTCCTGCCTCGCCGTCATATGCGTTTTTTACGGTAAAGCCTTCTTCGACGAGTGCAGCGGTCAGCTCTTCCTGCAGATGCGGCTCATCTTCGATACAGAGTACGGTTTTAATATTTGCCATAAAGCTTGTTTTAGCGGTTTAGCTTACCTTAGTATAGCGCAAAAAAAGCCATTTTTGAAGGCATGGGTGGGGATAGCGCTCG
>JAUYLV010000013.1 GCA_030699565.1 bacterium
GCATTCCCAATACGCTCAACATCTTCTTCTCGGCAACGCCTCCATCTCCTCCGGATCACACTAACAGGATCGAGCCGGGACTGAATGGCGAAAAATACCTGATCATATGGGTTCGGCCGAATATGCCGGGCGAAGAACTTGCCAGCGCCATCATCCACGCGCTCGCGCACAAGTTCACCGCCCAGGATTCGAATGATCCGGCATCGGCTATGTACTTTGACGGCACGCATGCGGGATCGTCCCTTGCCGTCGACCGGAAAAATCTTGTTCTGATCCGTCAGATGGCCAAACTCGCCAAAAAGTGGGGAAGCGTCGACATCGCTTTTCTGCTTACCGATTAATTCGCTCACGTATCACTCGCCCTCGGCATACCCGGGGCGATTTTTTATTGATAATTACTCTGCCCGCATTACCCATATCAACCCGAGCCACGCCCAAAAAAGTGAACCGTACACAATGTGTCCGATCGGACACATTGTGTACGGTTTATTGACCGCCAAAATATCGCATGGTACCGTGCGATGAAATGCATTTTCTTTGAAAATTGAAAGGAAGTAAGCACATGAAACAAGCTGCGGTCATTTTCCTCATCGCCTTTATCTCTATTGCGCAAGGATCGGCGCAAGTTCAAACCGAGGAGCGCAAACACACGCCGCTCGACATTACGCGGGAAGTCCGCGTCAAGATCGTCTACGACCAGTTTTTCGCCAAAGAAGCGGAATCTCTTGTTACACGGCTTGGCGTCGCGCCGTCATCTAAATGGAGCGCGCGCACGCCGGAAGACATTGCCGTAGCGCTTCTGGCGAATCTGTCGAAAAAGTATGCGGATGAATTCGGCATCACGCTCATCCCCATCCGCCCGTTCACCAATATTATCCTGCCGAGAAGCGATCTTACGGATAATGCATATGCATCGATACTGCGACAGGCGCCATGCGACGGCGCGAACATTCTGCTCGGCTTTACGGGACTTTACCTTGCCCGTGCAAAGAACGGTGAATTATTCGGCGAAGCGGGAAATATTTATACCTCGGCCGCGCACGACCCGGCAGGCGGCAGGGTATTTGTACGGCTTTTTTCGGAAATCGCAAACCCGGAGGAAGCGCTCAACGCCACCATGCACCGCCTGGATCACGAGATGCGCCACGTATTCGGCGCATTGCATCCGCCCGGTGTGGTAAGTAACAGTTTTGAAGAAAAATTATTCTTCGAACAGAGCCCTTCCGTCATTCTTACGAACCGATCCAAGCCGCTCACCTGCGAATTTACATCCAACCAAAGCGCTCATAAGAAAGAAGGAACGCCATGAAATCGCTCATAAAACCGCTCTTATTCGCCGCGGCCGGCCAGCTTGCCGATATACTGACCACCAAAGAAGGCATTGCACGCGGCGCATGCGAAGGAAACCTGCTCTTGCGTCCGCTGGCGGAACACCGAAGATACGGCGCCATAGCGGGGATTAAAATGCTTGGCGTCGCGCTGTGCACGCTTCCCGCGATCGCTCGTCCATCCGAAAAGAGTGCCAGAGACGCAAAACAACTCCTTTTGGCGAATGGGGCCGTGGGATTCGCCGTTGCCGCAAATAATCTCGTCGTCATCCGCCGCATCCGGCGGAACAATCGCGCGCAAACTATCGCATCCTAATCTCCGCATCATGTGCGGAGATTTTTATCCGCCTAAACCCGCCAAACTTTTTACATTGTGCTTAAACGCAAACTGTTCCATGAGTACGTTTAAGAGAGGTCGCCAGTACATTAATAATGCGTATGGGCAAATCTTGGATGGGCTTTGGCGGATTTTACATTGTTTAAACATGTCCGCCGACATATCATATGCTCATGACATGGTTCCTCTACGCGTTTTTATCCGCCCTGTTGGCCTCCGGATCCGCCTTAACCGCAAAAAAGGCCCTGCTCAAGGAACATGCCATGACATTTGCGGCATCATTGGCGCTTTTGAACGCGATCATTTCCGGACCGTTCCTTTTTTTCATCGATTATGCGCGTCTGCGGCCCACGCATATCGCCGCGGCACTCGTTACTTCCGTCATCGGTGCGGCCGCTTTTCTCCTTATCACCAAAGCTATACGACACATGGATGTTGGCGAAGCTTCGCCCCTGCTCGGCCTTGAACCGGCCGTGGTCGCGATACTCGCATTGGTGCTGCTCGGCGAGATGCTCTCCTTCTTGCAAATCACCGGCATCCTATTGGTGGTGCTGGGCAGCTATGCGCTTGAGCGGCACGATGGCAACAGCCTTTGGGAACCGCTGCGTGAACTTGTCCGCAAGGGCCCTCATCGGAATATCTGCTATGCCGTCGTACTCTACGCGATCACCGGGATCATAGAACGGTTCGCGTTTACGCGCCTCGATCTGGAGCCTAAGGCATACCTTGCCTTCGTGCAGATTTTCATGGCCATTAATTTCGTTGTCGCCATCTCTATTTTCTATGGCGGCATCGGCGATATGCGGAAAAGTCTGTCGATCTCCGGATGGTGGATCCTACTCGCATCGTTATTCACGGTCCTGCACCGGCTCTTGCAGCTTGAAGCGGTTCGCATAGCCTATGTGGGACTGGTTATCACCGTCAAACGCACTTCGGCGTTCTTTACCATTATTGCCGCCGGAAAATTTTTTCACGAAGACCATCTGCGCGCAAAACTCATCTCCTCGGCGCTCATCGTAAGCGGCGGCATGTTGCTGGCGCTGACGGCATAGCATTATTGGATATTGTAGAATCAAAAAAACTCCGCATCGGGCGGAGTTTCATCTTTTCTGATTTCAGCGTTATTCGATAACGACGCTGCAACCGACGATATCGGCGCCTGCCGCGAGCGAACGATCGATATCGTCGCGCGAACGCTTGCTGCCGGAGTCCTTGATCTTGATGCGATAGCCACGCTCGCTAATGAACGAGCGCCAAAATGCCACATGGCGGCGTTTGGTTTCGTTATCAATGTTTTTCAGAAAGCCGGTGGACGTTTTGATGGCGAATACCCCGAGCTGAACGCACCACTCCAGCGTACGCTCGAGCATCGTTTCGTCATCCTTGCCGTCTTTGACGTAGTACCCCGTCTCAACGATCACCTTGACAGGCTTACCCAGTTCAATGACCGGTGCGATCTCCTTGGCGAATTGCGGGTAATCCCCGGAAAGTATGGCGCCGACATTGGCGACGATATCGAACTCGTCGGTGAGACCGGCGTCCGCCAGACGCTTGGCCGATTCGTGCTTTCGTTCAAACCCCCCTTGTCCGAGCGGAAAATCGATGACGAACTGGCGCAAGACGCCGGCATCAGGCAGATCATCGAAAAAAACCTTCCGGAGTTGCGGCCGGCTTGCAAGCCAATCCTGCACGATGGGATTTACGCAAAGCCCACGGGGTTTATGCGCCAACGCATCGCCAACCGCTTTTTCAAACCCTTCCGGCGTACCTTCGCCGACTAGATACGCGTAATCGATATATTCGGCTTTATACATATGCAAAAATCCTTTCCTCTAAAGTACAAATGCATCGTAGCAAGCCATTACCGCCGGCGTCAATCCGATGAAGCATTGGGCGCATTCCACGCTTCAGCTTCACGCTATTTTAAGACACATATGGTTTACTAGGCAATGTAAAGGTCGTAATTTTTCGTAGCGTAAGCGCGGGGTCTCTGTTTATGAGATCCCGTTTTTTTGTGCGGACGGGGACTCATCAAACATTCATGGTTTCGGCTCACAATAAGCACTGGCATCAAAAGCGGTTCGTGCGCATAATTTACTTTTTATGAAAACATCGTTGTCACCTTCTGCAGCCTGGCTCTGCGGTTCGGCTGCCCTCGGTGTCATCGCCACTCTGGCCGTTGCGACACCGACGTTCGGCTGGCGCTGTGCAGCCGATGCCCGCGATATTTCCGCGGTCTTTGGCAGCAACGCCATTACCGTTACCAATAACGCGAGCGACTGCCGCTATGTGGCAACCGCTGTCTATCGGCTGTATGCCGACGGCACCCGCCAACGGCAGTCATACTATTCAAATCTGTTCGAATTCCAGCCGGGTGAGACGCGCACATACACGATGCTACCGATTCCTTATTGCGATCATGTCATCGATATTGTCGCGGGCAACCCCATCCTTGTCGGCCCGTCCGGACCCGCCCAGTACGGGAATTTACTCATCGCCGAGCATGTCAATGATCTTCCCGGATCTTGCGGCGCGTTCGACACAAACGTGCTTTCGTATCAGGCGCCTATCCTTTACGGACTGATTCCTGCATCGCCATCATTGTCATCGGGCGCATCTCCAACCACATTACCGGTAGTTTTAAGTACGCCGACCCCCGCTCCATCCATTTTCGTATCCGCTCCGGCCCCCTCGCCGGTTATTGCGCGTCAAACGCCGGCACCCATGGTATTTTCCCCGTCACCAATCCCCTTGCCATCGCCGGCGACAAGGCCGAGCGTGATCGGTAAGATCAAAAAGACGACCGAAGAGGCCGGCGCAATGCAGGAAAGCAAGGATTCGGACTGGTGGGTGAATTCCGGCGCGTATTTCATGATCGATGACCGCATCGGCCGCACCGTTCAGGGAAACCTTCCGGCCGACAACCCTTGGCGGGTTGCGTATGCCGCGGCGAACCCCGTCGATACCGACAACGGTTACCATCCGCAAAATATTTTTCGCCTGGTTACGCGCACGGCAAAAAAAAACGTGACGCAGGAGGGATACTTCAGAATCAACGAATACCATGACGAGAGCAAAAGCCCCAATCGCGCCGAGCACAACGGACTGCTCTTTTTCAGCCGCTACAAGAACAGCGGCAACTTGTACTACGCGGGCATACGCGTCGACGGGAACATGGTCATTAAAAAGAAAGTGAACGGCACCTACCACACGCTGGCTCTTGTAAGGGTTTACCCGGGAACGTATGACCGCGCCCTGCAACCGAATCTTATTCCCGAGCGTACTTGGATAGGCCTAAAAACCGTCGTGGCGGATGAGCCGGGCGGCGTGCGGGTGCGCGCGTATATGGATCGCGACCGGGCGGGAACTTGGACGCTTGTTGCGGAGGCTGTTGACGACGGCGCTTCCTGGGGCCCGCTACTTAATGCGGGCTACGCCGGGACCCGAACGGATTTCATGGATGTCGAGATCGCCGATATGCGGCTCGTTTCACAACCATAACATGCGGGATTTCTCGGTATCCGTTGCGGTGCGTTTCATGGTATAATGGCGACAGTTAACCATTAACCACTTCACGCCTATGTTCGGATCCAAAGAGGAATATAAAGGCATGTGCGGATGTTGCGACGGCAAGGATGAGCATTGCCGCTGCATTCACCACCGCTTCGGCTGGTGGTTCGTAAAAGCGCTGGCTGCGCTCGTTGTGCTGCTTACGGTCTTCGCGGCGGGAGTTGCGGTTGGAAAATTCTCCGCACATTGGCACGCATACAAAAGCGGCACTTATCAGATGTATCAGATGATGCCGGACGGAAATCAGCGGATGCCAATGCAATACCAATACCGATAGTTCGCATTTTGATGCGATCAAGAACCATCCTGTGCATGCGGGGTGGTTTTTACTATTGACCGCGCATTGATTCGGGGGTATTGTTGCGTTTCGCTTCAAACGCACATTAACAACATTCCGCGCGGAAATCAGGAGAATTATTGAGGGCAAGAAAAGGAGCATTACATGCACATCGGCATATTGACCGGTGGCGGGGATTGCCCGGGACTGAACGCAGCCATTCGCGCCATCATCCGAAAAGGCACTTTCCACTATAACGACACGTTTGTCGGATTTTTGGAGGGGTGGAAGGGCGTGCTCGAAAATCGCACGCAAAAACTCACCCTCGAAAACGCCAGAGGCATCCTGCCCGTCGGCGGCACCATTCTGCGCACGTCGCGCACAAATCCGGCCAAGCAGTCGGACGGATTGACGCGTTGCCGCCTGAACCTGGAGGCTAACGGCATCGATGCGCTCATAGCCATCGGCGGCGATGACACCCTGGGAGTGGCATACAAGCTTTACGAATTAGGCGTTTCCGTCATCGGCGTCCCTAAAACCATCGACAACGATCTGGCGGGCACCGATTATTGCTTCGGCTTCGACACCGCCGTTGGCATCGCGGCCGAAGCCATCGGACGCCTGCACAGCACCGCCGAAGCCCATAACCGCGTATTCGTGGTGGAAGTCATGGGACGCGATGCCGGATGGATCGCGCTGTATGCCGGAATGGCAGGCGGCGCCGACGTCATTCTTGTGCCGGAAGAACCTTTCAACATCGAAACGGTCGTCAACGTCATCCAGTCCAGAGTTAAGCGTGGCTCGTACTTCAGTATCGTCGTGGTTGCCGAAGGTGCCCGCCCCGCGGATCCCGTTCATGGTTCCGGCATCGTTGCCGGCATAGAACGGGATGAGTTCGGACATGCGCGCCTGGGAGGCATAGGCGAACAAGTAGCCTTGGAGATCGGCAAGCGCACAAAGATCGATACCCGCGCCACGGTCCTCGGCCATATCCAACGTGGCGGCACGCCATCCGCATTCGACCGAGTGCTGGCAACTCGCTACGGCATTGGCGCGATAGACATGGCGCACCGCGGCGAATTCGGCTGCATGACAGCGCTACGCGCAAACCGCTTCATCGCCATACCCTTGTGTGAGGTCGCCGGAAAGAACCGCACACTCGGCCTCGATGAACTCGAAGCTTTGCGCGGCATCAATCCGTAAGTGACAAGTTTTGACAGGCCAAATTATAAAAAGACAACCCCGCATTATGACGGGGTTTTTTCATACGTACAATCATGCCGTACGCAAATGCACATCATATCTTCATCTCGTATGGAATATAATTGAGATGTAAGATGATTTTTTAGCAAAAGGTGGGTTGGGCCGACGAGCGGAAGCAGGGAAGGATTATGCGGCTGTCAACCATGCGGGAATGCACCGCATAAGGAATGCGCCAGGCAGGGTCGCTGCAGCGCATTACCACCTCCGCGTTCCCGCATGAGGACCTTCCGCTCGCCAGCCGGATTCGTCTTGGCAGTAAGTCGCCATTTTCGGCACTCACCTGCAATGCAGTTTATCGGATAAAGGCCGCAAGTTCTTTGCGGCCTTTTTTGTGCGAATCGTCAAAAACTTTCCGATCGGCGCATATAAAAATCCCTCGCAACAAGCGGGGGATAAATTAATTACAAGTAATGCATATTCAACCAAAAATTTTTATGGCTTCGACAAGATACCAGGCGGCCATACCCCAATCGACCGGATCAAGCGCGCTGCCGCTCGGGCGAAGCCTGCTCTGAGCATCGATGCTGATGTCCGGAAACGTCTTTGCAAGCGGTTCCGCCAGATGCATGGTTTCAGGCCCCAAGCCACCCGCCGCACCAAGCCCCATTTGAGGAAACCGCTCCCGAATGGCACGCGCATAGATCATAAGTCCGACCGCATCCATGCCACGACCCTCGCCTCCGCTTTTATCGAGCAACACACGCTGAATGACGCCCTCGTAATCCGCCAACTTTGCGATCAGCGCTTCCGGATTATTCTGTACCGCATCAAATGCCTTCCGCCCGATCTGCAGAATAACCTCGACGCGCTTGCGCGATCGATGCACGCCTTCGGCGATTTGGCCGGGATCGGGCCAGATCATATCCAGCTGCACTGCGTGGATGCCCATGCCGCCATGCCAAAGCGCCTTGGCAAGGCTTTTGGTAAATTCCGGGTCCTGGCCGTAATCGGCGTAGTGTAGGCAGTTATACGTTTCATCCGAAGCGAAGATGCCCGCGATGTTCTCCAAGGGTGGAAACGCATGCTGCCATTTCGTCGGCAGACCGTGCAGTTTCTTGTAACTCGTCATCACGCCCACGTGGAGCTTGTGACGCGAACCATTTGGCAAGTGGAATTTGAATAATCCCTGCATGCTCCATACTTGGTCGAAATGCGTAAAATCGGTAATGCCGATATACGGATCCATGTCGGCCTCCTGGAAAATTCAAAGTGCTGAAGTGACAGCGTACCAGCGCAAAATCCATCCGTCAATCGCTTTTGGTTATTCGTTGATTCTGCGCGAAGAATTGCTCTTGCCGCTCATATAAAAAAGCAATCCGTACAAGCTCGCCATGAGTGCAAGCGATAACACATGGCTTAAGACGCCCCGGGAAATGCCGGGAAAAAACAAGCTTAAACCGATAATATCGAAGTAATTAATGATCCGAAAATCATGCTTGACCGCAAACGCGATGGCTAAAATCGCCAAGTGAACGCCCGCGCTGAAAAGAATCAATCTGATTAATGCGGTGAGGTGGCGGTTATTCATGACAGATGTTGGCTTTGATTTCAGTATAGCCGTTTTTGAGACCAAATAAAAATCTCCAGCACCTCACCGAAGCCGCACCAAATCCACGCTTGATTTTTCTTAGATTTTGCATTATCATGCATTGCGTTCATATATGGCCTCGTCGTCTAGCCTGGTCCAGGACATCGCCCTTTCACGGCGGTAACACGGGTTCGAATCCCGTCGAGGCTACTACTTGTAAAAAATCCCCATTTTAAAATGGGAATTTTTTTACGTCGTTTTTTGGCCGGATTCAAAAGAAAAAGCCCGCTCGATTAAAAAACCCGATACGATCATCGGGGATTTGTAAAACTCAATTTCGGGCCGGCCAACCGAAGCCTCGCTCCATAAGTGCCGCGGCATACGTTATCTCTTCGGGAGTCAAATAGCCGATCACACCCATCTCGAACCGAGAAGGTTCCTCTTTTTTGAAGATGCGGCCAAGCGCATGCATTACGGTTTGGCGGAAATTTTTCGGTTTTGCGGGCTGCGCTTTGCGTACGGGATACAAACATCCGGCGCAATATGAGTCTCTGAAGCCTAGCAGCATTGCGGCAAGGTCTACCGCCACTTCATCCTTTTTCAGCGGATGCTGTATCGCCTCCAGCACCACATGCGCAAATTCGTGCGCCAAGGCAAACACGACCGTATCAAACGGAGCCTCTTTCAAAAAATCGTTGCGGAGATATATGGTCACCGTTGTCATGCGAAACTCCGGCGTGCCGAAGACCGGCATGCGCGCGGGATGCCTTATCCACGCCGGGGCATTTGGGGGACCACCGCTTTTTACAAACGCTATGCGGACATTCAGAGTTAGCCCCAAATGGACGCGGATATGCCGCGCCATACCGACAAAATTCTTCTTTTGGTAAAGCTTGCGCAGTTCATCGGTTTTTACCGGATCGCGTACGCCGCCAAAAGATTTGGCCAGTTGCCGCGTGTAATCTTCTATCGTCTCTTGACGCATTTTCACCTCGATGCCGGATTATTGCGTTTGAAAAGAACAGGCCGAATTCCATGCTATCATCTCTAGTTTATTTTGTCAGATTTCAGCAAAAAAGGACGAAGGTTATTCGTCCTTTAGCCGGTCTTACTTGGCAGCAAAGCCCGCGCGGCCTTGGGTTTTTGTTTTAGGCAGACGGGTTTGCCGGCGATGGCGCCTCTGACGAATTCCTCGTCAATGACGAATCGATCCAGCTCGCAATCCGGAAGCTCAAACATAAAATCCCGCATGAAGTCTTCCATCACCCGCCGAAGTCCCCGCGCGCCTACATTAAGCCTGCAGGCATGTTCCGCGATGATGTCGAGTGCGCCATCCGTAAAGTTCAACTCGACGTTTTCGGCGCGGCACAGCGTCCGGTAATACCGTATCAGCGCATCCTCCGGCTCGGTCAATACGCGCACAAGATCTTCCTTTTTCAGGCTATCTAAAACGCCGATAACGGGAAGCCTTCCGATAAATTCGGGAATCAGCCCGTATCGCAACAGATCGGCCGTATCGACCTTGTGCAGCAATGCGGCATCGGTATGTTCCGCCTCTTGCGGCTTGGATAGAAATCCCATCTGCGCTTTGCCTTCGAGCCGCTTGGCGATAATCTTCTCCAGCCCCACGAACGCCCCGCCGCAGATGAACAGAATATTGGTCGTATCCATCTGCACGCACTCCCCCTGCGGATGCTTGGGCCCGCCCTTTAATGGAACGTTCGCAACAGTGCCTTCCAGAATTTTCAAAAGCCCCTGCTGCACACCCTCATGCGACGCATCTCGCGAAAGCGTGGAGGAAGGATCGCGTTTGCCGATCTTGTCCACTTCATCAAGGTAAATCACGCCTTTTTCCGCACGCGCCACATCGCCCCCGGCCGCCTGATACAACCGCAACAACATACTCTCCACATCCTCGCCGACATAGCCGGCTTCGGTCATGGTATTGGCATCGGCCTGTGCGAACGGCACGTTAAGGAATTTCGCCAGAGTTCTGGCCAATAGCGTCTTTCCGGTTCCGGTGGGACCGATCAGAAGAATGTTCGCTTTCGAAATCTCCGGAGCGGGGCCCAAGGCCAACAGATGCGTGCGCTTGTGGTGATTGCACACCTCAACGGCCAACACGCGCTTGGCATGCTCCTGCCCAACCACAAAGCGGTCGAGGAACGATTTAATGATCGATGGCTTTGGAAGCGATTCGGGCTTGAAGCTGTCGTATCCGCTCGTTTCGTTATCAGCATACTTGTTTGCCGACATCAGGCACTCAACGCAAATGTGCTGATTTTTTTCTTCGTTGACGACAATAAGGTAATCGGTCGTTGGGCAAAATGCGCACCGAGGATATTTCGACATAACCCATCCCTTCATTGCTGCATAATGTAAATGTTCAAAGATGTAAAATTGCTTTAAACCTAGCGTATCGCCCCATAAACGTCAACGCCGATGTCGCATCGGCATCGGACACGCCTTGCCATGTAAAGAATTCTGCTGCTACGATGGATAAATGCAAATGATCGGCGGATATCGGTCGAATGTGCACACGCAAAAAAAGAAGCCCCTGCAACGGTTTCTTGTTTTATTGTTTTGGGGTTTTACGATAACGGCCGCCGCCTGGTGGGCATCATCGCGCTATTCGTTCGAATGGCGCCGCGCGCCCGAACCCATAGATACGGAATCCGCCCAACCCGTCGCGCATCTGCGAAAAAGTATCATCGAGGTTTTGGAGGGATCCACGTTCGGAGCGCTCATGACGCAGGCGGGCGTTGTGGATTCGGCGGCATCGGCGATATACGCCTCCGCCCGCAACGTGTACGATCTGGCCACGATCCGCGCTGGCGGGACTATCGAACTTTGGCACGATGAATCGTCGGGCGAACTTAAAAAACTCGTCTATGCCATCGATGACGAGGAAATTTTGGAAGTGATTAATGATGACTCACGCCTCCCCGCTCCCCCATTCCAAGAAGAGGAGGTTTATGCGGCATGGCAAGCCGAGCGCAAAGCCATACCGTACGAAACCCGCGTCCGGGTCGCCTCCGGCACGGTAACCTCGTCGCTCTATGCGGCGGCATTAGCGGGAGGCATCGATGAACGCGCGATCGTGGAGCTGGCCGACGCCTTCCAGTGGACGATCGATTTTGCCATGGACCCGCGCGTGGGCGATACGTTCTCGCTCGCATACGAGGAACGCTATTTAAACGGAGCGTATAGCAAGCCCGGGCTGGTGCTTGCGGGAAGTTACGTGAATGACGGCACGCCATACGAGATATTTTATTTTGAAGAGACGGCGGATAATAAAGGCTACTTTGACGGCGGGGGAAATGCCGCCCAGAAGATATTCCTAAAAGCTCCGGTGGCATTCAAATATATATCGTCCGGCTTCACCACCGGCTCGCGGTACGTGCGGGAATTCAGCGTCTCAACCGGGCATCGCGCAATTGACTACGCCGCTCCCGCAGGAACCCCCATCCGCGCGGTTGGCGACGGCACGATTACATTCGCCGGCTGGTCGACCGCGGGTTACGGCAATCTTACCTCCGTCCGGCACAACGGCACATATTCAACCAATTACGCGCACCAGTCGCGTATTATCGTAAAGCGCGGTCAGAAGGTGGCTCAAGGCCAAATAATCGGCTACGTAGGTTCAACCGGATTTTCCACCGGGCCGCATCTGCACTATGAAATGGTGAAGTACGGAGTCAAAATAAACCCCTTGCGCGAAGTCATTCCTCCGGGTAAACCCATCGCCGATGAGCACCGCGAACGATTTTTCGGCGAAATCGCCGCATATCGAAAACTTCTGAACGTCGCGGTGACCCCTTAAGAGCCGAAGTCGCGCATGAGCGTTAAAACGGTGCCCGCGCCGTTTTTTTATTCTATTTCATTTACATTATTTTTTTATTCCGCCATACATTAATAACCCTTCATTTAGAGTGACTCCTCTGCGTTATACATTGGAGGGCGCCTCAAAATATGCTAAATTATTATGCATGGATACGATGCCGCATGAGCCTCATCATCCCGATGAGGCGCCACACACCCCGACATCCGCACCCCTGACCGAGTGGGCTTTGCCGTCTGGCGGCGCGCTCTTCAAAGAAGCCTGGCGTAGGTATGGCGAACGGTTATGGGTTTTGGTTGGTATTGAAGCTATTCCCTATGTTGCGTTCATTGCGGCGCTCGCGCTCTTCAGCGGCGGAGGCCTGCTTGCGATTTTCGGAGGGCAAAAAGCGGGCATTGATCTTGGCACGATCACCGCGGGAGGAATCGTGGCGGGCACGATATTGATATTGGGAGCGGTATATTTTTTTACCTGGACATCGGTCGCGATTGTGCGAGCCGTTGCCGAACCGGAGCATCCCGACATCCTACGGGCATACCGTCAAAGCCACAACATGGTATTTTCATATCTATGGGTAAGCATGCTTGCGGGTTTGGCGATATTTGGCGGCATACTGCTTCTGGTCGTGCCCGGCATGCTCTTGGCCCTGCGATACAGCCAGATCAGCTTTACCGTAGCACTCGAAGAAAGGCGGGGAAGGGATGCATTGCGACAAAGCACGATCTACGTAAAGGGACGCATGAGCGCGGTGGCATGGCGGCTTTTCTACCTTTTGGGTGTGACGGTATTGGCGCATATCGGCATCTCAATACTCGGATCCGCACTGCGCCATACGATCGGCGGCAATCCGGAAACCGTGCTCACCAATCTTTTCACCATCGCCTGGAGTCCTCTTATCATCTGTTACAGCTGGGTGCTGTATAAACATTTAAAACATTCCTCGGCCGAGCACCACTCTGCCAACCCCTCCCCGTAACAAAGACTGCTTACTTCCCCATTCATAGCAAAAACTCTCCGCTAGGGAGAGTTATTCATTTTCCGGAAACCCGGTATCCGTTCATCATGCGATAGATCGCATCGAAATCGCAGATGCAGCATTTTCGGCCGATACGGTTATAGGGTATCGTCACCCGGGCGCATCGGAAACATCGATAGAACGGATTTTTCAACCAACGGAAGAATATTCGCATTCGCTCGATCATCTTCGATACCATGGCGCCTTCCCCCTTAATATGTTCGCGAGTGATCGGGTTGGATTAAGTAGAGATGCGGCTATTTTGCGGTGCGCCCCGGGCTTGGCAAGCATCTTTCGCACCACATACCTATCCAGCGCATCTTCTCCGATCGACCAGGCGATGCCGCATATTGGCGTACATACATGGTCAACCAGCCCGGGCTTGCCGGTTTTATAGCCGACGTTGCCGATGGCGGCCTCGGAAAGGGGGCTGAAAAATTCGAACAGTTCCGACCCGACGAATGCAAATCCAAGTTGTCGCAACTTCGCGTCCCGATAGGCTGCGTTCCATCTGAACGGCACATGCTCGGCCGAGTTCTGCTCATAAATATATGCCCAAACCGATCCGCCCGCGGAATGCGCGATATAATTGGTAAAGAATTTTCCGCCGTCGTTCCATTGCGTGATCCGAATGGAACGGAGCCAATCGCCAAAAAACGGACCCCTAAGTTCTCGCCGGGTTTTTTCCTGCTCAATAAGACGTGTTCCCGTCTGCAGCGAAAGAAATGCGGTCGATTGCCAGAATATGCCCTTCCAGTTGGTTTTGGGTGTTGCCCGCTCCGCGTCTTTGATTCCGGTGTCGGATGACGCCTTGGGCGCATTCGTCAGAACATCGGCGGAATCAAAAAGCGTAACATGCGGAAATTTTTCGGCAAATGTGTTGCCGCCTTGCGCGGACAATGCCGAAACGCACAATATGAAACCCGCTAAAAGTGAAATGCGCATGATCGTACCTCGTTTTGAAACTTGTCAAAGAATGCCATATCATTTTAGCGGTTTATGCGGGTGCCGCACAAAGGAAAACAACCCCGTAATTTGGGGTTGTTTTGGGGTACTGTACGTCACGAAGCTTTAGCGAATTTATGCGGCATACCCCCCCCTCGGAGCAGCGCTCTTTCGGATTGGCTTTTCGCAAAAAAAAATTCTGCATACTGTGCCGGGGGTCGGGATTGAACCGACGACGCCTGCCTCTTCAGGGCAGCGCTCTACCACTGAGCTACCCCGGCACACTACGCAGAATTTAAAAAGAAAACCGTACGCAAGAGTAAAGACGTTGACCCTTGCCCGCTTCGCCACCCCGGCATATTTCTATTTTCTTCGTCCCCTCCTCTTATGAGAAGGGGTTGGGGAGGTGCGTCATATAACCATCACGCTCCATCCAGGAATTTACGAACGCAACATAGTATACCATATTGCGCATTTCACGCAAATTCGCTATACTATTTCGTGTTCGTATTTAACTTTTGGGCCCGTAGTACAGTGGTAACACACCGCATTCGCATTGCGGAGACGCGAGTTCGATTCTCGCCGGGTCCACAAATTGAAGTTATTCTCAAAGTCGGGGCTGATAAGGCAATATTTTGAATCGTAAATTATTCTTAAGTAACTCTTTTTCATATGCCGGACATAAAACCCCAAACCTCCAACGCTAAAATTTTCTGGATCGCCGTCGTCATCATTATTGCGATCGGCATCCTGTTGCAGCAATACCTTAAGAACGCAGGACCGTCGTCCGGCGATCCTTCCGCCACACCGCGCCCCACGGCACCCGAAGATATTTCGGTTGACGCAAATATCAACGATTGGCTCGTCTATGAGAATAAGAAAATGCAATTCACCGCAAAGTATCCGGCGAGCGCAAACCTGCGCGGCACGGCGGAATCCGACGTGGTCATTTTCGAGTTTAAGCCGGCGGAGATGCAAAACACCTCGGCAAACGCGACGCTGCGAAAACGGAATGCGCCCCTTGGCAAAGAACCGTATGCAACCGTGGAGGCATTCTGGGAAGATGAAAAAACATTCATCGCGTCGCAAAGCGGCGTGGTTTCGAATGAGCGGTACGTCAGCGTGAACGACCGCACATTTTTTGAAGCGCAAGAAGACAACCGCCTGAACAACTACATGGGCCTGCATCGTTACATTTTGCTTAACGGAAACGTTTATGAAGCCTCGTTGGTCGTTGCGGGCGACCGGCTTCTGGCGCCGGCGGTCGATGCGTTCAACGCCATCGTTTCGACATTTGACATCAATTGAACGCCGTAGTACGTTTGTTTGTCAGGGTGTTTTTGGTCATTTGAGGCTCTTGTTGATCCTTAACAAGGGAAAACGACAACATTTTTCAATACTGGAGGAATAGCCGTGAACGATACCGCATTGCATCAGTTTAAGAGAACGCTTTTACAAAAGCGCGCCGAGCTCGAAGCGACAATGCAAAGCCATCGCCCCACATCCATGGAACGATGCGCCGATCCGTACGATATGGCCATGGCGAATGCCGAGGCGGAAACCAATCTGAAAATTTTCAAAGCCGCCCGCAAGTCGCAATTTCAAGTCGCAGCGGCATTGGATCGGATCGAACGAGGCACGTATGGCATCTGCCGTAACCGCCATTGCAGCCAAGAAATCCCGCTCAAACGGCTTGAAGCTGTTCCCGAGGCGGAACACTGCGTTGAATGCCAGGCGCACCACGAACACAGCGTCTCTGCAGATTACGCTTTGGCGCTTGCCTAGATCAACGACCACACCCTCTTGGTTCCGCGGACACACCCTGTTCGCGGATTTTTTATCCGCACAAAAACGCGCCCCCTCCACTAACAGGCGATGGTGTGTTTGTGGAGGGGGCGCTACGTGTTGCGTTTTACTACAGCGAGGGCGCGGATTCTTTTCGCGCTTTTTCCGTAACCCAAAATCCCATATATTTGCCGAGCATCAGGCGCGTCTGCGCCTCAATACCGGGAAACGCTCCCAAAAACATTATGCTTACGGGCAAAATAAGCCATTGTAGCGCCATACCGATATGCCGCGTCCATGAAAAGTGCCGAGGCCGCGGAGGCAGTAGGAGTAGGCTGATGCCGGCGGATATGAACATGCCGACCAGCGCCAACGTCATGAGCGTGCGCGTAATCAATGGCAGGCGATACGACAGCACGGATTGGTTGAATGCTTCGCCCCCCAGCGCAAGCGGCAGCCACCCCAGTAAAAAAATAAGAATGGCATTGGTCGACCATGACCAGAATCCTTCGAATTGCATGAACGTAAAATACAATTTATTGCCGAATGGCATGGCGCGATTTTTCCAAAAACCGAAGAGCATATACGGAACATTTTCGACGCCCCACCCCCAGCGGCGCTGCTGTTTATACTGATTTTTGACGGTCTGCCACCAGGTATGCGCCAGGCAGGCATCCATGGAAACGGGATAGTGCAGTGGCACGACGCGATAGTCGCCGTCGAAGGTAAGCAGGGCCTGCCAAAAGACCCGCGAATCTTCGGAAACGATATTGGTCTGCCAAAAACCCATTTCAACGATCGCCGTAAAACTCATTGAATGCGACGAAAACGTGGTCATGCGCTCCTGCGCCTCCTGCTTCATCATGTGCCAGAAAGTGGAGCTGGTGGCAACGACACGCGAAAAGAACGGCGCTTGCCATATATTATTATTGAATACCGGCACCGGCTGAAAACTTGAACGGGTTGGATTTTCGCACGTCAGATAGTGCCAGGCTAGACACGCGAAATAATCCGGGTACGCACGCGTGTCGCTGTCGAAAACGGACATAATGATGCGATCATACGGAATCCCCATCTGATCGATCACGGCTTTAGCCTGCTTGGCCGCCCATGCCTCATTCGAACCCTTGCCGGCGATTTCGCCCGGAATATCGGCCGGATGCGCGGTGATTAAAAATTTGGCGAATAAGCCGCCGAACTCCGCCTGCATTACACGTGAAACATCTTGTCCGCGTTGACCGGAACGGGCCTCCGACGCCAGCACGACGATCATGCGATCTTTCGGATAATTGGCGGCGGCAATGGACGCCAAAGAAGAATGGATAATATCGCTTGATTCGTCGTAAAAGGGAAGGATGACAAGATGCCAAAGGTCGTGCCAATGGGTAATGGAGTGACGGAGTGACGGAGTGACGGAGTGATCAGAAAATTTTTCTATTCCCTCCGGTCGCTCGAAGATTAATGCATCTAATTTTTTTAGCCAGTCAGTGGCGGTGTTTCGGCGCAGTTTGTGATATGCGGCGATAAGATGCACCGATAGATAGACCGTCTTTAAAAGCCAGTACACGTCAAAAGCGATAATAAACACCGCTACGCCCACCGGCCATAGCCAGGAGAATAAAACGGATCCGCCCAGCGTGCCCCATGCCAAAGCACCCGGAAGAACCTCAAAAAAACGGTACAATGCCCGTTCACCCGAAAGCGCAAGATCGGGTGCCTTGCCGACGCGAAGATAATAAGGCTTTGGGTTGTCCGCGGACATGCATCCCAATACTACCACGGCAAAAATCAAAAAACGAGCACCGATACCGATGCCCGTTAATTCTCGCTTAAATCGCCGTGCCTTCGATATTCACCGAAGAAAAATGTTCCGGCATAAGGTACGTGCGCACAAGATCTTTCACATCTTCATGCGTAACCGCATTGATGTTTTGAAGGTCTTGCCTGCGCGTTTGCGGCATTATACCACCTTCGAAGACATCAAAATTCGCATGATTGAAAATATCCATCAAGAGCAGCTCCGCAAGATCGAATCCCCTCACGATCGCGGTTTTCGTGACTTTGAACCGATCGGCATCGGCGGCGGTAAAAAGCAGCGTTTCCAGAAATTTATTTCGCACTGCAGGAATGTTCTTCTTTTCCGCAACGGCCTCGAAGCTGACAATGCCGGCTTGAGAATTCCCGACATAAGAAAACTCGAGCTCATACAACAATCCCCTCCCCCGTTTCGGTTCGCGTAGCGCAAGATACAAAGGAGAGGACAGGTCGCGCGCAAGCATATCGGAAAGGATATTGAGCGCTGCCATGCGCTTCTGATCTGATGGCGGAAACACGCGAACGCCCATGCACGTGCAGGACGTTGCAAATTTTTGTTCCGATTCCAAGAAGTGCTCCGGTTCTGCCGACGAAAATAAAACGGGTGACGCAGGGGGCGTCTTCTCAATATGCCGCGATCCGAAAACACGGTCCAGCTTTGCAAGTATGCGTTTGTCGTTTCCACCGCCGATGGCAAACAACGAGAAAGCACCGCAACGAATATGTGTTTCGAAGAAAGCCGTTGCGTCCCGAGCTCGCATTGAAGAGACGGTGCCCCTTGCGCCCAGCGGACGATGCGCGAATGGCGTATCTCGGAACAAATAACGATGCAGCGTCTCAAGCGCGAAGTACTGCGCATCAGCCTCTTCCTCGACGATTTCTCCGATAATCACGCCTCGCTCCTTCGTAAAATCCTTTTTCCGAAAAAGCGCGTTCGAAGTCAGTTCGTTGAGCGCATGAATACCCACATCAGCAAAGCGGCGAGGCACTCTCACAATAAAAGCGATCTTTTCGCATCCGGTATACGCACCGAGTTTGCCGCCATGGCTTTCTATGAAAGCGCTTAGCGCCTTACTTTCCGGAAAATTCGCCGTACCTTTGAACGGCATATGCTCCATGAAATGCGCCAACCCCTCTTGCCCCTTAGGATCGTTCCTGCTCCCGGCATGGAAAACGATGGCAAGCAGCAAATGGTTTACCGGGATGGCCAAATTCATATACACCGGCGCATCATTGGATAATTTGACGCGTTCAAATTTCATCGGATCTATAATGTGCATTTATCCACTCCTCTGAAAATCTTTTTAAAGAAACTGCGTACGCGCACCATACCAAGCGCATCCTGCCCCGTCAATTTGACTTCCGTGATATTTATTGCGCCACAAAGAAAAAAACCCCATAAAGAGGTTTTAGGTATCCAGTCCGTACAGAGGAGGTATAGCGATGCGGGATTCCGTCTGCGATCCGGATTTGGATTGTGATGGCGTCTTCTTGCGGGCGGGCGGCGCCGTGGCCGGATCCCGTTCCTGCACCTTGATCACGATGTCCTTGTCGCCATTCCGGCCTTCCGCATCAACAATCACGTGATCGCCGGCGACAATACCGCCTTCTTCGGGCGACTTGATCGCCAGGCTTTGCACGTATTCTTCGACCTTTTTCACTTCGTCTTTCAGCGCGCGCATGCCGAGGATCCGCTTGTTCGGATCGCTCACCTCAGCAATGATGTGGGTCTGCGCCTGCTCGGTGAAGTCAAGCGTGATCGGAAAAACTTTCCGCAAGCGTTCCTGTAAATCCGGAATGGTAATGCGCTTGAGGCATTCAAGCATGTCCGGAAACATCAGGGACGCAAGCGCATGAATGTTGTTCTCGCCGACACGGCTCAAGAACGGTGCCGGAAGGATTTTTTTGAGTTCCCCATAACCGGCATGGAAGATCTGTTTGCGCGTGCTCTCGCTTAATTTTCGCAGCTGTTCCGATGTGGCATCCGTCCGGGGCTTGAAGCCAATACCGCCCTCGTTGCCCTGAACGATTTCCATGATCTTCCGTTCACCGATATTCGACGAAAAAAAGATGAATGTGTTGCAAAATCGCACCACGGGGCCGCCGTGTTCCGGCTTGACCTGGCTTTTCAGCTTCAGCTCCGCTTTGTCCAGGATCGGAAACAACATCTTAATGAACGAGGGGTGGGCTTTTTCGATTTCATCGAAGAGCAAGATCGAAAAATAAGGATGTTTCGGATCGTACGATTCCTTAATGTCTTTCAGTTCCGGATCCTTGCCATTGCGCTCCTGGCACGCATCGTGCCGCTCGCGAATGCGCTGCAGCTCCTCATCCGTTCTCCTGAAGTTCTCTTCGATGATTCTGCGTTCATCACCCTTAAAGCCGCCCTCTTTTATACGCGCGGTGATGGCGGTGAGCTTTTTCTTGAGTTCGGCGATGCGATCGCGCAATGCCTTTTCTTCCAAAAGCTTCGGATTGTTTTTTTCGGCAAGAAACGCCGGCTCATCCAGCGTCCATTGGGTCAGGATCGGCGGCTCGTCGGTCCGCACATACCCGCGCGGTGAGCCGAGAAAATCCGCCGTCTCGTGTTCCTGCTGGAATTCGGTGCAGTTCACCTTGAACATGGCTCTGCGCGAACCGAGCGTGGATTTTGCGGTCGTCTCGGCGATGAAGGTCTTGCCCGATCCGGGAGGCCCAAAACACAGCATTTTGGCCGCAACCTGATCATCGGTACGCAAGCCGCCGTCGAAGGCGCGCGCGTACAAGATTTGCCTGACCGCATGCCGAATCGCGCGTTCCTGCCCGACCATGTCTTTGTGATAGAGCGCCAGCAACGCTTCTTCCATGCGCCCGGGCGTGCGATAATCAAGCGAAATAAGTCTTGGCGTTGACATCGTTCCTCCAAATATGGCTATAGATATTATCAAAGAAGCACCCGCGCATTCTACCGTTGCCCGAGAAAAAAAACAACCCGGCTGCACACAAGGTGTTGCCGGGCTTTTGAAGACAAAGGTTATTTATGAATCGTTCTTGCCATCTGTTCCGCCGGAGCCGTCAGGATCCGGTTTGCGCTCAAGATTTCTGCGCATCTCTTCGATGGCGGCATCGTCGATGTCTCCGGACGGACGCTTCTTGTCGCCTTCAGGCATGCGCGGCGCGGTAGACGCCGGGGGCGTGTCGCCGGGATCAAGCGAAGGATCCGGTATTTTATACTCCGAATATGCATCGAGTGCGGCGAATATGCCGATACGATCGGCATCGCTTCGGGTGGCATGCCGTATGGCGCAAAATGCAACCGCGATGCCGACGCTTGGGACGATATCAAGCGTGAAAATCTCACCATCCGGCCCTTCCACTTCGAGCGCCGCAAGCCATCGGGTCCCTCTCAATTCTTCTACATACTTCAATTCCGTAAAGATGACTTTGCGCACCGTTACCGAAAGTTTTGCGATGAGTGCAAATATGGTTTCGTGCGGAGGCGGCGAGGCAAGCGGCTCCAGTCCCTGATAGGCGCCCATCAGGTGATCGAATTGCTGATCGCTCAATGTCAGTTCAATGCCCTCGGCATCTTCTTTTGCGCGTTTCAGAAAAAGGTACCGTCGTGGCATGAAACCACCGACAAGCTTGGTA
>JAUYLV010000040.1 GCA_030699565.1 bacterium
GATCGTGGGCGAAGCAATCTCTGGAATCTCTACGCTTCCACCCACCCTCTGCCCATTTTCTATGATATTAGAGTTATTTTCTGTATTATTGTCAAATTTAACATCATTTTGTATTTCTTGGCTTATTTCAGGCGTTTTTAGGATGTTTTCCGCCGCCGATTGCTGGTCGCTGGTAATTGGTCGCCGGTCGCCGGTTTCCGGCACTTTCGTCACTTCTTCAAGCGTTTTCCACTCGCCACTACCAACCGAATAGCGTAATTTGGCCACAAAATCAACAAAATCAAAGCTTTCCGATAGCTGGTCACTGGTCACCGGTTGTTGGTTGCTAGTCACCGGTTGCTGATCCAGCCCCGCATCAATATTCGGCAGAATAAAGGCGTCGGAAGGGCTGGGCATAATAGTGTCCGACGGGGTCGGTTCGGGCGTGTTTTGGGTGTCATTGCGAGCCTCTACTGACGGCGAAGCAATCTCGCCCGTCGGCTCCGGCGTCACCTCAGCATCTTCTGTCATCCCGGGCTCCTCTTCTGTCATCCCGGACCCCGATCCGGGATCCATGGGTGAATTCTGGATTCCGGCTTCCCCACCTTCGCTTTCAGCTTCGGATGGGCGAGGCGCCGGAATGACAGAGTCGCTCGGGCTCGGCGCAATAGTATCACTTGGGCTTGGCGAAATAGAATCCGATGGCGTTGTGGTGTTTTCCTCCTGCGCTTCCGCAAATTGCGGATAGAGCAGTTTTGCCAAGAACGATTGCAACCGCGAAACCGGCGACGACTCCGGCGTTACTTGCGCATCGTCATTGCGAGCCCCGGCTTCGATCGTGGGCGAAGCAATCTCGACCGTCGGCTCCGTCTCATCTGTCATCCCGGGCTTGACCCGGGATCCATCTTCCTGGATTCCCGTTTCCACGGGAATGACAGGAGAAGTAATCTCCTCCCCTTCTCCTTCGTTAGGTGTAGTCGGCAGAGGCGTGCTCGATTCTTCGTTTATGGTTTCTGTTGGCGTAGGAGCAATCTCTTGCGAAGCATCCGGCGTGGGAGTGATCTCGTGCGATGCGGAGGGTGAAGGGGAGGACGTGATGAATCCGCTCGTCGGCAACGGCACGGGCGAGCCGCCTTTTTTTCGGATGCCGAGCACAAAGGTGAGTCGCGCCTTCGAGAACGTTTCATCCGGCCGCGCAAATCCGTCGCAGTCCACATGCTTTGAGCCTTCGGTGAAGACCGCGGAATTTTCTTCGTTGAAGTCGTGCACCGCCCCGTCGATAGGCACATCGGGTGTGCCTTGCGCGCGACTGGGATTGGTGAACGTTCCTTCGCACTGCGTGGCCGCAAAGCGGCTGATCGTTGCGCGCGTGAATAGAGAATCGCGGAATGCGGTAATACCGATCACCAGCAAAATACTCGCGATAACGAATGCGCGGGAACGGAACAAAAATCCAAACCCGCGCCAGAGCGTAAAAATAAAAAATGCCGCAGCACGTTTTGCGCGGAAAGTAAGATAGTGCGGATCCGGAGGTTCCGGAATTGGCGCGAACAAAGACGCTATGCGCCGCGAAAGGTGCTTTCGCACCCTTGGCGGGATGATGTCGTGAATGAATTTGGGCACTAATGAAGCAAACAACTTCCCGATGCCGCTCGAAAAACACATTTGTATTTTTCGAGCGGGGCACTGCGCATCAAGAAGTACTCCTGCTCACAAAAAAAATTTCTACAGACCAAACACTATAAGATGTAATACAATAAGTTTACCATGTTGGAGTAACAAAAAAAGGCTCTGGCGAGCCAATTTTTCCACATGCACCCATTCTTCGCATGTGCTAATTATTGCCTCAACAAAGCGAATTTTAAGCTATAATTTCGTATCGGTTAGTATGCCCCCGCGCCTTCTGTGGAAAACTTTTTTGCTTTTTATGGCAAATGCAGTGGGAAGAACGCCTTACGCACCACTTCAAAATCCGTACACAAAGTGTCCGATCGGACACTTTGTGTACGACCATCACGATACCGCCCATTCACATCAGGTTTGCGGATTTTTCGCTACAATCTTCTTCAGCGAAAAAATTTTCATGTATGTGTGCTCGTTGCTTATTGATTCCGCCACTACAAATTCGATGTTGCCTCCCAATTTACCGATTCCGTTTAACCGTTCGATGAATTGCGCATTAACCTGGTGCGGCGAGATCCACACGCTCCGCTGCATTTTTCGGAATCCCGATGCGAATAATTCGTAACGCAGCAACCTGCGTTCTTTCTTGCGTTTTTCCGGCACATCAAAGACAAGAATTCTCCACTTGCCGTCCCAAACAAATTCATTCTTTATCGTTTCGGCCTTTTTAAAGGCACCGATCCTGCAAAGCACCTGATCTATATAACGCTTTCCTTTCGGCGTGAGCATGAATTTGCCCGGAACGGACGGTACACGAACAATCATTTCTTTTTGCTCGAGACGGCGGATTGCGATGCGCAGCGAATCTTTTTTGTGCGACCGGAATATCGCGCGGTAGGCCGGATGCGCCATGAACATGGCATCGGTAAATTCAAAAAACTCATTAAGACAAGTTAAAAATGCCTGCCCAATCGAAAGAAGAGCGCGGGTTGATAATTTTTTCAGTCGATACGATCTCGTCGTGCGCATATTGATGCTTTACGGAATTATGTGCGATGAGCGGATCGCCGTACACAAAGTGTCCGATCGGACACTTTGTGTACGGTCACCACATATCACCCAATCATGGCCGCAAACGCAATTCTCCTCACTACGCATTAAGCGGGTTTATGCTAATCAATAAACCCGAATTGACTATTACTGTTCGGCGCCTCAAACCCGGCGCGGCGGATTGATGCGTAAAAATACGAATCGGGCATCGCATCAAACGATACGCGCAATTCGTTGTATCCGGATCGCATGGTTACCGGCACACCATCTGAAGGGTTTGCATCTATAAAGAGCTGTGCGGTATTCACGGGTGTCCCATTCAGTACCATGCGTACGCCGCGCGCAGGAACCGAGCCGTTAACTATGCGAAAAATGGCATCACCGGGCGGCGAATACATGCTGATAATATATTCGAACGGATTGCGAGAAACAGAACCGGGCAATGTTATCGCCGCTGAAGCATCCTCGGATTTTGCATGGCCGCGATAAGATAAATATGCATTTCTCATACCGAAAAACTCGGCGATAGCGAACTCGGACAGATACCGCGTCTCACCGCAGGTATAAGAAAATCCACGGATTTGCGCGCGATTTTCAGCTTGCTCGCCGTCGATCTGGATCAGTTGGCGGAACGGCGATACGAATCCTGCCGGATCGTAGGCGATACAAATCTCGATGATGTCATCATATGCCGCCGTCGTAGAAATCCGATAGCGATATCCGCGCGAACCAAGATCATAACTGGCGAATTTTGTCGCATCCGGTATTCGCGTCACGGTTGTTATACCGGGCGAAGTGACGCGTCTAAACCGAAGCCATACATCGGCGATCGGCGAGACCCATTCGCCGGCAACAGAGGTCTGCGCAGATCCGCTGGTTACGTCCTCCAATGCTCTGACGCGCATCGCCACTGCACCGACCGCCGCAATGGCGATACATATACCGACAATAAAATACTTGCGCATACTTTTTGGCACTCCCTCCGGCATGCCATGATTATTATTTTGCGCTCTTCTATTTAAAACTGAAAAAGTGTAGAGGTGTTGATGTATTACTCCCACCCCTTCGTTCTCTCCTCCGACAGGGGAGATGTCGGTGGAAGTATGACACAGCGAGGTTAAATATTTTTAAAGAAAAGTTAATGAAAAGTTAAAAAATCCACCGCGCACAGGGGTGGATTTTTTTCGCTTAATTAAGCCTATTTTTGCTATGCCGCCGCTCGATCTATCTTGGCGGCCATGATAAAATCGTTTTCGGATAGACCCTTTACGGCATGCGTCCATAACACCAGCAACACCTTGCTGTACCAAATGTGGATATCGGGATGATGCCCTTCCCGCTCGGCAATGGATGCTATTTTATTTACAAACTCCATGGTGGCATTAAAATCCTTAAATTGAAATTGTTTGCGAATTTTATCGACGCCTTCTTCGTGCGCAAGTATCCATCCGGACCCCGAAAGATCCTTTAAAAACGATTCGATTTGTTTTTTGTCGAGCGGGGGAGCTCCACCTTCGCACGGCACGCATTTTTTTGATGAAAGATCGGACATATAACGAGAATAATTTTCAATTTTCAGTTCTTAATTTTCAATAAATACTTCATTGGATCAATGTTCAAACACGCACACGATTAACTCATTGCATCATTGGAAATTCAATGAAAATTGTAAATTGTAAATTGAAAATTATTCATGAGTGGGCGTGCCAGGAGTCGAACCTGGGACCTCGTCATTATCAGTGACGCGCTCTAACCATCTGAGCTACACGCCCAATATTCACTTCTATTTGAAAGCGCTACGCGCTCTATCCTGGGCAGTCGATATTAAAATTCCTGTGAATTACAAAATCTCGAAAGAATGTCATTCCGGCCTAAGCCTGCCCCGTACTGCGATACGGGGAGCCGGAATCCATGGATCCCGGATGATTCATATTTTATGGATTTTTGAATCTCCGGGATGACAAAAAAAGAGGATTTCGTTATTTAAAGAAAATTCATTGAACTGCCCGCTGATGCTCTCCCAGAGCATCAGCTACTCTCCCAGAGCATCAGCTACTCTCCCAGAGCATCAGCTACTCTCCCAGAGCATCAGCCCATCTGAACTATGGGCCCAAAGTACAAGATATTTTAGCATAAATACAAAATCCCGCAATAGCATGCGGGAGGGAAATTCGCGGATGAAAAATCACACAAACATCATCCCCGCTTTCACGGGGACGGCAGAAAAGACATGCCGACCGACTATTCCATCATTCCGGTCTCACCCATCGGTATGGCGCCATCGGCTGCCATCATGCCCTCTTCCGCATCCATGACGGGCATCTGCATCACCGGAGCCGGCGCCTTCCTTGCGAACTTGGCAAGTTCGCGGGGACTTATAAGCCACAGCCCATACAACAGCGCAGCAATGGCAACGGAAAATCCGATCACCAGCGCCCATGATGCCTGTTGGCTGAAAATAGCCTTGTATTGCATAGTAAGTTTATTATGACACACTTCTACAAGCCTGCCGAGGGATATGTGGAGAACTAAAGCCGCCTCAAAAGAGGCGGAAATATCACAAACACGCACAAACTGCACAAATCACAAACATGGAAAAATAAACCTTTTGTTTGCGTATTGCGTAGTTTATGATTTGTGATTTTTACTTTTTGCCGTGGAATTTTTTATAAATCTCCCGCAGCTGCTTATCTGTAACGTGCGTGTAAATTTGCGTTGTCGTGATCGAAGAATGGCCAAGCAGCGCCTGTACCGAACGAATGTCGGCGCCGTTGCGCAATAGATTGGTGGCGAACGAATGCCGCATCGTATGCGGCACCACGCGCTCGGCCGCAATGCCGGCTTCCGCCGCGTACTTATGCACCATGCGCTCCACGGAGCGGGGCGTCAGGCGCAGGTCGTCGCTTGCGTGCTGTAATTTCGATTCTTTCGATCCCGGCTTCATGCGCCCGAAACGAACAAAGAGCGCCCGATCGATATCGGCGCGCTTTTCCATGTACGTTTTAAGCGCCGTCTTTGCCCGGTCCGACAAAAATACCACGCGTATCTTGCCGCCTTTTCCACGAACGGAAAATTCTCCCTTATCCGTGCTAATATCGTTCCGATTAAGATTCGTCAATTCGGACACCCTCAGACCCGTAGAAAACAACGTTTCCAGCATCGCCCGATCGCGCAGCGCGGCAATATCGTCGCCCTTTGGCGCGGCAAGCAGGCGTTCGATTTCCTCCCATTCCAAAAAAGAAACCTCGCGGTCTTCTTGTTTGCCAAGTTCCACCTGCTCGGCCGCAAGACTTTTAACGCCGATCTTCGCGCAATACTTTAAAAAACCGCGCACGGCGATCACATAGTAGTTTTGCGTAACCCGTTTAAGCGTCTGGTCCCTGCGAAGTTGCCGCCGATTGAGGGAGACGCGGTATTTTCGCACCACATCCAGGGTAATGGCTTCCGGATCGACAATTCCGGACGTTTCCAGAAAGTCCCGCAGGTAGTGATGGTAATTTTCTACCGTTTTTGCCGAGCGGCCGCGCTCCACCTCGAGGTATTCAAGGTATTGCGTCAGTAATTGCTCGATGCGGTTTTTCGGCATAATGTTTTTATTCTATAGTATTTTTCGACATCTGAGAAAGGAAAATCAGCCAAAAGCGGAATTAAGAGGTCTTTAAGCTCATTCATATGATAATTATCCATTGCTCCGTATCGCACGGGGTCATACAATATCCCTGATGGCAAGCTTCAATCGGCCGCTGGATACAAACGATATTACCTTCGGAGGCGCTCTATCGGGAAATGAGCGCGTCGTTCGACTTGCGCCAAAAAGAACCCGTATCGAAGAAATGCGGGATATTGAACGTGCGCGGGCGCTGCGCCTTGGCAATCGATCGGCAAAGCGTTCTGCCGCTTCAGAAGCCGCACCGCACGCGTTGCGGATTTCCGAATCGGCTTCGGGCGGTTTAAGGCGCCGTACCGAATCGGAATCGCGAACTTCGTATCAAGAAATTCGTCCGAAAGGATCCGGTTCATGGCGGATTGCCATTGCGAATATCGAACCGGGAGCTTCGTTTGTCGCAGAGATGCCCGACAACGAATCCATTCGCGATAAAGAATTTCGGAACGAATTTCCCGAACCTGCCGAAGAAGACCTTATAAATTCTGTGATAGTCCCCATTTCAGAAACTACGGAAGAATCATTGGATTTGCCCGCCGAGCCGCAAGATAACGATGCGCAGGAAGCCGAGGTTGCGGATGTTGCGGTTATTGAAGATGTCATCGACCAAATCGATACGATCGATCGGTTTGAAAGCGCCGCTTGGGCGAGTGATAGAAGGGAAGCCGAAAACGTTTCATACACATATGATCTGACGGGATTGGAGGGACATAATTTTTTGCCGACACGCGAAGAGGTTCTTGCGGAAATGGAAGCGATCGAGACAGCGGACCGGCATCGCCAAATCATTCTGCGCCTGCAAAAACTGCTGGGCGCCGACACGGACACCTCCGTTGTCACCAAAGCCATGGCGGATGTATCGCGCCATATGCCGCGCGACACCGAGATGCTGCCGCCGCGTAATCAGCCCCAGGCGGTATCGGCATCCGCAGCCGAACATTCGGATGAGACGCCAAAAATCATTGCGGACAAAAAAAGTTCCCGCCAATCGACCATACGAATCCCCGCAATGCCGCGACAGGCAGGCCGCGTATTTTCGGCATCCCCTGCTGGGGCCGTGCCGCCCGTAAACCCCCCGCGCCGCCAACTATTCGCCAAGGAGGACATGCGCTCGCGCCCGGCCCTCTCCGGAAACTACGGCGGAAAACGCCAAGAGGCTTTAAAACCGCAATTGGCGCAAGCGGCCGTCCCTAAATCATTTGGCGCCATTATTCAGGAATCCGTTCCGTACAAGAAACCGGATCCAAAATCATCACACAATGAAAAATCTTTTTCGTTTCCCCGCTTTCAGCTGCGCTTGCCGCGCATGCGCATGCCGAGCCTGACCCTGCCGCGCATCACCCTTCCGCCGTTCCCGAAAATTCGCATTGCCATGCCGCGCCCGACAATGCCGCATCTGGCCATGCCCCGCCTCTCGGCGGCATATGCGCGGGCGGGAATCATGGTACTTGTGGTGCTTGTGGTCGGCGGAGGGATCTTTGCGGCCAAGCAATATGCGTCGAATACCGCCGATACGGTTCGCAGCGAAGGCCTGGCCGCATACCGCCAAATGCTGGAAGGATTAAATGCGGCGCTGCGGCAGGATTTTACGGCGGCACAAGGCAATTTCGCCCAGGCCTATGAACAGCTTAAAAATCTCGGGGGAGGCGCGCGGCTTGCCGGCAAGGGGCTGGCACTCATCGCCGACACGTTTTCGCTTTCTTCGCAGACAACCTCGGGCGTTTTTGTGCTTGATGCGGCACAGGAATTCGCCAAAGCAGGCGAAGAGCTTGCGGCATACGCGGCAATTTTTAACCGAAACGGCATCGGGTCGCTGACGCCTACCGAATTCATTACGGGTTATCTTACCGATGCCGATCTACAACAGGCAAAGCAGATCCTGGGCACCGCCATTCTGCATCTTGAACGCGCGGAGGAAAATTTATCGAAAGTTGATTCCCAAACCCTCCCCGAGGAATTCCGCGACAGCATCGCCAAGCTGCGCGGTACCGTGCCGGGAGCGCTCACGATCGCAAAGGAATTCTCGAACTTTCAGGATGCGCTATTCGACGTCCTCGGATACACGGGCCCGCGAAAATACCTGGTGCTGTTTCAAAACAACGCGGAGCTGCGCCCGACGGGCGGATTCATCGGCAGCTATGCGCTCATCGACGTGCTCGACGGCAAGATCACAAAGCTTTTCATCGATGACGTATTCAACATCGACGGACAGCTGATCGAGAAAGTGGCGCCGCCATTTCCGATCCAAAAAATTTCAACGGCATGGTCACTGCATGACGCCAACTGGTTTTTCGACTACCCCACGTCCGCCAAAAAGATCTCATGGTTCTATGAAAAGGCCGGGGGCGCCACCGTGGACGGCGTTATCGCCATCACTCCGCAAGTCCTCGCTTCCCTCCTTGCCCTAACCGGACCGCTGGATCTTCCGGCCTACGAAAATCTTCAATTAAATCAGCAAAATTTCCGTGACGAGCTTTCGTATCTGATCGAGGTGGCAACCCCGAAACAAGAGGGCGAATCGCCGAAGATCGTGCTGAGGGATATTGGTAATCTTCTCTTCGATCGGCTCGAATCATCCATACGAGGCGGGGGTATTCGCGAGATCCTTGATACGTTCGCCAAGGCCATTGAGCGTCGCGATATCATGCTATGGGTCAAGCAGCCGACAATCGAATCCTTCCTTCTGGATCACGCTTGGGCGGGCGCCATCGGCGTAAGCTTGGGCGATTATTTGGCGATCGTGCACACCAATATCAACGGCTACAAGACCGATCGCGTCATACGCGATGAGATTTCCCATCACGCGTCGATCGCCAGCGACGGGTCGGTCATTGACACCGTCACCATAACCCGCACGCATCCCGGCACGCCATCGCAGCGGTATGCGGAACTGTATCAAAAAGTAAATGCCGATTATCTTCGTGTCTACGTGCCCAAGGGAAGCCATCTGATCGACGCGGAGGGGCAGACGATCGAAACCTACACCCCGCCCATCGATTACGCCGCGGCGAATTTTTCCGAAGACGAAGATATTAGCAATATCGAGTCGGCCATGCGTACCCATTATCCCTCGGGAACCCATATTTTCGAAGAAGGCGGCAAGACGGTTTTTGGAAACTGGGTATTCGTAAGTCCGGGCGAAAGCGTAACGGTGCGGTATACGTATAAACTGCCGTGGACGGTCAAGACCGACGGGTCGGAGCCGTATGTGATGCTGGTGCAAAAACAGGCCGGACACGAGCAGGCCTTATTCACCGGAACCGTGACGGGCGCCGAGGAATTTACCCTAACGGGCGAGATGCCGCAAAAAGCATCGTTTGAGAAAGATATTGAATATAGCGTGCGGGTACAAAAGTAAATTTACCTAATTTCTAATTACCTAATTTTTCTAAATAAAATTTAAGCATTATTATTTTTTAAAAATGCTTTTCGATGCATGTTTAGATTAATTAGGTGAATTTAATGGATTCTCAACTCATTTCATACATTCTTTCTTCGCGCGCCCAAGGATTTGACGACGCGCGCATCCGAGCCGCTCTCGTCGGCGCCGGATGGCCCCAAAGCAATATTGATGAGGCGTTTTCAAATATGGACGCCCCCGGAGAGCCTTCACTTGAGGCTGCGGCAAAGACCGTTCAGGCAGGCACCCCCACAGAAACTCCGGCAAATGAAGAAGATGTTTTGACTGATACCGTTCAGGAATCCCCGTGGGACCCGGTAGGCGCGGGTCGGACACAACCCGTGGCCATTCCCATTTCATCGGATAAACCCTTCGCTTCCGCGGAAAACCAGTCCGCACAACCCGCTTCACAAATATCAACGAATACCGCCCGGAATTCCCGCCTGAGCGCATCATTGGGACGGGTTTTGCAAAAGCGCATGCTCATGCCGCTGATCATCGTGCTCGGATTCGGCGCGGGATACTTTGGCGTCCGGGCATACGGCATCCCCGAACCCATACGGATGATCTTAGGAGACCTTCGCGCCGCGCTGCCTTTCTTTGGAGCTAATGTATCGCCCGCGCCGACGTCACCCATTAATACCTCTTCGCCCGAACCGGGTGAGTCGCAAACGCCGACACCTGCTCCCGGAATCGGGCCGATCACTCCGGAAAAATCCGGGCTTAAAAAATTCGCTTCAGAGGAAGAATTTTCCGCGTATCTTTCGGATGCGGCGGAAAATGCATTTGGTTTGCTGGGCGGTTCATTTTTATCGGGATCTGCGGCAATCGACCCAGGTGTTCCCGCAGTCCCCACCATGACGGGAATGAATGAGATCGCGGACGGAATCGGCGGAGGGGGCGGCGCAAGCCGTGTTTCCCAAACCAATGTACAGGTACGCGGAATTGACGAACCGGACATCGTTAAAACAGACGGTAAACACATCTACTACGCGCGGCTCGCCAATCACTTTGGTTACCCTCGCCCGCTTTTCTTTCAAGCAGATCCGCAATCGGCGCCTTCCTTTAGCGATCCGATTGCGCCCGGAAGCATGCCGGAGCCATATAGAGCGCCGACTCCCGCGCCATCGAGCAATGAAACGCTCATTATTAACGCGTTCCCGCCGGATGCGCTGAAAAAAACCGGTGCGATAGCCGAGACGGGTAATCTGATCCTATCCGATAAAACCCTTATTGTGCTTCCTGAGGCAGGGTCATCATCCTATGCATACTACGAATACCCGGACGAAAAACTCGCAGAGCCGGCTATGCGCGGCTTTGACGTTACCGACCCCCAAACCCCCAAGGAACAATGGGTTATAACGCTTTCCGACCGCACATCGTTTGTGGATGCCAGACTTTCCGACGGCATCTTGTATGTCATTACGCGAACCGCCGTTTCACATGACCATCCGTGCCCGATCGTCCCCCTATTACGCAACGGCATCGACATCGCCATTCCCTGTACCGACGTTTGGCATCCGATCGGCACGGTACCGGCGGATGCAACCTATACGATCCTTGCGATCAATCCGGCGGATGGCGCAATTACAAAAAAAGTTTCGGTGCTGGCACCATCGAACTCAGTGATCCTGATGATGTCGCAGAACGCCGTCTATCTTTCCTATGCGCTGCCACCCGATATTATTGCGCTCGCGCATCGGTTCTTCACGGAAGACGCCGCGGATCTCATTTCATCAGAAGCTTTGGCGCGCATCAAGAAACTTTCCGAATACGACATCAGCCAGTCCGCAAAACTTACGGAACTTGCCATTATATTGCAAAAAGTATTCGGTGCCGCATTGAGCGATCGGGATGAGGCGCTGCGCATCCAAAACGAACTTTCCAACCGAGCCGCATCGTTTTTTGCCGAACATGCCCGCGAACTTGCAAAAACCGCAATCGTTAAATTTGATGCGCGCACATTGGACATTGCCGCATCGGGTGAAGTGCCGGGCTCGCTTTTGAACCAATGGGCGCTGGACGAATACAACGGATTTCTGCGCATCGCCTCGACCATTGATCCGCAAAGCGGCTGGTGGGGCATCCCCTTTGTTGCAATGGGAGCGGGCGGCACGAGCGTTCAAAGCGTCAATGACGTATACGTACTCGATGGCAAACTAGCCATTATCGGATCCGTAAAGGATCTGGGCGTCACCGAGCGGATTTTCGGGGTGCGATTTGTGGAGGATCGGGGGTATGTGGTGACCTTCCGACAAACCGATCCCTTTTACGTGCTCGATCTTTCCATACCCACCGCACCCGCCATGCGCGGCGAGCTGAAAATCCCCGGATTTTCTTCTTACCTGCATCCCATCGATAAAAATCTCGTGCTTGGCGTCGGACAAGAAGGATCCCAGGTAAAGGCGTCGCTTTTCGACGTAAGCAATCCCGCCGCACCCGTTGAGAAAGCAAAATACATGCTCAATGAATACTGGTCGGGTGTTGCCGAGACGCATCACGCATTTCTGCTCGACTCAAAACATAAGATGTTCTTCTTACCCGGTATGCAAGGAGGCTACATATTCTCGTATGGTGGGACGCAGTTGAAAATGGTGGTTGCGGTTGCCGATATTAAGGCTGAGCGAGCGGTGTTTTTGGATGACTATCTTTATATCATCTCACCGCAGAAGATCGTCGTTTTCGACGAGCGTAATTGGCAGAAAGTGAAGGAGTTGGCATTGTAGGAAGTTTTTTATTCTCCCTTTTATAAAGGGAGTATCGCGATAGCGGGGAGGGATTTATTCTTCTTTTCTCAAAAATCCTCCCGCCTGGTGGCCGCCCCCTTTTTCAAAGTGAAAATACATTGCCTGCTCCGCAAAACTACCCAAAACAAAAAAACTAGACTTAAATATATGTTTAAGTCTAGTTTTGTTTTTGGATTGTTTTTTGATTCGAGCCTATTTCGACAGCGCCCGTCGAACCCGAAGCCCTTGATCCGCATGCCAATGTTCGATGGTATTCAAATGGCAATAGAGGACTTTAATGCTCTCACCGGATGTTCGTAACTCGCCGCCAATCTGTTCGCCAAGATAGGTAAGATGCACCGTCCCGGATTCCTGGCGTATATAAACATCGGCAAGTTCACGGAGTTTTACGTCAAATCCTGTTTCCTCCCGCACTTCTCGAACTGCAGCTTGGTCGGGCGTCTCACCCGGATCAACCCACCCGCCCGGCAAATCAAAAGTTTTATCATCCTCGCGCTGAATCACCAAGAGACGACCCGCCTCATCCTGCACCACCACGCTAACGCCGATTGTATGTTCAATGCTCATTACAAACTCCCTTATTCATGCTTTTTTATTCGCGATTCTTCTTTTTGGAGCCGCCTGACGGACTCAAACCGACGACCTGACGCTTATTTATCCCGTTAGAGCCGGAGGCGAGATTCGAACTCGCGACCTCTGCGGCACCTGCCCCGCACATTTTGGAGCCACCTCCCGGACTCGAACCGGGGACCTTGGCTTTACGAAAGCCCTGCTCTACCAGCTGAGCTAAGGTGGCATCAAAATGTGCGGCGCGAAAGCATTACTCTTCCCGGGCAGTCGATATTATATATTATGGAACTGCCCGCGGTTTCTCTCCCAGAGAAACCGCCCAACTGAGCTACGCTGGCTTATTTAAGAAGATAGGATAACAACGTAAAGAATATGGTATCGCACTTATGCGGTAATATCAAGCCTATGCAGACGACGCGTGGCAACCCATAGCGACACGGCGACGACGGCGATATTCATTAAAATGAGGGGCGCCAGAATGCCGGGAAGTAACACGCCATCGAATAGATACGCGCGAATGGAGTGAAATCCGATCCACGAAGCAAATGCCACATAAAGAAACGAAAGCGCCGTAAGTATGAGCCCCGGCATCGTAGTGGAAAGCCGATCCGGATCGGTGTCCCGAAAATTCGGAAAAACCGTGCCGAATGCCACCGAAAGCGTCGGAATAACCACGCACACGCCAAGAATCATGCGCATAAATACGGCGATACCGACGCCTTCCAGCCGCAAGACCAGTGCGGAAGCAATGGCAAGCGGAACAACCGCCAGTACAACCGGAACAATACCTATGAGTAATTTTTCCCAAAAAAGCCGCATGCGCCCCATGGGACTAGAAAATATCGCCCAAGCGCTCCTGCCTTCAAGCGATATAAGCGGAAACGCGAACCGCAACGAAAGCGTAGTGACAAAGTAGCCGATCACCGCGAGATTAAAAAACAATATACGCCCAAGCACGTCATCGGGAATTTCAAGCCCGGCACGGATAAATCTTCGAAAAAGTATCAGATACAAAAAGAGATACAGAAAAAGCATGAATAGCAAAAAAAAGGCGCGCGATGTTTCGCGGCTTGACCGCATAAATCCCAATATATCCTTTTCAAGCAATGCGCCGAAAGCCCCGCGCAGGACGGACGGAAAGCGCTTGAATCCGACGCCAAGGCGCTTCGTATCTTGCGAGCGGGCGATAAAAAGCCCCTCGAATGACCGCATCAGCGCCGGCACATACACCGCGCGCGCAATATACCACAAAAGCGCGACACTCGATGCGGACAGCGCTGCGATCAAAAAAAATGCGCGCGACCGTAACGCTTCCGTTACCGGCAGGAAAAGAAATTGTACCGCCGCATGCGTCGGCATGTTCCGAAAATGCGCAAAAATCAGATCCGTAGGAGCAGCCGGATGCACGAATGATTCCGCGTAGAAAAGCTCGTTAAGATCGATAGGCAACACGATGCGCCCAAGAGCCCAGGCACATAGCATAACCGAAAAACCGATAAACAGCGTGCGACTTTTTGCGCCCACGGATGGCGTGACTCGTATAAGCGCAAGATCGATAAGAGACGAAAGCGTAATGCTGACAAAAAATACGCCGGCAAGCGTCCCCCAAAACAATACGTGCGAAGCGAATGGCATTGCCTGAACCCGGCTCAATGCAATAACCGCGGGAATACCGATAAGCACAACCGGCCAAAGCGCCATAAGCGCATTTTCGAAAAACCGCGACCAGAACAATTTTGCATGCCCCAGCGGCGCGGATAGAAGAAATTGATTCTCACGCGACGCAAAAAGCGTAAAAAAGCCGCTGACCATCGCGCTGGCGAACACCAAAACCGCGATGATAAAAAATGTCGCCTCCAGGGCATACACATACAGCGCCTGGCTGAAGTAGGCTTCTTGACGGAAGAAATGAAAACCGCGCAAAAATCCGGCGTAGGCGCCGATGGCGATCCCCGCGCCCAACAGCATAAAGGCGGCAAATACCAAGATCCGAGCCCAGTCCTTGGCCGCAAAGATACGTTTAATGTATGAAGGGCGATGAATGAAAAACATTGAAGAGACGGCTGATGAACAACACGCAATATTTCCACGTATTTCTAGAAGTTTCTATCGATTTTAACTGGTTTCCGGTTTCGCCAAATGCATAGAAACTCACTACGCCAAATCCATAGAAATTAATCATCGGAATCGGTAAGTGCGAGATATACCTCCTCCAAGCTTGCGCCGGGTTTTCCCGCTTTGGCGCGCAACGCTTCAAGCGTTCCCTCCGCGATAAGCTTGCCTTTCTGTAAAATACCGATACGATTGGCGAGTTCTTGGGCAATCGACAGCGTATGCGTGCAAAGCAAAGCCGTCCCGCCGGACCCGGTGAATTCTTTGAGTATTTTTTTCACCGCAAGCGCGCTTTGCGGATCAAGCCCGACCATAGGCTCGTCGATCAAAAGCAGTCGCGGTCGATGCATGAGTGCGGCCACAAATGCCAGCTTTTGTTTGTTGCCTCGCGAATAATCTTCGACGAAACCGTCGATCACTTCGGCAAGACCGCCAAAATTTTCCAGATATCCTTCGCTTTGGCGCGCCCCTTCGACGCGGTCCATGCCATAGAGCGCGGCCACAAATCCTAAAAATTCCCTGCCGGACATTTTATCGTAAATAAAAGGTTCATCCGGAATGTACCCCATGTGCTTTTTCGCCCGTTCCGGCTCGGCGCCAAGATCCGTTCCGCCGACCGCGATGGTACCCGACGTCGGCAAATACAATCCCGCGATCATTTTTATCGTCGTGGTCTTTCCCGATCCGTTCGGCCCGATATACGCGTAAATCTCGCCGGCATCGATCGATAAGGAAAGATCGTCTACGGCAACAAGTTTGCCGAATTTTTTTGTAAGATGTTGGATGTGAAGCATAGAGTTGCCTCAATTATTAAATTTGTCCCCGCGTCATTCCCGTGAAAACGGGAATCCATGCATCCGGATATTCTGGATCCCCGCCTTCGCGGGGATGACATGAAGAAAAATTTCGTGGTTTATCTGCGTTTTAAATTTCCTGAAAGGTTGCCACGACCGCAATGATGTTTTTTCCTTCAAATATGGGCATCGCAAACGCTTTCAGCCGTTTTGGAGCCTCGCTTTCTTTTCGCTGCAAAAACAAGTCATCGCGAACCGCCCCAACGCCTTTGGCAAGGGCTAAGATCCATGGCAGTTCCGAGGCGGGATATTTACGCGTAACATCGCTCTGCTCACGAAAGAACTGCGATCGAACCAGCGGCATAAGCTGGGTACCGAACAGTTGCCGCGCCGCATCATTTGCCATGGGCTTTGCGCCTCGCTTGCGAAAAAAAACGATAGCCGGGGCCGGCAATACATTGAAGATCTTCGAATAGAGGGAAATGTCCTGTTTGGATGATGCCATGAAGAAATTTTAACATATTTCGGGATCCCGCCCAACTTTCCGCTTGCAATGGAAAAGCAAGGGGATTATCGCCGTTTTTTCAGAGCGGCGATTTGATCTCGGATCGTGGCGGCTTTTTCAAAATCCAAATCCTTCGCCGCGCTCTTCATTTCCTTCTCAAGCGACTTGATAATGCCGGAAAGATCCTTGAAGCCCTCCCGCTCTAAAAGTCCCTTCATAAAATCCTGCATAGGATCGACGGTCTCCTTATAGGTCGCAAACTCCCAGGCCTTTATGGCCTTACGAATGGTCTTGGGTGTGATGCCATGTTCCGTGTTATATGCTTCCTGGACTTTTCTGCGTCGGACGGTTTCATCGATCGCACGGCGCATCGATTCGGTCACCGCATCGGCAAACATGATAACGCGTCCGTTAATATGCCGGGCGGCGCGCCCGATGGTTTGAATAAGCGTCGTTTCGTTCCGCAAGAATCCCTCCTTGTCGGCATCCAAAATCGCCACCAGCGACACTTCCGGCAGATCAAGCCCTTCGCGCAGCAGATTGATGCCGACGACCACGTCGTACTTTCCCTCACGAAGATCTTTTAAGATCTCGGGCCGATCAAGCGTCTTCACCTCGGAATGCAAGTACTGCACCTTCACGCCCTTTTCCTTCAAGTATTCCGTAAGTTCCTCGGCGAGGCGCTTGGTGATCGTAACCACAAGCGCTCGTTCGTTCTTTTTTACGCACGCGGCTATTTCTTTTACCAGACGGGGAATCTGCCCTTCGGTCGGAAGCACTTCGACAACGGGATCCAAAAGTCCCGTTGGCCGGATCAATTGTTCTACCACCGCCTTACTTTGGGAGTGTTCGTATACATTGGGCGTGGCCGATACGAATACCGTTTGCGGAACGCGGCGCAGAAATTCCTCGAACGTAAGCGGCCGATTGTCCATGGCGGACGGAAGACGAAATCCATACTCGACCAAGACATCCTTGCGCGCACGATCACCATGATACATGCCGCGGATCTGGGGAATGGTCATGTGCGACTCATCAATGAATAACAACCAATCGGACTGACTATAGGCATGTTTGAAATAGTCGATCAACGTGGCCGGCGGCGTGCCGGGTTTGCGGAAATCCAGATGCCGGGAATAGTTTTCGATCCCCGTGCAGTACCCGGTTTCCCTGATCATCTCCAGATCGTATTTGGTGCGCTCGCCGAGCCGCTGCGCTTCGAGTAATTTTTCTTGTTTTTTTAATATCGCAAGCCGCTCCTTCAATTCGGCTTTAATGTTTTCGATAGCCAATGCGAGCTTATGCTGGGGCGTGACGAAGTGTTTTGCGGGAAAAATGCGGATCCCATCCCGCTTTTGCCAATCGGTGCCCTCCAGACGCGACTCGCCGACTTCGATGCGATCGATTACGTTTCCGTGCCACTCGATCCGAATAACTTCCAATCCGGTCATGGACCGCACTTCCACGGCATCACCCTTTGCGTTGTAGGTGCCCGAAAGGGGCGAGATGTCATTGCGGGCAAATTGAAGTTTTGCCAACTGACGCAATATATCCTTGCGCGGCCGATGCTCGCCGACTGCAAGCCTAATGCTGGCCTGTTCGTATTCGGCGGGCTCGCCAATGCCGTAGATGCAAGAAACCGAGGCAACGATCAGTGTGTCGGGACGCGACAGGATCGATTGCGTCGAAGCATGGCGAAGGCGATCGATAAGTTCATTGATGCTGGCGTCTTTTTCGATATACGTATCGGAGTGGGGAATATATGCCTCGGGCTGATAATAGTCGTAGTAGGAAACGAAGTAATGCACGGCATTTTCCGGAAAAAATTCCTTGAATTCCTGATAGAGCTGCGCAGCAAGCGTTTTATTGTGCGAGATAATAAGCGTAGGCCTCTGAAGCTGTTCGATGACCGAGGCCATGGTGAAAGTTTTGCCGCTTCCCGTCACGCCCAGCAACGTTTGGAACGGCAAACCCTCGCGCAAATTTTGCGTGAGTTTTTTTATGGCCTGCGGCTGGTCTCCCTCGGGTTTGAATTTAGAAATAAGCTTGAAACCATCTGACATAGAGTCGATATAGTATACCTCACTTTCCTCACTTCGACAACCCAAGCCGGGATTTTTTCTTTTGTAAAAAGTCGCCGATAGCGTTATGATACGATCATATGATCGCCTCCATAAACGGCATCCTTGCGGTAAAAAAGGATAAATATATCGTTATCGAAACGGGCGGCATCGGCTATAAAGTTTTTGTTTCCGGCGAATCGCAGCTTGCCCTCCCCAAGGAGGGGGTGGAAATAAAGCTCCGAACGGTACACCATGTACGGGAAGACGCCATGGAATTGTACGGATTCGTTACGGAGACCGAAAAAAATCTTTTTGAACTCCTCAATACCGTATCCGGCATCGGACCGAAGGCCGCCATGAATATTCTGGGCGCCGCAAGCCCAAAAAAACTTTCCGAGGCCATTGCCCACGGAGACGAAGCGATCCTTACCACGGTTTCGGGCATCGGCAAAAAACTCGCCGGAAAGATCATCATGGAATTAAAGGATAAAATGCGCGAGGAAATCCGTTACGAGGGCGCGGGCGAGGCGGCCGCGGATATGGAGGTTTTCGAGGCATTGCGGGCCCTCGGATACGGGGAGCGGCAGATCCAAGAAGCCTTAAGAAAACTGCCCGTCGAAACAAAAAGGGTGGAAGAGAAGATTAAGATCGCGCTGAAGATGCTGGGAAGATGATCAGTATTTCGTATTTTGTATTTGGTATGCATGCATACCAAATACCGGATACTAGATACTAGATACGGTGAGTTCGTTTTTGCAAACCGAACAGTGGGCTCGATTTCAAGAAGCGCTGGGAAGGCGCGCTTATTTTATATCCGGAGAAAATTGGAAGGCGCTGTTGATCCGCCATGCATTGCCGCTCGGACAAAATTATTTGTATTGTCCCCGAGGACCAGCCGGGCTTCACCCGGAATTTCCAATTTCCAATTTCCAATTTTCAAACAATGCAATGAGGGCTATTATTAATGAATTTTTGGAAAAGGCGGCGGAAGTCGCCAAGCGGGAAAAAAGCATTTTCTTGCGATGGGACCCTCCTTTCGATAAAAATTTTCAATTTTCAATTTTCAATTTTCAAAACCCACCAATTAAATACTACAAGCTGAAATCTGTTAAAAGTGTGCAGCCGCAGCATACCTTGATCATTGATCTGACAAAAACGGATGACGAACTATTGAGCGGCATGCACGAAAAAACGCGTTATAATATCCGGCTGGCCGAGCGCAAAGGTGTTGTTATCCGCGCGGCCGGAAAAGAAGGTAATGAAATATTTTGGAAGTTGCTTCAGATGACGACCGAGCGCGATGCGTTCACGGGACACGACAAAAGCCATTACGAAAGGCTGTCGCGGGTTTTTTCTGCAACGGATTCAAAACCATTTATACGCATTTACATTGCCGAATACCAGAACAGACCGCTTGCGGCGGCAATTATCATGTTCCACAACGGTACCGCCACTTATGTACATGGCGCCTCGTCCAACGAATACCGCAACGTCATGGCGCCCTATCTGCTGCATTGGCGTATCATGCAAGATGCGCGGTCCCTTGATTGTAATTCATATGATCTTTGGGGCATTGACGATCGGAATCCGCGTTGGGAAGGTATTACAAGGTTCAAAAAAGGATTCGGCGGCATGCACATTTCATATCCCGATTCCATGGACATCATTTGGCGAACATGGCGATACACCGCCTACCGGCTTGCGAAGTCTTTGCGATGACGGTAGGATGAAAATGCCTAATAGCATATTGACAATACACTGGAGAAGAGTCCCATGACCCCACTCGAAAGTACCCGAAAGGTAATTGCGCTCGACAAAGCGCGTATCGAGACGAAAATATCGACATTGGAGAATGATGTTGTCGTGGCAACCGCTCGGGACGATACCGCCAGAAGCGTATCCTGCGCCATCTGCGTCCGGCACGGCAGCGCGTATGAGGGCTTAAGCGGGAATGGCGTTTCACATGCCATCGAGCATTGGACCTTAAACGGTTCGAAACGATATTCATTCCATGATCTGGCGCGACGCCTGGCTCGCATCGGCGGAGATCTCGACCACGATCTGACGGCAACCACGCACGATCGCGTATCCTACGGCCTCAAATCGCGCACATTCACCAAGATGCGCGACGAACTCTTGCCCCGCCTTACCGATATGATCTTGCGGCCCTGCGACGCGGAGGCTCCCTATTTACTGGAAGCGCTTCGCAGCATCCAAACCGAGAGCGCGGCCGTTTCCCATGATTATGTCAGCGAGTGCGCGGAAAATGCCGCACGAAACGCGCTTTTTCCATCTCATCCCGTAGGCCAGCCTGTCGACGGAACGCCCGAGAGCATTGCATCGCTAACACCCGCAATACTCAAGAAGATGCACGCGCGATATTATTCGCCGGGAGGTCGATTCATAATCGCCGCAGCGGGCCGCGTCCGACACGATGAATTCAAAAAGCTTGCCACGGAATTATTGGGGCGCCTTCCGCAAAAACGGATCAATGATCACATTCCCAAACCACCCATTCGCCCCATTGGCAGGATCGAGGTCCCGCTACCCCGTCCATCGAATAAAGGATCGTTCCTGCTCCTTGGATGGAATGTGACGCCGGTGCTGGAGAATCCGAAGGATCTCTGCGCGCTGGATCTTATCCTTTCGATACTCGGATCAAGCTGCGCCTCAAGACTCTATCGGAGCTTGCGAATGCACGCATACATCGGATACGGTCCGGGTGCGTTCCTTGAGGTTTCAAGATTCCATGCGGCGGTATTCGTTGAAACCGAGTGCTTCCAGCGGGAATTAAAGGATGCCGAACGCATCTGCATGGAAGAGATCACCCGTATCCGGACAAAGAGCGTCTCGGCCGGAGAGTTCTCCGACTTCGCACTGCGCGAACGGCAGATTATCCGCGAAAAGGCCGATGACACCGATAAGCTTCTCGACGAGCTGGTCGATAAGGTAATCCATCGGCGGCCCAAGGCATTGTTCGAAGCGTACCGACTACTTGATCCGAAACGGAATCTCATCACGCGAAAGGACCTGTTGCGGGTCGCCCAAACATATTTGGATCCCGCAAACTATGTCGTTGTGCGCGTTGAAGGAACCAAGCCTTTTGAAGCGGCCTAAGTATAGGCCGTTTTTTCTTACCCGAATAAAAATGGGTTAACATATCCATCTACGCGCCCAGAAAAACTTGAAATATTCTTGATTTTATGCTAAAATGAACGCTATGGAAATTCCTGAAAAGGTAAAAAACATCATCGAGACGCTTGAAGGCTCCGGGTTTGAAGCCTATGCGGTCGGCGGATGCGTGCGTGATATTTTACTTGGCAGAACGCCGAAAGACTGGGACGTTACCACCAATGCCGCGCCGGAAAAAATTCAGGAACTTTTTCCGGACAGTTTTTACGAAAACAGGTTCGGCACCGTCGGCGTGAAGACCGAAAGCGAAGATCCGGACCTTGCCGTGGTGGAAGTGACGACCTTCAGGGCCGAATCCGCGTATAGCGATATGCGGCATCCGGACGAGGTGCGGTTCGTAAAAACGCTTGGAGAGGATTTGGCGCGAAGGGATTTTACGGTGAACGCCATGGCGCTTCAACCAGCGACCAGCGACCAGCGACCAGCGACCAGGATTATTGATCCGTTTGGCGGACAAAACGATTTGGAAGCCAAATTAATACGGGCGGTCGGCAACCCCGAAGAGCGCTTCAAAGAAGATGCATTGCGCATGCTGCGGGCGGTGCGGCTGGCAACCGCATTGGATTTTGTGATTGAAAAAGAAACGCTCGCGGCGATCCAAAAGAACGCAAGTTCCCTTAAAGAAATATCACAAGAGCGCATTCGCGACGAATTCACAAAACTCGTCATGACCGACAAAGCGGCCGACGGCATTCGGCTTTTGGAGGAGGCGGGATTGCTGGCATGCGTGCTAGCGGAATTGCGCGAGGGCATTGATGTGGCGCAAAATCTTCATCATATCTATACGGTTTTCGAGCATAACGTGCGGGCGCTGGAATACACCGCGCGAAAAAAGTACTCGCTCCAAGTGCGCCTCGCCTCGCTACTGCACGATGTGGGAAAGCCTCAAACCAAGCGCGGCGAAGGGAAATATGCCACATTCTATGGCCATGACGTGGTGGGCGGTCGCATGACGGAGAAAATCCTCTCGCGCCTGCGATTTGGCAGCCAAATCGTCGATAAGGTAACACTACTGGTACGATATCATCTTTTTTACTATAATGTCGGCGAAGTCACGGAATCGTCCGTGCGCAGACTCTTGAAGAACGTGGGGCCGGAAAACATCGAAGATCTGGTAAAAGTTCGGGAAGCCGATCGCATCGGATCGGGCGTACCCAAGGCCGTTCCTTACAAGCTGCGGCATTTCAAATACATGGTGGAGAAGGTGTCCAAGGACCCGATCTCGGCCAAGATGCTTGCCATCGACGGCAACGACCTTATGAAGATTCTAGCAATCGAGCCTGGGCCGAAGATAGGGTTGATCTTGAACGCCTTATTGGGCGAGGTTTTGGAGGATCCGGCGAAGAATACCATTGAACGATTAACCGAGCGCGCAAAAGAATTCGACACGCAAAGCGCGGATGAACTGAAGAAATACCTCCACATTAAAGAAAAGAAAATTCAGGAAGAAGAAGAGGCGACGCGAAAAAAATTTTATGTGTAAATTCGGAGCGTCGTATACCGAAAGTTCGCCTGCTTCTTGCCCCGTTAGAAATAAATCGGAGAGTAGTATACCGGCAGTACGCCTGCTTTGGGAGCAGGTAGACCGGGTTCGATTCCCGGCTCTCCGACAACAGATTTCTAACGGGGTGAAGGAGCAGGTAGACCGGGTTCTCCCGACGATCAATTTATCCATATTGAAGTCGGGATCCCGCCCTGAGGCGGGAGATTCCCGGCTATCCAAAAGAACCAAAAAACCCCATACAGGGGTTTTTTGGATTAAAAAGACCAGTCGGTTACGACTGGTCAATGGGAAACTGGTGACCTTCCTTATGAAGAAAGGTTTTTAAGGTTTCCACGGCATCGTGTAGGCTTCTGTCCCGTTCCATGAACGGGACGACGGCTCTGCAGGCTCCGTAAATGAACAAGAGCTTCGGATTGAATTCTGCTCCCGCCGGGAACGGCGCAATGCCTTCTTTGCGCAAACGCAAGTCGAACGCTTGCAATGCGCAGATAAGCGAAACCGCGGCAAGATACTCGAGGGTATCGATATCGCGATAGGCGCGCTTGGCGGCCTCGAATCCCAGGGAAACAATATCCTGGTTTTCCCGCTCGGTCGGCATCGTCTCCGGCGACATCGCCACAACACCCGAAAGCGACGTGGCAAGCGCGGTTGCAAGTAAATTCAAGCCTTTGAAGCCGTTTTGGATACCGTCTTGATCCAAGACAAGATTCGCCCCCAGATCAACGTTTTTATGCTCATCAAGCAGGCGATTTACCAATGCATGGAGGTACTTCGCAGCCTTGCCGATCTCGATCCTGGTATAATCCATCCGGCTTGCAATATCTCCGGCGTAGAAATTTCCGGAATGGGAAACGCGCCGCTCGTAGGGATCTACGATGGGGTTGTCGTGCACGCCGTTCAGCACGGTGTTCACATTCCGCTCCGCTTCGGTCGCGCATTCAATGAGCGTACCCAGATGCTGGGAAACGCATCGACCGAGCGCATAGGCATCTTGCAGGGGAACGCGCGCATCCGGATGTCTCCGCGATGCTTCGGCATCCCGCAACAGGGGGCTTGGCGAATTGAGATGCATTACCTTTTTTGCGAATGCCACCGCACCACTTGATTCGCCGCTTCGAAGCGCCTGGACATAAGGATCGAAGTCTTCGACAAAGCATTTTGCCGATTGCGATGCGAATGCCGTCACCACCGCCAAGATGTCGATCATGCGCTTAAGCCTGAAGATGACCAAGGAAGCCATCGACGCGCAAAACGAAACGGAATTAATGATGGAAAGACATTCTTTCGCCTCGATCGCTTCGATAGGCGTAAATACGCCGCCAAACCGCCGATATGCTTCGCGAAGCGGCATAACGCCGCCCGGCGTATGGCACCGTACAGAATCGCTGGCGAAACCGCCGTAAAGAAAATTGGCGACGTATGCCGAGGGAATGAGATCTCCGCTTGCCCCAACGGATCCGAATGACGGCACGCAGGGAACCAGGCCCGCCCGAAGCGCTTCGGCAAGCTTCTCGATGACAATCGGACGCACTGCCGAATAACCTTTCGAAAGACAGTTGATGCGCGCAAGCATCATGCCTTTGACAATGGCCTCGTCCAACGGCTCGCCGGCGCCGCACAGGAGCGAACGAATGAGATTCTCCTGCAGCGGAATCCGGAGCGGTTCTTTGATGATCAGTTGCACGTCCTTGCCGTAATTCGTGTTGACACCGTATAGAAAATAATCCTGCGCCAACAGTTCGTCGAGAAAACGCTTCGATAAGCCGACACCCTTGCCGATCCGGACTTCGAATGGATGGCCGAAAAGCGCAACTGCCGCCACATCGTATACCGTAAGGCTTTTGCCGTCCGCAATAATATTTTCCGGCAGTCTCATGGGACGCCTCCAGAAAAATACGATTTAAAAGTACCTAATACCCTTACCGTCATACGCTTTTGGAGCTTAAAAGTCAACGATAAAATCATCTTATTGGTAATTTTGACAAACCATAGAAAAAGGCGCATATTATGCGCCTTCGTACTGTTTTCGTAACACGCCCCGCTGGATCTTTCCTGTGGGCGTTTTTGGGATTGAATCGACAAATGCCACACCCCCAAGACGCTGATATCCCGCCAGACCCGAGGATACTTCATTAAGTATATCCGCCTCCGTCGGCGCATTTGGCCCCGCAACGACGTGCGCGAATGATATTTTTCCCCTGCGCTTGTCGGGTACATCGAACACGCAGACTTCCTTGATGCGATTCCCGAACCGTCTGAAAATATGGGCTTCGATATCCCAAGGAGCGACGAAGAATCCCGATACCTTGTAAGTGTCATTCGTGCGGCCGGAAACCGAAAGATATCCGCGCGCATCCAGCATGCCCATGTCACCGGTATAAAACCAACCGTCGCGCAAGGCGTGCGCCGTCGCCTCCGGATCGCCGAGATATCCCTGAAACACGTTCGGCCCCCGTACAATGATTTGGCCCATTTCGCCCGGTCTGACGGGTGTGCTCCGCTCATCAACGACGCGGATCTCGACACCTTCAATGGGCGTACCAACCGTGTCGAATACGTATTCGGTATCGTGATTATACGAGGCAAATGGCGAAAGTTCCGTAAGGCCCCAACCTTCATAGATCAATGCGCCGTATTTTTTTTGCCAGGCGCGCACGATATCGGACGGCATTTTATCGGCCGCGGTGAAATAATATCGCACGGATGCAAATGCGGAAATATCGGCAAGATCCAGCAGCGAACCGTAATTGGGAGGGATCGAAAAGAACATCGTCACCCGATGGCGCCGCAGTGAGGCAAGAATCTCATCAAGCACGAACCGCCGATGCAATATGAGGGTTCCTTCGGCATTAAACAGCGCGTTCATGACGAAGTTCTGCCCGAAACAATGAAATAGCGGAAGGAAACACAGCGCGATGTCATCCGAGGTCATGCCTGTATGCCGATTCACCGACTCGATATTCGACATGATATTGCCGTGCGACAATATCGCCCCTTTTGCTTCCTTGGTCGTACCGGACGTGTACAGGATATATGCCGGATGTGACGGCTCCAGCTCCCATTTTGGAGGCACGTCCGCCCTTAACATCGTATTCCACATTTGGTCGCCGACCGCAACGGTAAAATAAGCACATTTTGCGCTTTTTGCCGATAACACCTCCGAATGAAGGCTATCGTCCGTCACGAGCATCTTTGCGTCGGCTCTGCGGACGTATTCGAAAACCTTATCCGCCTTAAGGCCGGAATTCAGCAGCACCGGTATCGCGCCAATGCGCAATGCAGCGTAGGTGACGATAGGATACTCGAGGCAATTCGGCAAAAACACCGCAATCCGGTCACCGCACCTTATACCTGCCTGCTCCAATCCTCCGCTGAACTTACATGCGTACTCATACAGTTGCCGATACGTGAGCGTACGGACGCGCACCGCGTCCTCGTGATAGCGCACCGCTCATTTTTCGGGAACCTGCGAAGCCGCCCGCTCCAAAACATCAAAAAGATTCATGACATCTTGCTCCTATGTGAAAATTATTGTGAAAAAACAAAAATCGCCCTAAGTATAGGGTGATAATAGTCGTGGGTCAACCCCGTTAGAGACAGAGATGCGCTGCGAGCCCTCGCGGTCTCTCACGGGGTCAATATTGACGTAATTTTAATAGAGTTTCTTTGCGAGCCGCTTGAGCATTGCGGCTTTATCGGTCTTTTCCCATGGGAATGCGACGTCGGTTCTGCCGAAGTGCCCGTATGCGGCGGTCTTCTGAAAAATGGGTTGGCGTAATTTCAGATTTTTAATGATCATACCCGGCCGCAGATCGAATACGCGCGCAACCAATTTTCTCAAGAGTGCGTCGTCCATCACCCCCGAGTCGTACGTGTTAACGTTCACCGCCAAAGGCTCGGCCACACCGATCGCATAGCAGATCTGCACTTCGGCTTTCGATGCCAGGCCCGCCGCCACGATGTTCTTGGCCACGTACCGCGCCGCATACGAAGCGGAACGATCAACTTTGGTAGGGTCTTTGCCGGAGAATGCCCCACCTCCGTGGGAACCAACGCCGCCATATGTATCCACAATAATCTTGCGTCCGGTCAGGCCCGTATCACCATGCGGCCCGCCGATCACGAATCGGCCGGTGGGATTCACCAGAATGCGCGTTGATGAGGATAAGAGGGTTTTAGGAACGACATACCGAATGACATGACGGGTAATGTCGGCCTTCATCTTCGCCTGCGATACGGACGGATCGTGCTGCGCAGAAACCAATACGGTCTGCACAGCGACCGGAATACCGTCTTCGTACGAAACCGTTACTTGCGCTTTGCCGTCCGGACGCAAATATTTCAATATGCCTCTTTTTCTGACCTCGGTCAGACGGCGCGTCAGCTTGTGCGCGAGTATAATGGGTAGGGGCATTAATTCTTTGGTTTCATCCGTAGCGTATCCATACATGATGCCCTGATCCCCCGCACCGACCGTTTCGGGCTTCTCTTTTCGATAGGTACTAACACCCATGGCGATGTCGCCGGATTGTTCCTGTATCGACACCTGGATTCCGCAGGTTTCGGCATCAAAACCGAAAGCGGAATCGGTATACCCGATATCCCTAACGACGCGCCGAACGATCGAGGGCACATCAACATACGCACCCGTAGTGATTTCACCCGCCACCACGACAAGTCCCGTGGTAAGCAGCGTTTCCACCGCAACGCGGCCATATGGGTCCTGCGCCAATACGGCGTCTAAAATCGCATCCGAAATTTGATCGGCCATCTTATCGGGATGGCCTTCGGTAACGGATTCGGATGTAAGCAATTGAAAACCGTTTGCGTTGAACATTGAATAAAATTATAGCACGTATTATTCGCGGTACAAGAACGTTTTGTGGGCAAAACGTGGGGAAAAACAACTCATCCCTTTTTTGGGATGAGTTGTTGAATCCTCAACTAAAGCCGTATTTAGCGGCCGTGCGGCCCTCCCCGATGACCGCCAGCGCGGCGCGGCGCGTCAAATCCCGCATCCGGATTGTATCCTTCGGGAGCCTTGGGTTGTTCCAGGCCAAGCATGTTGCGCGCGATCTTGAGCGAAAGATTGATTCGGCCAAGCTGGTCGATCTCCTTGACGTACACCGGCACGATATCGCCCACCTTTACCACGTCTTCCACCTTTCCCACGCGCCAGGGGGCCATTTCGGATATATGGATAAGCCCTTCCTGCTTCGGCAGCACCTCGGCAAAAGCGCCGAATTCCATAAGGCGCGTAATGCGCGCCTGCTCGAATAATTCGCCAACCTTCACATCGCGGGTGATCTGGGTCACCAGCTCAATAGCCCGCTCGGCGGCCTTCTGATCCACCGCGGTAATGAATACGGAGCCATCGTCTTCGATGTCAATTTGCACTCCGGTTTCCTCGATGATCTTGTTAATGACCTTGCCGCCCGGCCCGATAAGATCTCCGATCTTCTCGGGATTTATATGAAGGGTGGTGATGCGCGGCGCAAAGGGAGAAAGTTCCTTGCGGGGTTCCGCAATGACTTCCTGCATTTTTGCAAGAATTTGCAGACGCGCCTCCCTGGCCTGTGCCAATCCCTCCTGCAGCATCTGCACCGTGACGCCGTCGATCTTCACATCCATCTGCAGCGCGGTAATGCCCGTTTTGGTTCCGGCGACCTTAAAGTCCATATCGCCGTGATGATCTTCCGGGCCTTGAATGTCCGTGAGAATCTTATACGCACCGCCATCACCCGTCATCAACCCCATGGCAATGCCGGCTGCCGGAGCCTTGATCGGCACCCCGCCATCCATAAGCGCTAAAGACGCGGCAGTGATCGATGCCTGAGAGGAGGAACCGTTTGACGAAAGAATGTCCGATACGACCCGTATGGTATATGGAAACACATCTTTCGGCGGCAACAAGGGTTCGATCGCGCGTTCCGCAAGGGCACCGTGACCGATTTCGCGCCTGCCCGGTCCGCGCATGGGTTTTACTTCGCCAACCGAATACGGCGGAAAGAAATAATGGAGCATGAAGCGCTTTTTGCCTTCCTGGGGGTATTCGATCGTATCCAGAACCTGCTCCGCGCCCGGTCCGGCGAGCGTTACGGTTCCTAATGCCTGCGTGTCGCCCCGGCTGAAAAGAGCCGATCCATGCGTGCGCGCCAAGACGCCGACTTCGCAGGATAGCGCGCGCACCTCGTCAAGCTTGCGCCCATCTGGACGGCGGCCCTTCGTCAGCACGTTTTTATGGACAACGGCATTTACCTCCTCTTCGAGCACCGCGAGCGCTTCGCGCGTCTTTGTATCGTCATCGGGCCAATGCTCGGAAACCGCCGTTTTAAGCGCATCCTCAAGCGCCGAAAGCTTCTGACTCATAACGGATTTTATCGGCTGATACACCGCCTCCTCCAGTTTTCCTTCGACCTGCTTTTTCACGAAGGCGATGACATCCGCATCCGGATTCGTCATTAATACGGTTGCTTTAATAGGCTTGATCTCGGCAATGATGGATTCCTGGAAAGCAATAAGGCGCCTGATTTCTTCTTCGGCGAATGTAATGGCTTCGATCATTTTTTCCTCGCCAACCTCCCGCGCCCCCGCCTCGATCATATTAATGCGGTCCTTCGTTCCGGAAACCACTACATCCACAAGCGTTTCCTTGCGTAATGCATATGAAGGATTGGCTATGAAGCTTGCGCCTTCCATGCCCACCCGCACGGCACCCACCGGACCATTCCAGGGAATATCGGACGTCGCAAGCGCCAGGGAAGCGGCAATAATGCCGAGCGTATCAGGATCGTTTTCGCCATCGATCGAGAGCACGGTAACGACCACCTGCACCTCATTGCGCATCCGGCCGTCAAAAAGCGGCCGCAACGTGCGGTCGATAAGGCGCCCGGATAGGACGGCTTCGTCGGTTGGCCGACCTTCGCGCTTAATAAAGCGCGATCCCTTGATCTTTCCCGCCGCGTACAATTTTTCTTCAAATTCGACGGTAAGCGGAAAAAAATCAATCCCTTCGCGGGGCTTTTTGCCCATAACAGCCGTGGCCAGCACCGTCGTGGCGCCGTACGTAACGGTAACCGCACCGTTCGCCTGCCAGGCCATTCGGCCTCGTTCTACGATTAACTCACGCCCGGCCAGAAGCGCGCGCCATTGTTTGAATGGCATATGCATCAACCGCGCACCACCCGGCCTGCTTCACAGATTCTAGACTCCGATACCACCACAGAGTCTACCTATCCGTGCCCCAGGCGCGGTTTTGCGCGCAGTATTTTACAAAATACGAATTTTTACGAACTTACAAATAACCCGAGCATGTCATCCTGATTCGATTATTTAAAAGATAAAGGAAGGATCTTTTCACGGCATATCTATAAAATTCTTCTTTCATGGTTTAGATACGGAATCAGAATGACTCGGGGAAAATTCGAGCATTCGCACCGATTCGTACTTCGTAAAATCACCTGATCTTGGCGGTCCGAATAAGAAACCGCTTGGCATCCTCGCCCAGATCGATGAATTCATCGGCGGATTCGCGCAGTTTACCCGATGCGCTTTTTCCGAATGCCATAACCTCGACCAGCATACCCCGCGTATGCCGCAAATACTCGATCAGCGGCACAAAGTCGCCATCACCCGTCACTAATACCACCGCGTCAAGCGACGCGGCCAACTTCACCGCATCCATGGCCATGCCGACATCCCAGTCCGCTTTTTTCATTCCACCGGCGAATATCTGCAGGTCCTTTATTTTCGTTTCGTATCCGGATTTTATCAACGCTTCAAAAAACGCGGCTTCTTCGCCCGTTTCGGTCCTGATCACATACGCGATCGCCCGGATCAGTTTCCGACCCGCAACGGCGTCATCCAAAATCGCTTTAAAGTTCGTTCGAGCGTGGTAGAGATTTTTTGCGGAATGATACATGTTCTGCACATCCACAAACACCCCGACGCGCTGTTCTTTTTGCTTGATTGCCGGCACTTGTCAGATATCAGCTTTCGGCTTTTAGCTTTCAGAAACTTACCGATTCTATCAGCTATGCGCCATAAGCTAACGAGGGCTTATCTTTTGAGTTTGAGCTTCTTCACGATCGCGGCATAACGCTTGGCGTCCTCTTTTTCAAGATAATCGAGCAGTTTGCGGCGCTTCGAAACCATTTTCAACAGACCCCTGCGAGAATGATTGTCTTTTTTGTGCGTTTTTAAATGCTCGGAAAGC
>JAUYLV010000050.1 GCA_030699565.1 bacterium
CCTCATTCCCACTCCCATTCATCTTTAATTCAATAAATCCCGCGCTACTTCTTATATTCACTGAAAATAAACGAACAAAAATCGCAGAAATGAATCTGCGATTTTTGTTTGCCTTTTATCACCCTGGGAGGCCGATCACTCTTCAGAAACACTGAAGCTGCCCGCACAGTTCTTCGCCGGAGAACGGTACCCGCTCGGGTCGCTCAACTCTCTCGAGTCGGCGGGTCTTACCGATAGTAAGTATTCTTGGCTGCGGGACCTGGATTCGAACCAAGATTAACGGATTCAGAGTCCGTTGTCCTACCATTAGACGATCCCGCAATGGAAAATCATAAAACACAAAATACACACCTCTCCCAACCTCTCCTCATAAGAGGAGAGGGGTGGAAAGCTATTCCTCATCTTCGCTTTCACCTTCGGCAACAGACATCACGCCTTCGTGCTTGCCATCGGCGCATTCACAGACGTCGAGCGGCTCGCCGTGTTTCGGGCATTCCTGGGACTGGCATGTGCCGGGCTTTTCGGCAACACCTCCGCAGGTGCCGGTGCAAATATAATGGGTCATAGAGCGGTGATTAATAATTAATACTATCGCAAGGAAAATACGGCAAAAGCATACCAAAAAATGAATGAATTGGCAATTATCGGCCGTTCATCTTGACTTAACCATATAATGTATATATACTAGTGACCGCGCGCTGGCCTAAAATTCATGCCACGTGCGTTTTGCGCTCATTAAAAATCAAAGAATATTCGAGGAATATTACATGAAAAATAGCATACGGATCGCCGTACTGATCCCCGCGTTCAACGAGGAACTTTTGATCGAACAGACGATATTGAGCCTTGTGGCGGCGGGAGTAAAAAAAGAGGATATCTACGTGGTTGACGACGGCTCCGAAGACGATACCGCGGCCATGGCGCTGCGGTGCGGCGTCATCGTATCTTCCAATCCCTCCAATATCGGAAAGTCCGCAAGCATCACGCGGGCTTTGCGCGAATTCGGGCTCCTTAGCCGCTATACGCACGTGAGTTTTCTTGACGCCGATACCCGGGTTGACTCCAAATATTTCAAGACGGTGCGCCAACGCATCAAAAGCGATCCGTCCGTCGGGGTGATCTGCGGCCATCCCAAGAGCATCGCGCACAATTACCTGACCGCCTACCGGGCTTTTTCCTACTTCCTCATGGATATGATCTACAAGCCCGCGCAGTCGAAGCTCCGTTCGGTAATGGTCGTTCCGGGTTGCGCGGCCACGTATTCCGTGGGAGCACTGAAAAAGATTGCTTGGACCGCGGACACCCGCGCCGAAGATATGGATGCGACCGTGCAGGCGCTGCTCGCAAATGAAAAGATTGTGTATGTTTCGGATGCGATCGTATACACCCAGGACCCGTCGACGATCCGCGATTACATCGGACAGGTTGGCCGGCGATGGTACAAGGGATCATGGCAGATCATGCGCAAGCACGGACTGTTGTGGCGGGGATGGCTGAAGATCCTTAACTGGGAATGCCGACTGATATTTCTGGAACCGTTCGCATACCTGGGGATTTTTTACTGGGTCTACACGCGTAATCCCGAACGGATGCTCTGGGCTACTGTGCAAGGCTTGCTTATCATCATGGCCGTGGCCGCATATGCGGCCATACGCGAGCGTAGGGCGGATATTTTTCTCTGGTCATTTCTCTTTCCCGTACTTCGAATCTTGGACTATGCGCTTTTTTTGGGCGCATCATGGAATCTTGTAAAAGGAGGTGATGGACGCCATTCGTGGTATTGCATTCCCCGCTATGCCACCAAAAAATCCTAAACGAAAGGAGATTCGGACACGAACGGCCGCATAAACGCGGCTCGAAAAAAAACGAAAGGAGGAAAACAAAAAAAGAATATATAAAATGTATCGATAGAAAGGAGGAGATGCGATGTCAAAAAATGTCAGATTGACCCTTATTGCGCTGCTTGTCGCCGTATGCGCTGGCATTCTTTACTTGGTTATGCGGCAAAGAACCGACAAGCCCGCGCAGGTACAAGAGCCATCCGAAGAGGTGCCCGTGGTACAAGCGGAAGGGACAGAGCCCGCAACGGTTTCGGTATTCGTGCAGGAAGGCGATACGCTCTGGAAATTAGCCCAAAAGCATTGCGGAAGCCCGTATTTCTACCCGGGTTTAGCCGCACGAAACGACATCGTCGACCCCGACAAGATCTATCCCGGCCAGGAAATAATCATTGCGTGCGATGCGGAAGAAAGTCCGCAATTGCGCGCAGACGTGCAAAAGCCGCGGGCACCGGAGGCGATTGCCCCCGCAACCCGAACGCCCGATGAGCCGAAACAAGAAAGCGCGGCAGCCGTTCCGGCACCGGCTTTGGAACCTCCGGCTTCGATTTCGGAAGCGCCAAAGCCGGAAACGCAACCCGAAACCACCCAACCGGAATCCCCCAAACCCGAAATCGCGCAGATCCAACCTCCGCAAACGAAAATCGAGGAAGTTCCCGAATCCCGGCCGGAACCGCCTGAATCAAAGAAGCCGGAACCGGCGCCACCGGCGCCGTCACCGCAAATTGCTCAATTGCCGTATCCGCTCCCGTCATTTCCGCGAACGCTTCCGGGAAGTTTCTGGACATCATTCGATTCCAGCCCCGTGGAGCGCAACAACGCCGTGGGCACTCTGCACATCGATCAGGCATTCACGCTCTTCACAATGAAGGATGTGGACTTTCAGCTCTACGGAGCCCTGAACGCTTCGGGCGACACGGCGGGCAATACCTGGAACAGACGCCTTGGCGCGGAAAGCGGGCTTAAGATCACCCGAAGCTTCTCCCATGGACTCATAAACCTCGGCGGAGCATGGATGACGGAACGGCGTCCCGATGCGCGGCATTCGGGACCCATCGCCTACACCGGCGGCTGGTTCGGTTGGGATCAGATTTCGACCCAACCTTCGCTCGGTCGGCCGCTTTCTTCGTTCCCCGGTAACATGTGGTGGATCACGGGCTTGTTATCCCCGTCCGAAAAAGGAAACTACAGCGGAATATTGCGACTGGAACAGGGTATGACGCTGTTTAAATCCCGCGCGCTCGGGGGACTCGCCTTTGTGCCGACCGGGAGGATCGGCGGAGGATTCGACACCGATATGCTCGACTGGAACAATAAAGTTGTATATGGAGGAGGACTCAAGATCGTGTTTCCGACTTCCGCGGGAAGCGTAGGTTTGCAGGGCGGATACGAATGCGAAAAGCGCTGGGTACAAACTCGCGGCGCTTGCGGGACGGTATTCCATTTTGATTTTTGGACCGGATGGAAACCGCCGGCAGGAGGGAGATAATATGTATGGAGTTGCAGGAGGATGCACGACGCTTTTCCATCTCGCCGTGCTGCATCCATTGCTTGTTGCAGTATTGGGGCTTGCGTCGCTGGGCACAGCACTCAACAGCCTGCCCAACGGCCCCGGGGACCGGCTGGGAGCAGACGGGGCTCTTTCGGCCCTGGAACGCCGGATCCTTCAGGAGGCGCCCCAGCTAGCCAACACGATTCCCGTTCTGCGCGCCCAATTCGACCGGGAGCATTCCGCGCTCACCGAAGAGCAGGCGCGGGCGGGACTTGCGCTTACGGATGCATGCACCGACGCGAATGTGGAAGCGATAATGTCCGACCCATACTTGAAAGAACAGATGGCATGGCTAATCTTTCTCGATGCCCATGCCCGCGCATCACCCCGAAGCACGCGAAGCGACGGGCGATCGATACGAAAGGAGGCAGTTTCCAACAGCCCGTAATCTAACGGGCTTGCCAACGCAAAAGGGGGTTCCGCGCGGAACCCCTTATTTTTTTATGAAGGCAAACAAAAAAAGGAAACGGGAAGCTTCCTTTAAGGATAGATCGGTTCGAAATTAAGGCTTTCAGCCTTCTCGCGAATGATCTTTTTTATCGACTTTTCTTTGCGCTCCGCATACAGACGCGCCTGAACCGGATCGTTAATGGCGATCATACGATTCATAATCGCCCGCATGCCGATCTCACCGATGATGCGCTGCTCGTCCACATCGTACGCGATGGATTGAATGGTAAGCGGCGTTCCCGTGGCAAAGTGCTCAATCGTAGCCGGCAGCCTTCGGCGCAAAATAGAGAGAATATTTCCCATAGGAATGATATCCACCTCGCGCTTGCCCGAAACGAATTTTGGATTGCCGTATCGGTTGTGCGTTACCCTCCACCCCGAGGGAACCGTGAGCGATCCGCGTAAACGTTCCACGATGACATCGACATCGGACTCCGGCAACGACGTACCATACAGAACGTGCGCCAAACTCCGAAACACATAGCCGCCCACGACCCAGATCTTGCCCCGTGCGTTCATGCGCGCCACACGCAATGCCTCGTAATACTCGCTTCGATCTTTTACGAACCCGCGGAATAGATCGGTATACAGCTTTTGCGTCTGAAGCATCGTTCAAAAACCTCCGTGAATTATCAAATAGCCGAGCTAGCGTACCACACATATTTATAAAGCGCAATAGCAATGCGCATAAAATATTCCAATTCATTACCATAAAGGGTATTAACCGGAGCAAACCGTGTCACCTTCAACCCGGTCTTGGCGGGGTCGGATATTCTACCGCATGCGGGCAGGGTATTTAAGCCTTTTGTTTTAACGGCTTATTCCTTCGGCACTCGGATGGAATGCGAGCAAGCTCCTATTCCGCTCCGTACTTGTTGAAATAACGGGTATTGACCCCAGGGCAGAGCCCCGGATCCCAATCCGCCCGCGGGCGGATTGAGTTGAAGCGCCCCCAGAGGGGCGGGGTATTATACCCGTTGTTGCCTGCTTCCCTCGCTATCCTCGGCAATAAACATAATAGCCATCCGTACACAAAGTGTCCGATCGGACGCTTTGTGTACGGATGAAAAAATGCGCCTGAAGGCGCATTCGAGTGCTCTTATTCGATTGAATATTTGATACGCGATCGCTTTATACTCGTTTATACTTTCAGATACCGGCCGATGGCGATGGCAGAGGAAACCACCGAAAGCAGGATCGCAACCCCTACCATGCCTCCGGCAAACAGCAACATATTCGACGTGAAATAAGAAAATAAGTGCAATCCGGGCAGAATACGGTCAAATGCCGGAGAATATTTTTGCAAAATAGGCCACCATATACCGAGTGTTAAGGCGCTTGCGATGACCGCATACAGAATGCTTTCGATAAAGAAGGGCCCCCGTATGAACCAGTTGGACGCTCCTACCAGGCGCATGACGCCGATCTCCTCGCGCATGGCATAGATGGCGAGCCGAATCGTATTGAATGAAACAAGAATAGCAATAGCGGCAAGCACCGCGACAACAACCAAGCCGCCCTTGCGTACCGCTCGCGTTATAGCGGCGAGCTTTTGAATCGCGTCGCGATTTTGGGTATAGCTTACCTTGTCGATGTCGTTCTCGTAGTTCTTATTCTCCAAAAACGCGGCGATCGCGTCAAACTGCGCAGCCTCGTGCGCGCGAATATTAAGCGAAGCTTCGAGGGGATTTTCGCCAAGTTCTTCCAACGACTGCATAATCACCTCGTTCTGGCTGTGCTGGTCGCGGAACCGGGCAAGCGCCTCGTCGCGCGATACGTATTCGATGTCTTTGACGCCGTTAACGAGCAATAATTGCTCTTTGACGCGCAGCATTCTGCCCTCCTCAACTTCGGGCTTGAAATACACGCTCACGTCGACTTTTTCCTGCAGCGTCATCAAAAGATAATCCGCCGAGCGCACCATAAACCCCAAGCCGGCCAGCACGAACAGGGTCAGCATCAACATGAAAATCGTGGCCAACGAGAGCCACCCCGACCGCCAAAAACCGATGAATCCTGATTTGATTACGCGATTGAATGCGGTGAACATACAAGAAATATCTAATATCTAATGCCTAATATCTAATAAAACGCTGATAGAATCAATGTTGTTTACTTCTCGATGTTTTAATACTTGTAAGAAATATCCTATGCAATTCATCGGCTTCATTCCATAGAGATTTAGATTTTTCTTCCAATGCCGGGCATGCGCGAGCAATCATTTTAAGCCAATACATGCATTCCTTTGCCTCTTTCTTGGATATGCCCATTTTATGCTCAAAATCTTTTCTAGATTCAGCCGAATCGGCTTCACAATAATTGGCACCGATACTTGTTCCAGCTTTTACAAATTGCACTATTAGAGGAGTCGTGACAGCGTTTTTGGGGATTATCAACGCAAAATCAATGACCGCTTCACCAAATTTCGCTGTTCTATCCAATAAATCGAAATGTTTCATTGGATATTTGATATTAGTTATTTGATATTCATTTTAAGCGATTATTTATCGCTTAAAATATATTTCCCCTTTTCCTCGTCGCGGGTGATGCGGCCTTCTTCGAGCGTGACGACCCGGCGCTTTAAGGCATTGACCACTTCATAATCATGCGTGGCTAAAAGCACCGTCGTTCCCAGCGCGTTGATCTTGAGCAACAGCTTAATAATATCCCACGCATGGAATATGTCGAGATTGCCTGTGGGTTCATCGGCGATAAGGATCTCGGGCCGGTTAACGATGGCGCGGGCAATAGCGGCGCGCTGTTTTTCTCCTCCGGAAAGCTCGTGCGGAAAACGCTTGGCTTTATCCTTCATTTCCACCAGATCAAGCACCCGGGGCACGTCCCGGTCAACCTCCTTCTGCGCCCTCCCGGCCGCCTCCATGGCAAACGCCACATTCTCCTGCACCGTTTTTTGCGGCAGGAGCCGATAATCCTGGAACACCGATCCGATCCGGCGACGCAGCGCGGGCTTTTGATGCTCATGGATCTGGCTTACGACGACTTCGTCGAGCATTACACTCCCTTTGGTAGGATGCTCTTCGCCGATCAGGAGCTTGAGGATCGTGGATTTGCCGGCACCGGATTTTCCCACGAATGCCACGAATTCATGGTTGTGGATCTCGAAGGAAACGTCATCGAGCGCCTTTACTTTTTTACCGTATGTTTTTGTGACGTGGTCGAAGATGATCATGTAAGCAGCTTATGGCCATTAACTTGGGATTGTAGAAGAATGTATCCGTCATCGCGGTATCCCTGTTTTCAATCAGTGGAATCCGTCCAGGGGATCGTTCAATAATTCACTTCAAAATGATTAAGGAAAAGATTGCCGCGTCGTCCGCTTGGCTAGCCGGCCTCCTCGCAATGACATACTAAACGCTATCAGCTGAAAGCTATGAGCTAGTTTTTTGGTTTTTCGGGGTATATCTGCATATAAGTTTCAAAATCCACCCCAAAGGCCTTGGCGAAGATCTCGCGCGCATCGGATTCGGAAAGCTCTTCGGCTCTACGGGTGATTTCCCGGTCAACGGCATCTTTGCGAGCCTCGAACGATTCCATGAACGCATCGTGCTGGCGCCATTCTTTGACGTTTTCGGATAAGGTTGGCGACACCTCCTCGGTTTGGCGGCTAAATGGCTCCTCGTAGCCCGATGCCATGTCGACCAGTTCTTTTTTCAGATCCATGCATTTTTCCAATAGCGCGGCGGAACGTTTAATGCCGATGACTTTTTCCACGTATTGAGCCAGAAAATTCGCTTTGATCTTATCCCAACCGGAACGAGCGATATCCCCTTCATTCAACCCCTCGACATCGAGCCCCTGCGCCCGATCGACCTCTTTAAAAATTTGTTCCTGCATCGCATCGAATTCCCTGGTGGTATATTCTTTCAGTAAAAACCGTTCCGCGGCATTCGAAGCCAGCATTTGCGCATAGGGCGGTTGCGACTCCCAATGCACGCTTACGCCCCCGAATGCAAGCTCCCCATGTTCCTTTAAAAAATCGACTAGATCCGCCGCATCGGCATCCGGATGTTTAGACAAAAACGCATCATACTCGGCCATATACGGAACCAGCGCATCGACTTCGGCAGTAATGCGGTCTTGTTGGACTTGTTTTGCGTGTTCGAATTCTTGGTTTTCGTTTTCATTTTCCATGCGCACGTAAAAATTTTATATCAATTTTCTTCTGGATTCCCGATCCCTCCGTCGCCAAGGCTTTGGCGGGCAGGCAAGTCGGGAATGACGATCGATGCGCTATTTTAATTGCCTTAATTCCGCGTTGATGAATTCATCCAGGTCCCCGTCCAAAATTTTTTCGGGATGCGCGGACTCAACGCCCGTGCGCAAGTCTTTCACCAGCTTATAGGGATGCAGGACGTAATTGCGCGCCTGGCGCCCCCACTCGGCCCTTACCACTTCGCCTCGGGCTTTGGCCGCCTCGCGCTCCCGCTCTTCATGCGCATGCGCGGCAAGCTTCGCGGCGAGCAAACCCATGGCACGTTCGCGGTTCTGCGACTGGCTTCGTTCGGTTTGGCAGGCGACCCAGATCCCCGTCGGCTTATGATGAATGCGCACGGCGGTTTCGCGTTTGTTCACGTTCTGCCCGCCCGGGCCGCTCGATCGGTACAGATCCACTTCGATGTCTTCGGGCTTGATCTCGACATCTCCCACATCTTCTATGATCGGAAAAACGTCCACGGCGGCGAATGATGTTTGGCGAAGCCCCTGCGCGTTGAAGGGCGAAATCCGCACCAGGCGGTGCACACCCTTTTCACCTTTCAAATACCCGTATGCGTATGGGCCGCGCACTTCAAGTTCCGCGCTTTTAAGTCCCGCCTCGCCATACGACTCCGAAAGCACGTCTACCGCATACCCTTTGGCGTCGGCATACCGTTCATACATGCGCCGCAGCATCGAAGCCCAGTCTTCGGCATCTTTACCGCCTACGCCGGATGAGATGGAAACAATGACATTGTTCCGGTCATAGGGTCCCGATAAAAATACGGCGAACTCCGCCTTGCGAAACTGCTTCTCGATGCTCTCGTACTCCTTCGCAAATTCCTCAAGCATCCCTTCGTCGCCGGACTCGGCCTCTGCCGCCTTTACGAGTTCCAAAAGATCATACGAGCGCCTCTCAAGACCCTTCCATGTTTCCATCACTTGCCGCAAATGCGCAATGCGCGATCCGAATTCTTTAGCGCGGGACGGATCCTTCCAAAAATCCGGGTGTTCGCTTTCCTTTTCGAGTTCCTCAAGTTCTTTGCCGCGCTTACCCAACTCAAAGACGGTCCTCGGTGCGGAGGATCTGGTCGAGCAGCTGTTCGATTTTTTCGCGCAATTCGCGCATACGCACGCAGGCTCGCCCGAGGACGCCATCGCCATCCGGCACGCCGAGGTTTTATGGATACATGAGGAACGTAACGAAGGAAGTATAACAAATGTTTGCGTAAACGAAAAGTAAGCATATTAAAAAACTCCACCGATTAACACGGTGGAGTCGTATGACATGAGCCTCCATATTATACACTGAGACTGTAGAAGAATGTTTTTGTCATCGCGAGTCAGACGCGGTACTCCGCGTTTAACGTGGGTGAAATGCTCCGGAGGAGCATTTCACGGGCGGCATCCCTGTTTCTGATCAATGGAATCCGCCCAGGGGATCCGTTCAATAATTCACGTAAAAATGACCATGGAAGAGATTGCTTCGTCGTCCCTTAGCTTACGGACTCCTCGCAATGACATTCTTTTACAGTCTCACACTACATATTGAGAATCTCGGGAATGCCCAGCGGGGGCTTGGCAGACGCATGCTCGAGCCATCCTTCATGAAGCGCAATGAAAAACCCCGCTGAGACGGGGTTGGTGATGTTACCTTCGAAATATATTCTTTAACAAGAACCATAGGTTGGCCGGACGCTCCGCAAGCCTGCGCATGAAATACGGAAACCAGGCTCTTCCGTACGGAACATAGAGGCGCAACCGCCAGCCATGCGACACGAGTATCTGTTGCAGATCGGGACGAATGCCGTAGAGCATCTGGAATTCGAACGCATCGCGGCTGATCTTGTTTTGACGGCAGAAATCCAGCACGGCATTTATCATCACCGGATCATGCGTGGCAATGCCGTGATATATGCCGCTTTTCAAGAGATCCTGCGTCAGACGCACGTAATTGGCATCGACGTCGCGTTTTTTTGGGAACGCAACCGTTTTTGGTTCCCGATAGGCGCCCTTACAGAGCCTGATCCCGGCGCCTTCCGCAGCCAACTGCGCGATATCATCCCGACTGCGGTAAAGATATGCCTGTATGACCGGACCGATCGATCGCGGGTACGCTGCGCGAAGACGGCGCACCAAAGCCAGCGTGCGATCGGTATAGGCCGCGCCCTCCATATCGACGCGGACAAAGCCGCCGCTCGCCGAAGCCCGCTCCACGATCGAGCGCAGATTGCGCTCGCAAAGCCGCTCATCAATATCAAGTCCCAATTGCGTAAGCTTTAACGAAACATTCGCGCCAAGCCCTTGGCGCCAAATAACTTCGATGGCCTCCAAGTAACTGTCGCGCGCCCGCTCGGCTTCACCTGCGCTCGTCACCGCCTCACCCAGGCAATCAAGCGTTGCGGCCATGCCGCGTCTATTCAGGTGACGCACGGCCTCAACGGCTTGGTCAAGGGTATCGCCCGCAACGAACCGACGCACCATCTGCCGGGTGGCGGCACATTCCGTAACCATACGCGCAATTCGCCGATTCTTGGAAATCATCAACAATGCCGCACGAAGCATGCCGCCCTCCTTTCTCTAGCATAGAAGCGGATAGACGCGGAAAGTTACGCGGACAAACGCGGAAAGCATGAAAAGATTCTATTTTCAAAGACGGCTTTCTTCATTTCTAAATGCGACAATACCACAATAGCTGTAAAATTACAAAAGAAACCACAGGCCTTGGCAGGAATGACAACCGGGGCCATGTTATGCATTATTCACCAAACTCACCGCAATCCGACCGTGCATTATTTTTCCAAATTTTCCAGGGGAAGCGTAATCGTAAATATCGCACCCTTGCCGCGCTCACTTGTGACCGAAATGGCGCCGCCATGCCCCTCGACGATCACTTTTGCAATGGCCAGTCCCAATCCGGTGCCTTCCATATCGCCATCGACGTCCCGGATTTTTTTGCGATAAAATCGCTCGAAGATATGCGGAAGGTCTTCCGGCTCAATACCGTCGCCGTTGTCCGTGACGATGATTTGCGCTGACGCCTGATCCTTTTGCAGGACAACGCCCACGCGCGGCTCGGCGGCGCGACCCGTATATTTGACGGCGTTGGAAAGCAGATTCGTTATGACATCTTCGAGTTTTTCCTTATCGCCCCGCACCGTCACATTCGGCGCAAGCGAAGACTCCAGCGCAATGCCCCGCTCACCGCAGATGACATCGACATACTCAATGACATCTTTAATGGAATCGGTCAGGTCGACGGATTCGCGCTTCAGCGGCTGCACACCCGACTCTATATTTGCCAGTTTCAGCAGATCATAAATAAACCGCGAGATCCGATCGAGCGACTTTTCGAATTTTTCGGCATCGTTCCGCTGGAATACCGAGGCGGCATCGCTTCGCAGTAATTCCAGATTGCCCCGCGCAACCGTGAGCGGCGTCTGCAGCCCGTGCGCGATATCGAGCATCATCTGCCGCTGCGTGTCATGCGAGGCCTTCAGATCAGACGTGCGCTCCGCAATGCGCCCCTCCAGATCCTCGGAGTAGCCTCTGACTTCGGTGTAAAGCCTTGCTTTTTCCAGCGCCACGACCGCCTGATTCGCGAATGTTTTAAGCAATGTAAGATCTTCCGTCGTATATGGCTCCCCCGATCGTTTCGGCCCCAATCGCAAAGCGCCGATGATCTTACCCTCGAAGTATAAGGGAATCACAAGGCGCTCGTTCTCAATAGCCGCTTCTCCATTTTGAGAAAATGACGTATGGGAGGTCACCGAGACGTCGGCTGTCCGAAAGATTTTCTGCAGCGCCAGCGCAATATCCCGCTGCATTTCCTTTAAATCAATATTGGCGTTTAAAACCTCCGAAAGCATGTGCATGGCCGTCGAGTAATCATAGTGATCCTTAAAAAATATCGGATCGGTCAGCTTTCGAAAAAAACGCTCTAAGGGATGCACCGTAAAGATGCAAAAAAGCGCCGCCATTCCGCCCGCCCAAAATCCCGTCAGACGTGCTGTTTTTTCAAATAAGTGGCCGATCCCGAACACCGTTATCAAATACACTGCGAAAAAAATCCCGGCAAGAATCGTATAGATCGTACCGCGCTGAATGACGATGCGAACGTCCATCAATTGATGCCGCACGATAGCGTATGCGGTAAAGAGCGTTACCATAAGAGATAGGAGCGTCCCCAGCATGTTGAATCGCGCCACACCAACACCAGGAAGAAAAACGTTGAAAAAGAAAAATCCGCAGATCCAAATTACCATGCCTGATCCGAAATACTGAAATTGAGCCCTGTGGACTGCCGCAGCTCTTCGCCAATTACGGATAAACTTGACTACACTGACAAGAATGTAGCCGCCGAGCGTCCCCGCGTAAAGCGGAAATAGCGCACCGTTAGTTGGTTGTGGCAATCCCGATGCACCAATTTCCATTGCCGGAATAAATACATTGAACCACGCCGGGACGGCTAGCACGGCAAGTGGTAGAAGCATTGCGTAAGATGACCGCGAAAGACTGTCGGGATTAAACGGGAACGTCCCGACAACAGCGAAGAATCCTGCAACGAGCAGAATACCGAACACTAACACAAACTTACTAAACGAGAAGTCAAGCCGTGAAAACAAGAAGAATATGCTCATGATCCATCCGGCTATGCCTATGGCAAAAAGAAAAAAAGCGCGATGCATTAAGCGCCGCGGATTTTTCAGCAACACGTAAAACGCAATACTGCCATGCAGAACCGAAATAGCGAACAGTGGGAATAGAGACATAAGAGTTTGCACTTACCCAGCGGCGGTCATAATGCCATCCCACCATCATCCTGCACCGAGGTTTATGTGGCAGAAATTTTTACGAACAAGCTCCGCAACTTGGTCATGAAGCGCCCTGCGAATGTGCTCAAGGGGAACCATGTAGAGCGTTGGCGGGGGGTCCGTCGTATAATATGCTGACTCCTCCTTTCGCGCAATGCGTTCCGGCATGAGACGCGCCGAGGGTATCGGAACGGGATTAAAACCAAAACTCCGCATATGTTGAACGATTGGCTCTTTCAACTCGAACCACCCGAGCATTTTTTTCAGACCGATCGCGTAAAGTGTCGCCGCATAAAACAGGGGGGCGGCAACATTTGGCTTTGTTGACATCCAACGCCCGTATTGCGCCATGCGTATCCGATCGAACGGGAACGGCGTTTCCGCCCTATTGAACTCGTAAATCTTTTCAAGAGAGAAGGGAGTGGTATCATCAGCGAAGTCGAGTGCAACCGTACCGACAATGGTTGTTCCGGCCAGCGCGATAAACACGAGATCGGGCAATGAAGGTGGTTCGCATTGATGCCATCGAAATGCCACCTCACGCATAAAAACTCCCGCCTGCTGCCGTTCAACAAAACCGGAAACTTTTCGAATAACCACCGCGACACTTGTGCCGTTTGGTTTCGAACCGTCCAGGCAACTTCGCATTTACCACCACCTTTCCTGCACAATTTTGGCTTCCATCTTTGCTGCATCAAAATACAAATATCCGGGCATTTCCGGCACCTCCACAACCTTTCGGTCAATGCCAGAATTACGCAGAATGTATAAAAGTATCCGATCAGCCATAAAACCCGTTGCCATAGAGGGATTGGTGGCGATTATCGGAGCCTTATGCTCCCGGTAAAGACGCCCTGTGAAAGCTGCATACTCATTACCGGCATAATCCGGAAATTCGGGTAAAAGCCCGTTCATGACACTTTGCAATACTTCGTCTACCTCAACCTTGATAGCCTTTCCCTCCGCGACTTTCTCCTGAAGTTCGACCGCGTGTTCGTAGGTCATATTCAGACACTCCTCCATGGTCGCGCTTTGCGGCGTGAAGAAGAAGAGGCGGGTCCCGAAACCGATAGTATTGCAGTTAAACACGGAAATGCCGCGTTTGCGCGCTTCCTGATGCAGTAAGATCCTTGATCCGACCGCCCAAAATTCGATCTCATCACAGATGACGTCGCAGCCGGCGATAAACCGATCTACGGTGTCTTCGCAAACGCCCTGTGGCCAGACTTCGATCACCGTATCATCCGTAACCCCGCGAAGCATTCTTGCCGTTTCCACCGCCTTGGATTTGCCGACCGTGTTGCGCGTTGCGGCAAATTGACGATTGATGTTGGAGGTATCGAACGCCTCGCAATCGGCAATACGGATCTCACCAACACCAAGACGCAAAAATTTTTCCGCAAGCTGTCCGCCCATACCGCCGCAACCGGCAATACCGATTACGCTGTCACGCAACATTTGCTGCTCGTGGCGCGTGATCCAGCCTAAGTTGCGGTCAACCCGCTCCCAATAATATGCCTCATCAACCCCTTTGGGCAAAAGGCGAAACGGGCGGGATGGATCGAGATTTGCCGGAAGATCTTCCAAGATAATAATCCCCGCATCACGCCGCTCGGAATTGTGCGATTCTTGCATGATTCACCTCCGAATGATTTTACAGGAAATTCGTTCATATGTGATTGCGAATTTTTGCCATATGCTATGAATTGTAAAGGATCTTAATCGATACCCATTAAGAATAGAGAAAATGAGATAAATAGAACCTGTAGAAAAGATAAAATATTTATAAAGTCTTTCTTACGTAAAAATAAAAAACGCCAAATGGCGCATTATCAATACACGTAAAATGCCAATAAATAGGCTAGGTTTTGCACGCTATAGCTAAAGAACATCGAGCCGATAGCCACGGCTGGGTACGGTGTGGATAAGTTTCTTTTTGCTCGTGGCATCGATCTTGCGACGGAGACTTGCGATATGCGACTCGATCGTATTGGAAAACGGATCGACATTCATATCCCATACATGCTCCAAGAGCATGGAACGGGACAACACCGTGCCCTGATGGCGCGCCATATACTCCAGCAGCATGAATTCCTTTCGAGTTAAATATACGTCTTTTTGGTCCCGCTCGACCCGCTGACAGGCGACATCAATGACAAGATCACCGATCGTCATGATGTCTTCCTTGAATTGCTGGGGGCGGCGCAGCAGCGCCCGGACCCTTGCCATCAGCTCTTCGATCGTAAAGGGCTTTACCAGGTAATCATCGGCTCCGGCATCAAGCAGGGATACTTTTTCGGAAACGGCGGATTTAACGGAGATCATAAGAATCGGCACCATTTTGCCATCTTGGCGGATCTCTTTACACACTTCGATGCCGTTTTTTTTCGGTAAAATATTGTCGAGAATAATAAGATCATAATCGGTGGTCCGCGCAAGATACGAACCCCGCTCCCCGTCTTCGGAAACATCAACCGCAAAATGCGCGGCTTCAAGCGCCGGTTTGAGAAATTGGGTGATATCTGGAGAGTCCTCGACAAGCAAAAGACGCATAATACGTATACAATTATAGAAGGACCTTCACTCTTAAGCAGTCTACTACATTATCATAGGTAGATAAAATATTTATAAAGTATTCATAAAATATTTATAAAGTCGGTTATTGCATGTTTTTTGAGGTAATCGTATACTTTACGTATATGCAAACTTCGACGTTGATTCAAAGCTACGCGCTCAAGGATCTCAATCTTATGCTTGATCAAGGTGAAGAGCGATACATGCTGCGCATCAGTGATCTTCCGCAAGAAGAAAAGCCGCGTGAAAAATTAATTGCGAGTGGTTCGGCCGCGCTTTCAACGAAGGAACTCATCGCGGTCATCCTGAATACCGGAAGCCGCAAAGAAGGGGTACTTGCCATGTCCGGACGCCTTCTGAAAGAGTACGGGGAAAAGGCGATCATCAACCAGAAGGATCCAGAGCGCCTGAAGAACGCGCTCGACATTCCGCTGGGAAAAGCGTGCCAGATCGTAGCGGCACTCGAACTCGGCCGCAGATTCTTCAAAACGGCCAAAGGCAAACCCGTCTCGCTCCGGACTCCTAAGCATGTATATGACTATTTGAAGGATATGCGCGACCTGCCAAAAGAACATTTACGCGGGCTTTATCTTAACAGCCAATACCGTCTCGTGCACGACGAGGTCATCTCCATCGGCAGTCTGACCGGAAACATCGTCCATCCGCGCGAAGTCTTCAGCCCGGCTATCGAATATGGCGCTTCCGCAGTGATCCTTGCGCATAATCATCCGTCCGGCGTTGCCGCGCCGAGTCAGACAGATACCGAAATAACCCGGCAACTCGTTGAAGCGGGAAATATCCTCGGTATCGAACTTTTAGACCATATCATTATCACCGCGCATGGTTTTTCCAGCATCCTGCATCTATGACACTCGCCTATCACATCAATTCTGCTGCCATCACCATCGACGCGGAGCCGCATACGCACGACCAACTGCTGCGGGACGCCGCGGACGACGACGTAGCCATAATGCGGCAATACTTTGATCGCGGCTATGAAATTTTTTCGGCGCGCCTGGCGGAACTAAAAGACCTGCGACAAACGCTCACCGACCAGGAGGAGCGGGAGCTTCGTTTCATGCTTGAGGCCTTGATCTCTGCCAAGCGAAGCCTGGAGTGACAACTATGGTTATTCGTTAAAACAGCCCCGCTCTGCGGGGCTGTTTTCGTAACATACACAAACGATGTAATGGAGTTGCCACCCTTTATATGCGGCAGCCTCCCCTCATTTGAAAACGCCATGCGAGAGAAAATGCTCATCGCGATTGAAAGCGTCATTCTTTAAGCATCTCCAAAAATACTTGCGAGGGAATCTCCACCCGGCCCGAAGCCTTCATGCGCTTTTTGCCGCGTTTTTGTTTTTCGAGCAGTTTGCGTTTGCGCGTGTAGTCGCCCCCATAGAGATACCCCGTCACATCCTTGCGCATGGCCGAAATCGTCTCCCGCGCGACCACCTTGCCGCCGATCGCCGCCTGCAGGGAAACCGCAAAAAGCTGTTTTGGTATCAGGTCGCCAAGCCGTTCCACGATGCGGCGGCCCCGAGATTCGGCAAATGCCCTTGGCACGATATGCGAAAGCGCCTCGATTGGATCGGATGCCACCAGTATATCGAGCTTCACCAGATCGCCCACGCGCCAGCCGATGAGTTCGTAATTCAACGAGGCGTAACCGCTCGATACGGATTTAAGGCGGTCGTAAAAATTCGTAATGATCTCG
>JAUYLV010000064.1 GCA_030699565.1 bacterium
ATGTTAAGCATCGGGATTTAACCCCTAACCCGCTGTACCACCTACAGACGCTTTACGCCCAATAAATCCGGATAACGCTTGAGGTCTCTGTATTACCGCTGCTGCTGGCACAGAGTTAGCAACCCCTTATTCGCCGGGTACCGTCAAAAATTCGTCCCCGGCAAAAGCAGTTTACGACCCGAAGGCCTTCATCCTGCACGCGGCGTCGCTCCATCAGGCTTTCGCCCATTGTGGAAGATTCTCGACTGCAGCCACCCGTAGGTGTATGGGCCGTGTCCCAGTCCCATCGTTGGGGGCCGTGCTCTCACACCCCCTACCCGTCATAGCCTTGGTAAGCCATTACCTCACCAACAAGCTGATAGGCCATAGGCCCTTCCCGAAGCGCATTGCTGCTTTACCACGCCTAAGTTTTTGGAGACAAACTTCTCGTCATACATCCTAAGACTAAAGATATCTTTTTACTCCCAAGAACATCGTATGCAGCTTTTCTCCAAAAATTTAGGCGAGGACCATCGGGTATTAGCCAACCTTTCGGCTGGTTGTGCCCGTCTTCGGTAGAGGTACCAATGTGTTACTAACTCGTTCGCCGCTAATGCAACAACCTTGCGGCCGTTGCATCCGCGCGACTTGCATGCCTTATCCACGCCGCCAGCGTTCATCCTGAGCCAGGATCAAACTCTCTGGTAAGAGTCCTCCGCATCCCGAAGGATGTGGAGGCCGTCCTCCATCGCATAAAGCTACGGAGGACTAAATATTCAGGACAACGAGAATGTTATTCTTCTCGTTGTATACTTGCTTTAATTTTCAAGGTTCGGTCGTTTCACGCATCCGGCACCGCGCGAATCCTTCGATCTTGTTCAGGACAATAAAATCCGCCGAAGGCGGATCCGCCTTGCGCTCTGAACTTTTATCGGATTTTAATTGCCTTCTTTCATACCGTTTCGCCTATTTCTCAATCTCGCCTACCCATTATACTCGCCCCAAAAACCATGTCAACCCCGTTAGAAGTTGTGGACGCTAAGCGTCTGCGCCCTACTTCTAACGGGGTCAATAGCCAAAAATTGCCGAATTCTTCACATAATTAGGCCTTTTTTGCCCTATTTTCAGTGATCCGCATATTATCCATAGCCGCCTAAGTTTTTGCCCAATCTCATTGCCTATATATTTGTGCATTGGCAGGAGTCACCGTTAGATTCGATGCATCTTACGCTTTTGGCACAATTTAGGAGGGCATACATTGCCCGCAATGCACGTTTTTGCTACAATAGCGCCGTTATGACCGATGAAAAAATGCATAATATCCGCCACTCGTTCGCCCATATACTTGCGGCGGCGGTTTTGAAGTTTTTTCCGGAGGCAAAGCTTGGCGTGGGACCCGTCATTGATAACGGGTGCTTTTATGATTTTCTGCTTCCGCGGACGCTCGCGCCCGAAGATATTAAAAATATCGAGCGAGAGATGAAAAAGATCATCGGCCGCAATTTGCCATTTCAAGGGCAAGAGGTTTCTGCCGAAGAAGCGAGAACCATCTTTGCCAAGCAACCCTTCAAACTTGAGTTGATCAATGATCTTCAAAAGCATGGCACCACGGTTTTCGATGAAATCGAATCCAATAAAAAAATACAAGATACGAAATACGAGATACAAGATACGAAAATCACCATTTATAAAACAGGTGATTTTCTGGATCTCTGCCGCGGCGGTCATGCCCAAAATACCAAAGAGCTTAATCCCGACGCGTTTAAGATCGAAAAATTCTCCGGCGCATACTGGCGGGGTGACCAGTCGCGCGAACAGATGCAGCGCATCTATGTGGTGGCCTTCGAAACAAAAGAAGAACTCGACAAATACCTCTGGCAGCAGGAGGAGGCTAAAAAACGCGATCATCGGGTGCTCGGAGAAAAATTAAAACTTTTTACCTTTGCGCCGGAAGTCGGCCCGGGCTTGCCCTTATGGCTCCCGAACGGCACCATTATTCGTGATCAGATCGAAACATATGCCAAAGAAATCGAAGCCGAGTGGGGATACCAACGCGTCTCCACGCCGCACATTGCCAAAGAGGACCTTTATAAAATGTCTGGGCACATCCCCTACTATGCCGACAGCATGTACCCGCCCATGAAACTAGACGATGGCAACTACTATTTAAAGGCTATGAACTGCCCGCATACCCACATGATCTACCGCGCGCAACCCCATAGTTATCGCGAGTTACCTATTCGCTACGCCGAATACGGAACGGTATACCGCTATGAACTTTCGGGAACGCTCGCGGGATTATTGCGCGTACGCGGATTCGCCCAAAACGATGCGCACATCTATTGCACCAAGGAGCAGGCCGAGGATGAATTTCTGAAAGTAATGCAATTGCACGAATTCTGGTATAAGAAGGTTTTTGGCATCAAGGATTTTCATATGCGCCTTTCGCTTCCATCCGCCGATAAGGCGAAGTACGCAGGCCTACCCGAAGGCTGGCAGAAGGCCGTCGGCATCATCAGAGGGGCCATGAAGCGCTCAAAACTGCCCTATACGGAGGTTGAGGGAGAGGCGGCATTCTATGGGCCGAAGGTTGATTTTCAGATCAAAAGCGTCATCGGCCGGGAAGAAACCGCCTCGACCAACCAGCTAGACTTTTTGGCGGCGGAGCGCTTCAATCTTGCGTATGCGGATGCGGACGGCAAGGAGAAGCCGGTCTATGTAATTCATCGCGCGCCCTTAGGTTCCCATGAACGTTTTATCGCTTTCCTTATTGAACACTACGCCGGAGCATTCCCCGCATGGCTGCACCCCGTGCAGGTTGCGGTACTTTCGATCGGCAAAGGCCATGTCGCATACGCAAAAAAGATCGCCAAATCATTGGAACAGGAGAACATCAGAACACTATTACGCGATGACAATGAATCGGTAGGAAAAAAGATCCGCGAATCGGAAATGCAAAAAATCCCCTATGTGCTCATTCTGGGTGATAAGGAAAAATCCAAAAAGACCGTTGCGGTTCGCCAGCGCGGCAAAGGCGACATTGGCGCGATGAAATTGGAGAAGTTTTTGAAGAAAATTAGCGATGAGATAAAAAAGAAAAAATAATGCTATAGCTGCGCACGGTCATCCCGGAGATTCAAATTATATTAAGGGTGAATCATTCGGGATCTATGCCTTGGATTCCAGATCAATCACCTTTATGTTGTGCAGGGAATGTCTGGAATGACGAAATCTTGTGAATAACTTCCTAAAAAAATACGGAATTTTGATCCTCCTCGTTCTTGGCATCGCTACGCGCTTTGCGTGGTTTTGGTATCCGGCGAACGTGGTGTGGGACGAGCAGCATTTTTGCAATTTCACTAAAGGGTATCTTGAGGGCAAATATTTCTTCGATATCCATCCCCCGCTGGGCAAATTCATGCTCTTGGCGGGGCTTGAGGCCGCCGGAGCCTCGACCGAAAATCTCGATTGCGCCATCGGTACGCCCTATCCTGACGGCTACCCCTATGTGGCCGCGCGGGTGCTACCGACGCTGGCCGGAGCCTTATTGCCGCTTATCGTATATTTTCTTGGCCGGGCATTGAAATTATCGCGCGCCGCCGCATTTTTTGCGGGAATATTGCTGCTCCTGGATAATGCGATCCTTGCCGAATCGCGATTCGCGCTTATCGATATTTTTGTCCCCTTCTTCGGATTCCTTGCTCTGTTGGCGTTTCTTATCCATCGCAAAAAAGAGGTCTACACGTGGTCATGGTGGCTTTGGCTCGCTACAAGCGCCATCTCCGCGTCTTTGGCCATAGGAACCAAATGGACGGGAGGCGGAGCGCTTTTGGTAATGGGTATCGCAACCATGATGGAGGCTGTCGAGCGAAAATCATTCCGACTATTCCTTACAAGAACAAGTGTGATCCTCGGTATTACCGCCGTAACATATCTGGGTCTTTATGCGGTGCACTTCTCCCTCCTGCCGCAATCCGGAACGGGAGACGCATTCATGACGCCGGCATTCCGTGCCGCACTCCAGGGCACGCAGGAGCAGCAGAATGGCGAGATCGCACCACCGAGTTTTTTTGGAAAAACAATTGAGCTCAACAAAAAAATGTTTGTCGTCAATGCCGCGCAAAAACTCACCCACCAGGATTCGTCGCGTTTTTATGAATGGCCGATCGGTCGCAAGCAGATATATTTCTGGGTAAGCAAAGCCGATGGCATGGTGCGTATTTACCTGCGCGCCAATCCCATCGTATGGCTCTTCGGAACCATTCTTACACTTGGCAGCATTCTATATCTCGTGTTCCGCCGCAATGCGATAAAGCAGCTATCACTGCAGCAGGCGGATTGGAAGGATCGGCTCCGTACGCTGGAGTTCCTATTCATCATTTATCTGGTTAACTGGCTGCCGTTTGCCGCAATAACGCGCGCCATGTTTCTCTACCACTATTTTACGTCGCTCATCGCCTCACTCCTGATAGGCGCATATCTCCTGTTCGAACTGGTGCCAGCCCTGGAAAACGTTTCCAATGCGAGCAAAGAAGAGTCAGCGGAAAGATCCTCCGCATCAGCATACCTCTATTGGATCATCATCGCTCTGGCCGTTGCCGCATGTATTCTGTTTTCTCCGCTCACTTACGGTTTTAGGCCATTTTTTTCTTAATTCAATAGAAGCGGACAAACACGGACGCCGTCGGCCTTAGCCTATGGCGTCGGACGATGGTAACGCGGAAAGACGCAGAAAAGAATAGCACCGTCATTCTGATTCCACATAGTAAGACATGAAAAGATATCTATTAATGGTTGATTGGGATGACTAAAGGGATAAATAGGAGATGTAAAAAAACCTTGATGGCATGCATCAAGGTTTTACCTTAAAATAGGTAGAGGAAGCTCCAAAATATTACTTTTGCCTCCATTGCGCCCAGAATCACCAAAAGCATGATTCGCTGCCTAAACCCGATCGCAACGCCGATGGGCGCGATATCCCCGTGCGAGAAAAAGCTTGGTACCGCGTAAACAACGGCGCAGATAAGCTTTCCCCAGCGCGGATGATCTTTCCCCAAAAGAACCAGGGACGTCAATTGCCGAGCCAGCCAATTCTTATTGTGATTATCCAGCGTAAAATAGATAAAAATTTTACGCACGGATTGCTTGTTGGCAATCATGGGGCTGACAAACGAGAAAATAATCGACCAAAAAAGCCAGGTACAAAACGTTTGGAGCAGCAAAAACCAGAAAAATTCGGTCTTCGAAAGCCCAAAAAGCGATGCATGCTCTTGATACCGTAAGATCGCCCATTCGACTGAAAGCAAAATACGCAGCCACGGGCGTTCGTCGGTGAATGCGATAAATTCGTCCCACCAAAAATGAAGAAAAATCGCGATACAGAAGAAGCCGATGACTAAAAACGGCTTCTTCATAAATCCGCCGATTGCGGATCTTAAAAGCCTTTTAGCCATCAGAAGCCTCCTGATTTTTTAATGAACGAAATTTATAATATCATGTATGAAGAATAAAATCAACCCCGCCAGAACTAGGACGCGGACTGATGCCGCAGAGAATTCGGTACAGCTGGCATTGTTGCATCAACAGAGTAACCGAACTTTGAGTGGCATAGCGTCCGCGAATTCTAACGGGGTTAAGTCTAATCTGAATCTTGCAAAGCAAAACGCCGTTGGGAGCAGCCTCCCAAAACTGATTATAATCGTTGGCCCCACCGCTTCCGGCAAGTCGGATCTTGCCATACGCCTTGCCAAACGTTTCGACGGGGAGATTATTTCTGCGGATTCAAGACAAGTATACAGGGGCCTTGATCTTGGCA
>JAUYLV010000072.1 GCA_030699565.1 bacterium
GTCATTGCGAGGAGTCCGTAAGCTAAGGGACGACGAAGCAATCTCTTCCCCGGTCATTTTAAAATGAATTATTGAATAGATCCCCTGGGCGGATTCCATTGATCGAAAACAGGGATACCGCCCGTTAAATGCTCCACTGGAGCATTTCACCCACCCCCGCCATGCAGAGTGATAAAGATGAGGGGCGGGGTCGCGATGAAAAAAACATTCCTCTACAATCTCAGATTAAAATGTAAAAATCAAAAGTCAAAATTAATGAGTGAAAATTTTCCAAAAAAACTTTCACGACATTCTTAAATTTTGCATTTTCACTTTTTACTGTGGATCGAACCGTTATTTGGAATAAAAATGGCCGGGTGGCGGTGCAGGTATATGGAAACCGTATTTTTGATTCGCGCGGGAGCGAGATCGGCTGGATAGAAGGGGAGCATGTATATGATAAGACCGGCCGCCATATCGGTTGGTTCGCGGGCGGATTACTGCGCGACTCATACGGAAAAGTGCTCGGATTTTCGGAACAGGTAACCGGACAGCCGCATCCTCCGCTGCCGCATGAGCGCGAAGGCGCCCCGCCTTCATCGCTGCAAGGGTCGCGACAGGGCAAGCCGGGGCTTGGCCACTCAGCGCCGGGCCGTCCCTTAATGGGTGGCAAGCCGCCCCTTGGCGGTTCATGGTCGGACTTTGATGCACAAGAATATTTTGACCGCAGATGACGTATCTTGTATTTAGTATTTAGTATAAAAACAAAGAAGGGCTCGCGTTAATTTTAAGAATACCAGTGATATACCAGATACGAGATACTCAATACAAAATTCGAGGATACGTAAGATTTTACATCCACTCTCGTCTACTCTATGTCCCGTGATCTTGCAGAAAAACGAGAAATATTGCCTGAAATGGAGACTTTTGAGCAGGCATTCGACCAATATGCCCCGCAAATATACCGGCATGCTTTGGCACGGACGGGGCATAAAGAAACGGCGCAAGATATCGCCAGTGACGTGTTTTTGAAGGCATGGGAGTATGTGCAAAAAAAGCAGGACCCGGTCGAGAACTTTCGGGCATTTCTGTACCGCATCGCGCATAACCTTATTACCGATCATTACCGGAAAAAGAAAAAGGATACGATCGAGCTGGACGCGATTTCCGTTTCAATGCATGCATCGATCATTGCGCCCTCCGCGCACCACCAATACGAAGAGCGCGAATTGGTTGCAATGGTGGAAGCGGCCATGCGCCAACTCGATGCGGATCATCGCGATATGCTGGTGTGGCGTTATATCGATGAATTGTCGATTGAAGAGATCGTGCTGATCTGCGGCAAAACTCCCAACAACGTGTACGTGATCATGCACCGGGCGATAAAAAAATTACGGATCATATTGGAGAAGCGGGGATTGTAAGTATGTTGTATCTCGTATTTCGTATCTGGTATTGCTTATGCCCCTGGGAAAGTAATACTACATACTAATATGAGGTGCGGTATGTAAATCTGATACCGGATACTAAATACTAAATACGAGACACGAATCATTATATAGGTCTATGACCGAGCAAGAACTCGAAAAATACTTAAAATCTGCATTTATTCAGCCGCCCGATTCGGCGTGGCTTTCGCATGCGCGCAATCGCATGCTGCAAAAGATCCGCGCCTCAAAGGCGGAACGGCTTTCGGTTTTTACGGCACTGCGCGAGGCCGTGGCGGTTTATTTCGATCATAAGGTGTTTGCGGGTCTTGTCGCGGCCGCCATTGTGTTGGTAATGGGCATTGAGGCTTCGGTAGAGCTAGGCGACGCGCTGCCGACCAATCGGCTGTATCCGGTAAAGCTCATGGTGGAATCGGCGCGCGGCACCATTGCATTTTCATCCGCGGAGCGCGCGGAATATGATCTGGACCGGGCATACGCGCGCATCGAAGAGCTGTCCCGGCTTTCGCAAGCTACACCCACGAGGCGTCAAACCAATGGCGAGCAGGCGGCGATGATCGCGCGAACGGTTGAACGGTATTCCCAGGCTCTGGGGAGTTCCGCCGATGCGGTAAAACAGCTTAAGGCCGAAGGGCGCATCGAGGAGACGAAGCGCCTTGCCGAACGTCTTGACGAAACCGCCCGTGCTTCCGCCGCGTTGCTGTCAGTGCTTGATTCCACAACAACAACCTTGTTGGTGTTTAAAGATGCAAAAGCGACCACGGCGCAAGCGCAACAAACCGCGGCAGCCCTTCTTGGCGACTCGCAAAGCGAGACATTGCCGTCCGGCGCGTCGGCGACTTCTACGCCCCTGACTTCTTCGGATGCGCCCATTGACACGGAAGAGGTTCCCGCCGATTTACAAACCGAAAATTCCGATACGGAAGCATCTGCAACATCGACAAGCCCAAGCCCGTCACCTGTCGTGCCGACCCCGATGCCGTACATTGTGGAGTAAAAATGAGTACTACCGTGGCACTCTCGTACCGAAGTGCTTTTGGCTGTTTTTGTGGATAGCGCCCAGCGGCGTGTTTTTTTTATTTATGGTATAATAAAATCGGTGTATTCTATAAAAAAGTCGCCATAAACCCCGAAAAAACGAAAGCGCTTTTTGGGGTGAGGTAAATGGTTACACGCAAATCATGGTTTTTTCGCAGAGCTAGACATTTCTTACCATGATGGATTTATTCTCCCTTTCTTAAAGGGAGTGGCCGGAGGCCGAGGGATTTAATCTCCCTTTCGAAAAATCCTCCGCCCCTCGGGCACCTCCTTTACGAAAGGAGGAATAGGGAGTACCGCGCCTTGCCCGTCCGTAGCCTGCCCTCGAGAAGTCGGGGGCGGGAATGACAACCGAATGGATTTCGTAATTCACCGTAATTCACTTCTACTCAAATGTTCAACCCTATTGAATTTCTTTTTCAAAAACGGCTTACCTCCGTTCTGGGCATTGATATTGGAACGTCCTCAATTAAAATCGCCGAACTGCGCAGGGAAGAGGCGGGTAAGTTCCGCCTGGTCAATTATGCGATCATGGAAATGCACCATCTGCAGGAAGAAGGGGGGTTTCGGGGTCTTTCATTCGATATTCCCGATGCGGAACTGGCGAAATACATAAAAATACTTATAAAGGAAGCGGGATTCAACAGCGAAACCGCGGTCATGTCCCTGCCGGTGTTCTCCACGTTCGTAACCATAATGCGCATGCCGGCCTTGAATGAAAAGGAACTCGCGGGGGCCATCCCGCTGCAGGCGCGCGAATACATTCCTATTCCGATATCAGAGGTTGTGCTCGATTGGAAGCTGATCCGCACCACTAAAAAATCTGATCTGATCAGGGCGGAGCTTGCCAAGCGCACCGGGGGGGATGATGCGTCCGGCGGCAATGAGGCGGCGGGCGCATCCGGTGCCGACGAGGCTTCCGGCAAGGCGCCGGGGGCAGCTATAGCTGCGCGCAAAGCCGAAAGCGAAGTGCTGCTGATGGCAGCGCCCCGCGACATGGTGCAGAAATACGTTCGGGTGGCGCAAATGGCAAATCTTACATTGGCCGGGCTTGAAATAGA
>JAUYLV010000078.1 GCA_030699565.1 bacterium
TGAGTTATATTAAGAATTTATATATTTCAGGTGAAATTGTTCACCATCTTATCGATGTGGCTTCCCCAAAGCGGCAATTCACCGTGGCGCAATATAAAAAACGCGCACAAAAGGCACTCGACGACATTTACCGGCGCGGAAAGCTTCCCATCATCTGCGGGGGGACGGGACAATACATCGATACGCTTGCATATGATTTGCCGATTCCCAACGTGAAGCCTAATCCGGCATTGCGCAAGAAGCTGACGAATAAAACCACCCGCGAGCTTTTCCTGATGCTGAAAAACCTTGATGTGCGCCGCGCAAGAACTATTGATTCCCATAACCCCCGAAGGCTTATCCGGGCATTGGAAATTGTACTTACAACCGGAAAACCAGTACCAACATTGCGTCATCCCGGACTTGATCCGGGATCAGATAGTTTCCGGCACGAGGGCCGGAATGACAAAGTATTATGGCTCGGCCTCAATCCGCCAAGAGAAAAACTTTATCATAATATCCATAAACGCCTTTTGGCACGGATGCGGCGGGGCATGGTCGCGGAAGTCCAAAAATTGAAAAAGAACGGCATTTCATCCCGCAGGCTCCAAGCCCTGGGACTTGAGTACCGCTATATCAACCGGTATTTGGAGGGAAGGCTTTCGAAACAAGAAATGCTCGAACAGCTTGAGCGGGAAATACGCAAATACGCCAAGCGACAGATGACATGGTTCAAAAGAAATCAACAAATGCATTGGCTCAAACAAAAAGAAAAAGCTCATACACTTGTACGAGCCTTTCTTGCATTCGATTAGTGGATCAGTTTTCCTTTTCTTCGCTCTCCTTTTCTTCTGTTCCTTCCGCATCAAGATCCAAGACCGGTCCGGACTTATAATCCGGATTGTTCGGATCTATAAATTCATCCGGAACAAAACCAACTTCTTGTTCATGTGGCATAAGTGCATTAGTTAATGCTTACGTTATAAGTTTATCACAATAACAATCTCTTGTCAAGGTTTCATTTCCACAGCCAGGCGCGCAACATATCGCCCACATACCGTGACGGGGTGCGGAGGCGGGCACTTTCAAGCGTCTTCAAATAATCATCCAATGTCACAAATCCATATCCCTTTTTGCGCAGTTCGGGAATAAGCGCCACCATCGCTTCGCGGCTCATCGAAAGTTCGTGGAATACCAGAATATGGCCATATGCCCCACGCCGCTCGCGACGCTCGATCTTTTGCAGCACAAGGTCGTATAAACGCTTCTGTTTCGCTGCTTCATCCAAGGGCTCCTCATACAGGTGATAATCTTCCGTATCCACGTCTTCGGTGATAAGCGGCTCGAATACGCCCGTAGTGGATTTTGTCGCCACGCGATACCCCCTTGCCTCCAGCTTCATACGCATATCCTCCCAGATGCTCCACTCCGGCGGGCGTACGATCGTCGGACGCCTTCCCGTCAATGCTTCGATGCGCGCCGACGCCTTCTCAATATCATTGAAGATCCACTCCTCTCCGTACCGATCCGACATGGCACGGAAAGCGCCATGGCCATAGGTATGATTTTCGATCTCATGCCCGCGCTGGTGGGCATCTTTAGCGGCCGCATATGCGGAGCCTTTTTCGTCCGCAAGCAGCCAGCCCATGAAAAAAAACGTCGCCTTTGCGCTATGGCCGTCAAGAACATCCAATAATCCATTCTCACCAAGCAATACTTCCGGCCTGGGGCCGTCATCGAATGTAAGCGCGATATATTTGTCGGGAGGCGACAGGATGGAACCGGCTGCGATGGCGCCCGAAACAATCACCGTAACGATCGTTCGGATGATGAACATATATCAAGCGGAAAGATTCTTTCGTAAAAGATCCTGCGCAACCTTTGGATTTGCCCTGCCCTTGGTTTCCTTCATCACCTGCCCAACTAGGAATTGGAGCGCATTTTGCTTGCCGTCCTTGAAATCCTGCGCTATGGAAGCATTTGCCGCGACAATCTTACTGACAACCGCCTCCAACTCCCCCGAATCGCTTACTTGAGCCAGGTTCTTCTCCCGGATCACTTCATCGGGATCCGCGCCGGTCTTTACCATCTCGGCAAGCACTACTTTGGCCGCAGCCGAGGAAATAATCCCCTTCTCGATGCGCAGCACGAACTCCGCGAAGTTTTCCGGCGTCAAGCGTTCGGGGTCGAATGCGACTCCCGCATCGGTTACGGCACGGGCAAGATCGTTGATAAGATAATTGGCGGCAAGCTTATAAATCGCCTTGGCATGGGTTTTTACATCGTCATCGCCACGAGCTGCGTCTTCACGATCCTTATATTCTCCTGCGTCATGCGCCAAAGCCAATTCGCTGGCGACATTTTCAAAATAATTCCCCGTGGGCTTATCGAGGGTAAAAATCTCGATCTGGTCCGCCCCGATGCCGAATTCCCTTCCGAATCGTTCGCGCCGTTTTGCCGGAAGTTCGGGTAATTGCGCTTTCAACTTCTCAACCGATAACGCTTCTTCAATCCGCGTTTTTCCGCGTAGATATCGTCCGACGCCATAGGCTATGGCCGACGGCTGTCCGCGTTTTTCCGCTTCTATATTTAGGGGTGGAATATCGGGTTCAGGAAAATACCGGTAGTCATGCGCCTCTTCCTTGGATCGCTGGGAATATGTTTGCCCCTTCACGTCGTCCCAGCCACGCGTTTCCTGCACGATCTTTTCTCCCGCCTCGATCGCTTCGATTTGGCGCTTATATTCATACATAATCGCTCCCTCCACTGCCTTGAAAGAATTGAGGTTCTTCACCTCGACTTTTGTTCCCAATTGATTGGCAGTTGCCGGAGAAACGGAAATATTCGCTTCGCATCGCATGTGTCCCTTTTCCATATCGGCATCGGAGACGCCGAGATATCGAAAGACGAGCTGCAGTTCCTGGCAAAACCTTGCCGCGTCCTTTGCATCGTGAATATCCGGCTCGGTGACAAGTTCCATGAGCGGTACACCCGCCCGATTGTAGTCCACGAGGCTGTAATCGGCATTATCGGGATGTATGAGTTTACCCGTGTCTTCTTCCAGATGTATTCGATGGATTCGTATCGTCGTTGGTCGTTGGTCGTTGGTTGTTGGTAATGCAAGCTGCCCATTCCGACATAGCGGCTCATCGTATTGCGATATTTGATATCCCTTCGGCAGATCGGGATAAAAGTAATTCTTGCGGTCGAATTTTGACCGCTCGGCAATGTCGCATCCGAGCGCCAGGCCAACTTTAATCACAGACTCGATGGCTTTTTTATTCGGTACCGGCAAGGCGCCCGGATGCCCCATGCACACGGGACAGACGCGGGTATTGGGCTTGAGCGCATCCGGATCATTCTGGCAGCGGCAGAACATCTTCGTTTCGGTCGCCAGTTCCGCATGCACCTCCATGCCAACGGTAAGTTTATAGTCCATACATTGAGTCTTATAGGAACATCCTACCAAAAAACCCTTAAAAAAGAAATGTCGCTCGATAAAATCACCTGATGCTAGTGTATAAGGGTCGGCTGCGATACAACATCATTCTTTTGCAACTTCTCAATCCGCACGCCGATAAGCCTCAGCCTCATGCGATGGGGATTTTCACGTCGGTCGAAAAATGGCATCAGAAGCTTCAAAGTCTCAAAACGCAGGACTTCAAATGAACTTGCAGGCGCCCTGAGCGTATGCGAGCGGGTTTTCGTATCAAAATTTGCGAAACGAATAATAAGCACTGCCGCTCTAAATCCAGTAAAACCGTCTTTTTGAAGCTGTGCCGTAATGCGAGCGCACATGCCCTCGAGCGCCGTGATTATTACCGCTGAATCCAATGTATCCACTGCAAATGTTTCCTGCTCGCCAATGGATTTCGTTTCATAAAATTCAATGACGGGCGAATCGCTTACGCCGCGCAGTTTGTCATATAATTCCACGCCCCATTTGCCGAAAATTTCCCGCAATGCATCTTTACCGAATCGCTTGGCGTCTTGAATGGTATGCACACCCTTGACGAGAAGCTGGACTCCGGTCTTTGGACCGATACCGGGAATGACCCGGATCGGCAATGGCTCAAGAAACGCCTCCGCTTCCTCGGGCAACACGACCGTCAATCCATCGGGCTTTTGCCGGTCGGATGCGATCTTGGCAATAAGCTTATTCGGGCCGACACCGATGGATGCGGTAAGGTGCTCGTGTTTTTTAATTTCGGCCTTAATGTGTTTGGCGGTTTTACGCGCCCTCTCAAATGAAGCCAGATGACTTAGGTCAAAATACGCCTCATCGATACTCGCCTCCTCGACAAGACTGGCGTATTTTCGAATGATCCGCATGATTCGGCCGGAAATTTCCGCATAGCGCCTAAAGTTGGGCGGCAGAAATATTACTGGCGGTTTGCCCTGCTTCCGTGCTTCTTCGGAATATTGCCATGCTTTCGATATCGGCAAAGCGGATCGTATGCCATATGCACGGGCTGCGTAATTTGCCGTCGATACGACACCCCTCCCCTTGCCGCCATCGGGATCCGCCCCGACCGCAAGCGGCAGGCCGCGGAACCGTGGATTATCCAGTTCTTCGACGGAGGCGAAAAATGCGTCCATATCCAGATGTGCAATGATACGCATGTGCGCAGTATACCAGATCTACCCCATGCCACCGTACACAATTTGTCCGATCGGACACATTGTGTACGGATTTGCTGAAATACGCGAAGTCGGCGCAAAGACCTATATAAGGCGAAGGCATGATCCTGTAATATCCGATAAAATAAAAAACCGGAATCTCTCCGGCGCAGTACGGGGAAGTAATAATAAGAATTGTTTTAAGCGCGTTCGTATTTTACAAATGCAAACCCTACATGCGGCTCCTCCCATGTTTTTTTCCATACGGCCTGATCAATGACTGGAAAGTAAATATCACCATCGTAATCACCTTCCACATGCGTTATATAAAGCGCATCAGCCCGACCGATCGTCTGCCGGTACACCTGGCCGCCGCCGCACACAAAAACGTCATCGCTTACGTGCGCGGCAAATGCCTCATCGAGCGAATAAAAAACCTCGACGCCTTCAGGCGCTTTATAGGTTTTATCGAGCGTTACCACAATGCTCTTTCTTCCCGGAAAAGGCTTGCCGAGATATTCCAAGATCGATTCGAACGTCTTCTGGCCCATTAAGACATATTTTCCCATGGTCATGGCCTTGAAATATTTAAAGTCTTCGGGAATATGCCAAGGAATCTTCCCTTTGTTCCCGATAACGTTGTTTGCCGCGACGGCAGCGATGATATTAATCATAAAAGTGTCGAGTGCTCCAGTACTAAAGTGCGAGAGTGCTCGGCATTTTTCACTTCGCTCAAATATTTATTTTTAATATAAGTCGCCGCAAGCGACATGCCATGCACTTAAGCACTAAGGCACTGCGGCACTTTTCGCCTCTTCAGATCGCGATCGGCGCCTTGATCCCCGGATGCGGATCATAATCCTCAAGGGTGAAGTCCCCGTATGAAAACCCGAAAATATCCTTTACCGAAGGATTGATCTTCATTGCGGGTAATTTTCTCGTTTCGCGCGCAAGCTGTATCGTCACCTGGTCGAAATGATTCATATAAATATGCGCATCACCCAGCGTATGTACGAATTCCCCGGGTTCAAGACCCGTCACCTGCGCCATCATCATGGTCAAAAGAGCGTAGGAGGCGATATTAAAGGGCACGCCGAGAAAGATGTCGCAGCTGCGCTGATAAAGCTGGCATGACAGTCTGCCATTGGATACATAGAACTGAAAAAGGCAGTGGCAGGGCGGTGGCGCGGTCTTTTTGCCCTTGATAAGTCCCGCCAGATCCGCAACATTCCACCCGCTAACAATGATGCGCCGCGAATGGGGATTATGTTTCAACTGATCAACGGCATCGGCGATTTGATTTATCGTCGATCCATCCCCCGCTTCCCATCTCGTCCATTGCTTGCCATAGATCGGCCCTAATTCTCCGTTTTCATCCGCCCATTCATCCCAAATCGTAACACCGTTATCATTCAAGTATTTTACGTTCGTCTCCCCCCGCAAAAACCACAGCAATTCATAGA
>JAUYLV010000080.1 GCA_030699565.1 bacterium
ACATCCGCAAAATACCATTTTGCGTCTCCCGATGTGCGCGATGTCAGCGCGACACGCGCGGCGCGTGCTCCCTCCAGGCCGGCTACAGGGTAGGTGAATACCGCGGTATTCGTTCCCCACCGCCCACGGAACCATCCCTGCGGATCTTCAGAAGTGGCGGCGGTTTCAAGCGACGGATTGGCGATTCGGTTGGGGCCAAGCGCCGCATGCGCCGCATGCGGATTCAATATAATGGCTGCCGCAAAAATGCCCGCAACACCAAAGAGGAGGGGCCTTATGAGCACGGATAGAGCCAATACATGATTGATGGGTGTTTCGCAATCACGTGATTGCGGCAGATATGCCTTCATACGAAACGCAACATGAAAGTTTGTCGGAATTGTGCTCATGAAATATTTTTTAAGCTGATAAGAATTGGTGATCATTCACGTCACATTAATCTCGGGCGCATACGGTGGAATATATAAATTGCCGCCGCATGCCTCTCACCGCAGTGTATGTACAGTGAACACGCCCATGCTGAATGCCCAATGAAGTTGAGCAAGGCATTTATGGGAAAAATATCGCTCGATGCGAACATCATAATAAAAAACACACACATCATATGCATGCCATAACGGCGTATCTGCCCTCCACAAAGAATCTTACATTCAATATTACGCTTATCGCGTTGGCGGCCGTTATATGCGTATTGCTGGTGGCGGTGAAATCCCATGCGATCGATGCATTCGGTGCTACGCCGCTGCTTGTTGGCTATACGATTTTTGTAACTACATTTGAACTCTCCCGGATCGTCAGCGCCATGTTCTACAAACAATCATATGCAAGCCTGCTGCTGGGTGGGCGTCCCGATATACGCAGTCGCGACGCGGGATTGCTTGCCAACTATGCGTATGAGCCGCAGGTTACATTTGTGATCCCGTGCAAAAATGAGGAAGGCGCGATCCGTAAAACCATTTCGCAATGCTTTCTCGCGGACTATCCGGCCGAAAAGATCGAAGTCATCGTCATTAACGACGGCAGCACGGATCGGACCGGTGCGATACTCGATGAACTTGCCACGGAATATCAAAATCTTGTTGTGATTCATTGGAAGGTCAATCGCGGTAAGCGTCATGGTATGGCGGAGGGCTTCAAACGCGCGCGCGGCGAGATTATCGTACAGCTCGACAGCGACAGCTATATCGTACCCGATACATTCCGCCAATTGATCCGTCCGTTCGAAAATGCGAAGATCGGTGCGGTTTGCGCGCATGCCGATCCGGAAAATATCGATACAAATGTGCTTACGAAAATGCAGGCCGCGTATTATTTCATGTCCTTTCGCATTCTGAAGGCGGCTGAATCCACATATGGGGCGGTATTTTGCTGCAGCGGCTGCTCATCGGCCTATCGCAAGGACATCGTGCTTCCGATTATGGATGAGTGGCTCGGCGAGACGTTCTTGGGTCTTCCGGTGACCTGGGGAGACGATCGAGGGCTGACGAACTGGGTATTGAAGCGAGGGTATCGCACCGTGTACACCGATGAAGCCCTAGCGCGCACGATCGTGCCGGAAACGCTGAAGCAATTTTTAAAGCAACAAGTTCGATGGAAAAAAGGCTGGCTCGTGAATTCAATTTTTGCAAGCAAGTTCATCTTGCGAAAAGAGCCGTTTGTTTCGGTGGTGTACTTTTTTCCCTTGGTATTGGTTACGCTTCTGACGCCCTTTATGGCGACGCGGGCGATCATCGTGACGCCTTTTATGCAGGGCCAAGCTTTCTACTTGGTGTTTTATATGCTCGGCGTCTTGCTGGTGGCCGGCCTAATCCTGCTTTACTACCGCCACGTTGCCCGTGATAACGTTTATTGGCCGTATCTGTTCCTGTGGGCGATCATTAATATGCTATTGCTTTCATTTCTGCTTTTCTATGCTCTTGCAACCATTCAAAATCGAAGATGGGGAACCCGGTAGCGATCCGGGATCCGCCATTATCAGGGACGATACGCGCAAATTCAAATTGCTGTTCCTGCTGCTTTGCGCGATTATCATCGGCTCGATGGCATTAGGCATCGAGGCATTTCGCGGTAAAAGCGGCGGCATCCTTCGGATGCTGAATATGCAGACCGCATACGTCATGCATGCATTGGCGTATGCGCGCCAAAACGGCCAATCGAACGAATCCGGAGGCTCTGCCGTTAAAACCGCTCCGCGTCCGGATGAAAATATCGCATACGCCGTACCGGTGATCACTTATCACGGGATCACCGATCATGTCGATCCGGATACGACAACAAATGTGACGGAAGAAGCGTTTGTCGCCCAGATGTTCGCCCTTAAGGAGGCGGGATACCGGGCGATAAGCATTGCGGAGCTACACGCTTTTTTGAAAGGTCAGGCGCCCCTGCCGGAGCGTTCGTTTATGATCACCTTCGATGACGGCAGAGCCGATGCCTATGTGAGGGGTGATCCGGTCTTGCGTGCCGTGGGATATCATGCTGTCATGTTCGTTATCTCGAGTAATTCGCTTGATGCGCCGGGCACGTTCTATCTGACGGCGGACGATTTGAAGCAAATGCAGCAGAGCGGCCGGTGGGATATCCAGCCGCATGCGCACGACGGTCATGCGTTTTACCCGATTTCCGAAAGCGGCGCACTCGGGCATTTCTATGCGAATAAATTCTGGCTGGCAAATGACGGGCGATACGAAACGGATGCGGAATATGAGGCGCGTGTTACTCGCGATATCGATGTCGTCGCATCGAGGCTCGAGGCAGTATTCGGCACAAAAATGACGGCATTCGATTTACCGTTCGGTGATTTCGGACAGTATACGACGAATTATCCGGAGGCGAGCCGGATCATGGAAAGGGTGCTGCGGCAGCGCTTTCCCCTGATCTTTTACCAGGATGCGCCTGGCGTATATTTCACGCAAAATTATGTAACCGCATTCGATGCCAAGCAGAAGTCGTTTTTTGTAAAGCGGATCAACGTCGATCCGTCTTGGGACGGTGAGGCGCTCATAAAAATACTTGAACGATCTTCCCCGAAAAGCCTGCCGTATGACGACGATTTCCAGCGGGATAATGGATGGATTGTGGCATGGGGAATGACGACGATCGCGCCGGGACAGATGACGATCAATCCGAACCCTACGCAAGGGGGAGGTTCGGTCATTCTTGACGGCAGCCGCCACTGGAAAGATTATGCGGTCAAAGCGCGTATCGTTTCCCTGTCGCGAAGCGGTACGTTTCTTTGGGTGCGCATGCAAAATAACGGCTTTAACGCGGGCTGTAATTATGGCAATGGTTTTGTTCATGTCGAGCAGGTTGTGAACGGCGAAAAGAACGTACTCAGGGGCATACGCAGTCCGGACATCGTGATCCCGAGCGATGAATTCACCGTCGAGGCCCGCGTACATGGCCGCACGCTTTCATGCTATTTGGACGGCGTCCTGATGGTCGAGACGCCGTTTTTGGATCCGTTGCTCGATTCGGGCGGCATCGGATTTAAAACATGGGAACCCTTCGTGGGCATCAGCGAAATTATCGTAAAAGAAGTGCATGTTGAGGCGATTTCATCCTGATATATGCGCGTAAAGAATTTTTTTCCGCTTATCACAGGTCCTTTTGTTATTTGGGCTTTACTTGCTCTTGTGGCGGGCATCATCGCCCTGTATGCCGATGAACGGTATGACATTGCGCGGCGCATCCGGATGTTGGAGATGCAAAATGCCGCATTGAACCAGTTTGCGCAACAAGCACCGTTCCAATATCACTGGGAGAGCGCGGCAATATTGTATGAGACGGGCTCTGCGGCCGACAGTCCAAGCCCGTATTTTTGGCTGAATTCGGGCGGGCTATTTTTTCTCGAGGGCGGAGTCGGGCGTACGCTGCAGGGAGCGCTTCCGAAACAATCGCAATGGCGGCTTCGGTACGCTTCAGCGAATCCACAAGACAGCATTGACGGGTACTATCCGCAAAATATTTTTCGGCTTCTGACAAAAAATGTTTGGCTGGATGTCGAGCACGAGGCCTATTTCCGCATACGCGCCCATAATAGCGGTGACAGTCCAAACGAGAACGCATCGAATGGCGTATTTTTGATGAGTCGCTATCGTGGTGACGGGCAAAGCGCGTATCTTGCCGGCATGCGGGTGGACGGAGCGCTGGTCATCAAGCGAAAGTCCGACGGTGCATATGCGACGCTGGCGTATCAGCCGCATTTTGGCGCCTCACCTGATGCATACCGTCCGCACGAATCGCTCCTGCCGCGCGATGTCTGGATTGGTCTTCGCATGGTTACGGTTGATGAAGCGGATGGCGTTTCAATAAGCCTTTTTATCGATGAAGGGAGAAGTCGCGCATGGAAAAAGGCGCTTGGCGTGATCGATGCCGAAAGCGATGCTATGGCATCGGACCTGCATGATCCCGGACACGTCGGCATCCGATCTGATTTCATGGATATTGAAATAGCCGATTGGCGCCTGGACGCGATACGGTAATGGGGGCGCTAACGCCCGTACATAGATTCTCCCTTTCCTAAAGGGAGTGGCCGAAGGCCGAGGGATTTATTCCCCTCCTTAAAAATTCTCCGCCCTATAGGCACCTCCTTTACGAAAGGAGGAATAAATCCTCCGGTTCGTTTCTCGCCATCCTTTGCAATATAAAAAAAGGCGCCAAGGGGATTATCCCGCGTGGCGCCGATTAAGGTTGTTGTCAGACGGTTATGGCCCGGCAAAGAGCATTAGAATGGATGCCAGTGCCTGGGAGTCATGTCGTATGCCGCCTTCTCCTTCTGCATACAAGTCCTCCATAACGATCGTTGAAGCCAGTTCCCCGCATGCCTCATCATACGGTACGGGATGCTTTTTCTCGAGGGCATACGCATCGAGTGTCTCCTTGGGTAATTTGCGCTTGTTGACGATGATCGCATCAAAGCGTTCGAAGCCCGCATAGCTCAGGACTTCACGGACAAAATCCGATGCCGTAAAGCCGTTCGTCTCTCCCCATTTGGTCATCAGGTTTAAAACAAACACTTTCTTGGCATGGCTTTTTTGGAGCGCATCGGACATGTTTTCGGCGAGCAGGTTCGGAATAATGGACGTGTAGAGATCCCCGGGGGCAAATACCACCAGATCCGCCTCATCAATGGCCGTTCCAACCGACGCGTACATTCGCGCCTGGGGATTGAGAAACACGCGGCGGATGCGCAGGGCGCCGTCATGCTTTGGCACGTCGATGTTCTCCTCTTCGTGAATGACCTGGCCGTTTTCAAGTTCGGCATCCACATGCGCGCGGTCGAGCGAAACGGGCAATACCCGTCCTTTGATGTTCAGGATTTTTCCGGCCTTGGCGATCGCCTCGGTTTCGCCGGAGTTCATCTGGGTGAGCGCGAAGAGCAGCAGGTTTCCGAAACTATGGCCATTAAAAGGCGATGCGACATCGCTGAAACGGAAATCAAACAATCGCTGAAAGAGCTTGTCGCTGTTTTCTTGCGAAAGCGCAACCAGGCAGCGCCGCACATCGCCAATAGGCAATGCGCCGAATTCACGCCGCAACTTGCCGGTTGAGCCGCCGGAATCGAATACCGTTACCACTGCCGTGATATCGAGTTCATAACGCTTAATGCCACGTAAAACGCACTCGCTGCCGTGTCCGCCGCCGATTACCACGATTTTCTTCATTGCGACATTCCTCCCTTATTGCCCCCTTGAGACGATTTGATTGCGCCATGGCGAGGCTGCATTGCATGCTGCTCCGTATCTCTGTGCAGCATCCGCACTGGCACCCATTACGAGCGTATTTCGTAACGTTTCCAGCGTATGCGGCGTCCGTGAAAATCCTGGGAAGCCGCACTATTCATAGTAAGCGCTCTTCAATGTAGCCGGCTCATGAACGGTAACCACGGTGAATGTAACGCGACCGAGCACTTGGCCGCGGCCGTTGATAACTTCGACCCGCCATAGGCCGGGCACGACATTGCGCTTGAAGGAATAGCCGCGATATCCGCCGTCTCTGCCGCCGATGATGGGAAAATGCATCGTATCGGTGGCGATCCAGGAGTCCCGGCGTTGATCAAAATACATCCACCGATGCAGAATATCGGTGCGAATATTTGTGGGCGCAAAAATAGCGCTGTATACATATATCGGCTCATCGCCGAACCGATGGAATGTTCTTGTAAAATCGGCTCCCGCAAGAACAATGCCGTCTATTCGCTCATAGCGAACGTGGTAGCCGTCCCGTTCACGATCGACGTCATGCGCGACCAGCAGCGTCTTCAGCGACAAGGGAATGGGCGGAAGGATATTTGCGATATAAAGGATGTTGATTGCCGAGAAAATCCCGATGACGCTTGCAATGATCATGGTGCGGTTTTCGACAAGCCGAGCATGCGCGATGATTCGGAAGACGGCAAGCATGCATCCGGCGATCGCAAGACTTGTCAGGCCGCTTGCAAAGAACATGGTATCGTCGATACGGTCAAACAATATAGGAAGGGCATAGAGCGCGTACGAGAAAATGGCGAAATACCAAACGCTCACCTGAAAAGCCAGCCGGTGATAGCGGCTCCGGAGGAACTCGTTGCCAACAAGAATACCCCCCAGTACCAGCAAAAAAGGCCAGCTGGTGAGCAGTGAGCCGCTTCGGGAATAAAAAAAGAAAAAGCCGCTGAAGAGTCCTCCGAAGGCGAACTGCATCGCCAACGGTATGGCGCCGGCATATCGCTGCAAAAAGGCATTCTTGAACCTAGCCGTGTCGAGCGCATGAAAGACAATGATGGCTGCAGTCGCGATTGCCAGGTATGATGACAGGATAAGATTGTCGATCCATAGGTCTATCCGCGAAAGCGTCAATTGATCCCATAGAAAACCGGCAAAAAAGGACGCCGTCGCTAGATGGCGTTCATGGTGTTTGAGGAATGCGGCCACTGGCGTGATGCGTTTTTGGAACATACATTCAGCTTAACCTCCCCTTTGAAAGGGGCGAAATGCTCTGGGAGAGCATTTCGCGGGCAGCCGCGATGTTTTCAATCAATGTCGGGCTGCCCTGGAACGGACAGAGGAGGGGTATATGCATAAACACACATCCCCTTTTATCGCCTCCTTTTAAAGGAGGGGATAGTGCAAGGAATTAACCTGCAATGATAATGACCTTCTGCGTAACGTCCACATCGGTCCCGTTCCAATCGCCCATGGCGCTCAATAATACATCAGGTGGATAAAGAAAATCCGCGCCGCGGCGTGTACCGGGATCGTTCGTGATAAACATGCCATCGGCGGTATAGCCTTTGATGACGATCATGTGATACAGGGGCCCCGGCTGGTGAAAATAAGGATTTCCCAGTTCCTTGCCGGCTGCCGGCATAATAATCGCCTTGCCCTCGGCAAGCGCCCGCTTCATGTCGTCGATGGTCGGGTTGCGCATGAGCGCAACGGATGATATGCCGAAATGCTCTTGAAGGATGATCGCGGTTTCCGATGCCGATGTGTCTTCGTAGTACCCGAAACGGTCTAACTCAAAAGATTCTATACGGCGCAGTTCTGCGTCGGCATATTCGGCATTCGGAATGTCTTTGCCGGTAAGATATGCCGCAGTCATCAATGCCGAAGCCTCTTCGCAGAATTCCTTGTAGGGAGCTTCCCAATTCGCATGCGGTGCCTGCGGTGTGAAGGGAATTTTAAGGTTTAGCGCATCGGGCAGCGATGTTTTCGGCGCATCTTCACCCCTGCTCGGACCGGGGGATGATCGTGGTATCAAAGACGCCTCCGGCGAGCCGGTCGCCTCCGCTACCGACGGCGGCGTTGCGCTTCGCAGATCATCGTAGGGAATTTCAGACGGCAAGATCGGACGCATCGGGACGGTGGAAATTTTCAAGAATAGAATAATACCGGCCGCGAAGAGGATGATGCCCGCTATTAAAAACAAAGAAACACGGCGATTTGTCATGATGTAATAATTATGAAATATATCCTCTAAATTTGCAAGTATAACTTGACATTATAATGAAGTCGCTGTATACTTTCTCAATTAAGAAGACCGAGAAGATCGCTCCTGCCGATGCTTCGCATCGGGAAAACGAATCAGTGACAAAGTAATTGGTGTAGACGTTATTAAAAATAATGTTACTCAATTTACTTCGTCACTCGCTCACTTCGTCACTTCTGCATTCGATTTCCGCTGCGGAGCAGTGGTAGGGGAGGAAAGTCCGAACATCCGGTCCCGCGCGTGGCGGGACAAGGGTAGCGGGTAACACCCGCCGCCCGCTGCACAGCAGCGGGAAAACGAAACAGTGACAAAGTGACATGGTGACAGAGTGATTGGTGTAGACATTATTTAAAATAATGTTACTCAATTCACTTCGTCACTCGGTCACTCCGTCACTTCTGCATTCGATTTCCGCCGCTGTGCGGCGGCAGAGGTGCGAACAGAGACGTCCAACGGCGCAACCCGGGGATATCCCCCAACGCTTATAGAGCAGGTGGATAAGCTCTTATAGTGATATAAGAGGTGAAACGCGCGCTTTTCTGGTAACAGGAATGCCTGCAAAATCCTTACCCGGATGCAAGGTCGTACTGCCTGCTGCGCAGCAGCGGGAAGGCGAATCAGTGACAAAGTGACAGAGTGATCGGTGTAGACATTATTTAAAATAATGTTTCTCAATTCACTTCGTCACTCGGTCACTCCGTCACCTGTATTCGATTTCCGCCGCTGTGCGGCGGCAGAGTGCCGCTTGATCCCGATCCGCAAGGATGGGGGCAGATAAATGATCTTCATCTCGCTTTGGCGGGAGACAGAATTCGGCTTACGTGCCCGGCGCGTGAAGGTCGGGGAAATCTTCTTAATACTTCCGATGAAAATCCACCGCTAAACGGTGGATTTTCGCCTCCAGATGCGTTAGAATGATCGCGGATACCTATGAAGAAGTCCGAGCTGATATTTAGCGTTTTACTTGTTCCCGTAGATTACCTGGCATTATTGACAGCGGCAATTGTCGCGTATTTTTTGCGTCTTTCCGGATTCATCCAGGCTTGGCGTCCGGCACTATTTACAATCGACCTGCCATTTTCAGAATATCTCATTATTGCATCGCTCGTAGCGCTTTGGTGGCTTTGCGCCTATGCGATGGCGGGGCTCTACCGCATGAAAACGAACCGGGCGCGTATTGAGGAATTTTTTCAGATTATCACCGGTAGCGCCCTGGGTTTTTTTGGCATCATCGGATATATTTTTCTCTCCGGCGATCTGTTCAATTCACGGTTCATTATTCTGGTGGGATTCGGCTTGGCGATCCTATTCGTGACCGCCGCGCACATAGCGCTTCGCGTGCTGCAGAGCCATCTCACCAAGCGCTACGGGTACGGTCTGCATCGCATGATCGTGATCGGCGGCGATGACATATCGAGAAAAATCGCCGAAGTATTCAATAGTCGGCCGGAACTTGGTTATGTCGTAGTGCGACATCTCGGCTCTATTGACATGGAAGCCATTCGATCCGGCGGAAAGATGATCGATGAAATTCTGCTCGCCGATCCGAATTTCGAGAAGGACCAGGTATTGGAACTGGTCGATTTTTGCGAGGCAAGCCGTATCGGTTTTCGATTCATTCCGAACTTGTATCAGACGCTTACGACGAATGTGGCCATTGATACCTTCTCGGGCATACCCATCGTTGAACTGAAGCCTACGGCACTCGATGGGTGGGGGAGGGTTGCCAAGCGAACCATGGACATTATCGGCGTGGTTTTTGGTCTCATCGTGTTATCGCCGCTTTTTTTGGTCGTTGCGGTTCTTATTAAAGTTACGAGTGAAGGCCCCGTGTTCGTGAGACTTCGGCGCATAAGCCAGGGACGGGTATTTGCCATGTTTAAATTCCGGTCAATGATTGATGGCGCGCATGGCATGAAAAAGGATCTTGCGCGGTACAACGAGCGGAACGACGGTCCATTGTTTAAAATGAAGAATGACCCGAGAATAACGCCGCCCGGCAGATGGCTGCGGCGGACGCGTCTGGACGAGTTTCCGCAACTTATAAATGTGTGGCGCGGGGAAATGTCTCTGATCGGTCCACGTCCCCATGAGCCGGAAGAGGTTGCAAAATACCAAAAGCATCATAAAAAAGTGCTTGCGGTAAAGCCTGGCATGACCGGGTTGGCACAAATTTCGGGTTCCAGCGATTTGCCGTTCGAGGAGGAAGTAAAGCTCGACACATATTATATCGAAAATTGGTCGCTGAAAATGGATATTTATATTCTGCTCAAAACGATCGTGGTGTTATTTACGGACCGATCCGCGGTATAGAAAGATAAGGTGAGGTTAAGATTTTTCCGTATATACAAAATACGGAATACTCGATACGATATACCCATGAAAGTCGCCCTCGTCCATGATTATTTAACTGAGCTAGGAGGCGCGGAACGCGTTTTGGAGGCGCTGTGCGAACTGTTTCCGCATGCACCCATCTATACGCTTATTTACGACGAAAAAGCGACGAACGGGCTTTTTAAGCATCGCCGCATCCACACATCCTTTCTCCAGAAACTTCCCTGGTCGCGCACGCGCCACCGCAACTATGCATGGCTGATGCCCGTGGCCATAGAACAATTCGATCTGGGGCGCTATGACCTGGTTATATCGGATTCGGCCAGTTACGCCAAAGGCATTGTGACCAAGCCGCATACCGTTCATATATCGTATTGCCACACGCCCATACGGTATGCATGGGATGACTCCCATCGGTATGTAAAGGAATTCGGCTTGCCGCCGATCCTGCGCAGTTTCGTGCCGTTCTTTTTGAATTATCTTCGCGTTTGGGACAAAGAAGCCTCATTGCGGGTCGATGCATTTATTGCGAATTCATCCTTTGTCAGAGACCGCATTCGCAAGTATTATAGGGTTGATGCCGATGTTATTCATCCGCCCGTGGATGTGGAGTTTTTCGGAAAAACGGAACGGGCGGAAAAAAAATATTTTCTTGCCGCGGGTCGTCTGGTGGCCTATAAGCGTTTCGATCTTGCCGTCAGAGCGTTCAACGAATTGAAATTGCCGCTTATCGTAGCGGGAGAAGGCCCTGAATTGAATCGTCTCAAGGCCATTGCGGGTCCGACTATAGCCTTTAAGGGGCGTATTACGGATGCCGAGTTGCGGGAAATCTATGCCGGAGCCCGGGCGCTCGTTTTTCCGCAAGAGGAGGATTTCGGTATCACGGCCGTTGAAGCCATGGCGACGGGAACGCCGGTGATCGCGTTTCGCGGGGGCGGCGCGCTGGAGCATCTTGCCGAAGGTGAGACCGGACTATTCTTCGATTATGAGCGCCCCGGAACGCTTGCAAGGACTGTTGAACGCTTTCTCGAGATGCG
>JAUYLV010000007.1 GCA_030699565.1 bacterium
CAACGACGAAGCGTATTTTGAGAAACCCCGATATATTCAGCCGCTTGGCCAATTGTAAGCAATTTTTCTTCCATATTAAGCATACTATCATACTATCCAAATCTCCACAAGTAGTCCAAAAATCTACCCAAAAATGTCCTAATCTACTCATTAATTGCTGGTAACTCCTAGAACCGAAAACAAGGCATTCGAACCTGAAAATAGTGAAGCAGATAAAGACAAAACCGAGGTTTTTGCCTCGGTCTGTCCAACCCTGCTCCGCAGCCAGGACTCGAACCTGGAACCAACGCGTTAACAGCGCGCTGCTCTTCCTGGCCGACTTGCCATCGATTGAAAACATCGTTGTCGGCCGTAAAATTGTCTCCCAGACAATTTTACCCATTTCGCTACTGCGGAAAAATAAAACCCTTGGCTCCGCAGCCAGGACTCGAACCTGGAACCAACGCGTTAACAGCGCGCTGCTCTACCATTGAGCTACTGCGGAGCCAAGGGTTTTATAGAAAAGATGTATTTCGCTGATGCGGAGCGGGAGGTTTTAGGAAATCACAACAAATCCTATTTTACTAAATCCGGCAGGATATGCAAGGGGCTTTTGACAACAGCCTCAAGAGGCCGTAATCTGACTTATGCTCTTTTTATTTGAAAGGAGGCTGTATGGCACGACTCAAACCCACACCGGACACCGCACCCGCAACGTGCATCTGCCCCAAAGAATGCGATTGCCAAAAGCCGCCGCCGAATGATTGGGACGGCAAAAACGGGGCTTGGCTAATCAGCAATTTTTGCCCGATACACAACATCAGCCCTGACGTTTTGCCGGATTGCCCGGTGCCTCACGAAGCAGAATACAGGCCACTTCTTTAAACCCGATCCCGCGTCGGGTTTTTAAATAGAGCAACAAAGGAATACGTATAAAAAATCCGCCATATTTCAGGCGGAAAATTGCAGAATACCGGCTGCTTCAAGCCGTAAAATCAGCGGTTCCTGATCGGCATTGCCGCGCAGATACTGTTCTCGCCTGGCAACGGGCGATAGTGGCTCTTTGCCGAACTTTGCATTGTCACGGGTCATCAGGGCATCATAGTAATCGGCAAGCGCCAATCGTCGCGCCAATGCATCTATCCGCTCCTCCGTTCGGCCCGGCAACGTCATAGGTGGAAGCCGGGCGGGATACGGGCGGGCGCCATAGCGGTGATGCCGCACGATCACATGAGCCGTCCATTCATGTATGCCGCGCAACATGCGCCAGCCGTATTCAACATGCGGCTCCATGCGCCGATAATCATCATCGGTAAATCTTTCACGCTTTAAGAATAAATCGGGATCCACCAGAATTTTGCCGATGTCATGTAAAAGTCCGGCCCAGAGGAGCGACCTTCCGCTGCAGTCGCAGAAGAAATCGCCGATGCGAGAAGCCAGATCCCCTACGCGGATCGAATGGCGCCACGTTGCCTCATCCCGCAGGTAAAGCTTGTCGAGATACCCGCGAATCGAAATCCGATGCCGATCCGACAGACGATACCGATCGAGTGCCGTCTCCAGAAGTACTTCCTCATTCATGGCATATGCTCCTTTCAAAGAATGTGGACGGCTATTATATGTATAAATAGTCCGATAGTCAAGAGCCTGAAGAACGCGCATCGGCCGTAAAGTAATTTGCGAACGCTCGAAAACGGGAGTACGCTTGCGGTATGAAATTAAAGAATCTGCTTCTCTATATAACAAACAACGAACAAACGTCCCGGCACGAGGAAGTGTTCGATATTGTCTTTTTTATAATTAACACGATCGCGCTGATTTTCGGCAGCGTCATGTTCGTCATCCATGATGAGGTGCAATGGATACCCGTGCTGGTCATAGAATATTCGTGGGCTTTGGATAACATGCGGCACAACAGGCCATAAAAACTTATTCTTTATAAAACACTCCGCTAATAGCGGAGTGTTTTATTTTCACCCTCTCGACCTTGCTACCAGATCTGGTAAATCTCGCGACTGCCGGTTTGGTACATATCCGTATACCCCATATCCCTCATTTTCTTTCCCATATCTACATTGGAACGGTATTCTTCCATGCGACTTCCGAACTCCTCAAGGCCTTCGTACTCTGTTTCTATCACGACCTGGTTAAATTGGCCGGTCAGGTCCGTCATGACCCGCGCCGTATCATCCGACTCTTCAAACATCTCTTGCATGAGTTTGGCAAGTTTTGATGCCATGCCCGGCTTGGCTATGAGCGTTTCGCGAATAAGAAGCATAGGATTGAATGAAAAATTTAGAAGATTAAATAAATAATAGTAGAATGATACGCAATAATGATGGAAATACTGTGAAAAATCACTCACAGCCCCGTATTGCCCGAAACACGCCCTTCTGCTACCGTACCAGTGATTAAGAGGATCTTTTAAAAGCAAGGAAGGAGCATGTTATGAACGAGCTTATTGTGATTCCGCCGACGTATTTTGACGTCGTCGATACCTATAACACCCGCATGCGGCCCGATCACCCGCATGGCAGGCCGGACAGGATGCGTACAATGGCGCAATGGTCGCGCATGATTGGCGTACTGAATCTGCAGATGGACATTGAGTCGCATTGGCTTCTGGCTCGGCCGGGTTTGGCCGACATGGCCTTCGCCTGTGATCCGGGACTTTGGATCGACGATCTTTTCATCGCATCGAATTTTTGGCCTCCCGCGGGGCGTACGGCGTCTCCCCGTCAAGCGGAAGTCGAAACCTTTACGGATTGGTTCGGTCAGAAGGGTGTGCGCATCGCAACCTTGCCGTCCGATGCCTATTTTGAGGGCGGTGATTGCGTCATGGTCGGAAAAAGCCTTGTCATCGGCTACGGCGAAAACCGCACCAATATACGGGGCGTCGAAGAAATCACCAAGCTTCTGGAGCCTCGCGGTATCGAGGTCATTCCCATCCGGCGCATCACCGAAGAGTTCTACCATCTCAACTCCGTATTCACCTACTTCCCATCCGCAGATCTCATCGCGTTTTATCCGCCGGCGTTTTCCGCCGATGCGTTCAACACGCTTTCCGTACGCCTTCCGCTCAACACGCGCATTTTGGAGGTAACCGAAAGCGAGGCCATGCGGCACCACCCCGATTTCGGCGGCGAGTATCTGTACAGCTACACGCTCAACGCCATCGAGCGCAATGGCATGGTCTTGATGCCCTACTGCGCACCGTCATTCGGCAAAATTCTTGAACATCATGGCCTTAAGGTTATCGTGCCGCCCGATGGATCCTCCGAATTCGAGCGCTCCGGTGGCTCATACCGGTGCCTGACGATGTTTCATAATGTGACACGGTAGCAAACCGATCCCCCCCAACCCCTCCTTCGGCAGGAGGGGGTTTTTAATTGATACACCTCTCCCCCCACCCTCTCCTCATAGAGGAGAGGGGTAAAAAAAACCAGCTTTCAGAAGCTGGGGGTTTTATGCATCGCATAATATCGGGCGCATGCGAGCGCCTGCAACGCATAAAATTTTATCTCCAGAGGCAGCGCATACGACGGATCATCCAGATCGCCTTCCGAAAACCACATTGAAAGCGCATGCTCATCCGTATCGGCCACAATGACATCCGTGCGCGAGCGCAGAAAATATTGTAATGCGATATGCCGATGGGTCGCGCTTACGCGATGAATGTTCACATAGGCCGGCGTCGGCAGCGATTTGAACCCATCGCGATTCAATGCCGATTCTTCGTGCGATCCGATCATTTCCAGGTCTCCCCGATTGATTCCCATCTCCTCATAAATCTCGCGAAATAGCGCATCTTCGATGTCTTCGTTCGGCTCGATATGCCCGCCGGGACACGCCCATGAATCAAGTCGCCGGTGATACACCAGAAGCACGCGATCGTTAAAGACCAGATAATAGCCTACGACGAAATCAATGTCTTTGTTAATGTGCGGCATCTGTCACCTCGCCGCCAATGTATCACGCGATCAACAAAATGAAAAGCATGTAAAAACTTTTCCACAGGAGATGGGCGCAAACACGTGTATGCTGGTGCCAGTACATCGAAAAAGGAGCGCTCTAAATGCAAAAAATAGTGTTTGACGGCGACGATACCCTGTGGTCTGTCGAATGGCTGTATTCACAAGCCTATGCTGATTTTTTCAGTTACCTGTATGAAGTGTTCGGCTGTTATACGCCCAACATCCATTTTATCTACAAGGTGTTTTTTGCAAACGAGGATAAGAACGCCAAGACTATGGGGATTCGGCGCGGCCGCGTGGCGCAAAGCATGGCGGACACCTATACGCAGCTTTGCGAATGGATAGCGGGAAGAACCGGCGATAAACTGTACCACCAGGCGGTCGAGGAAACTGTGCGAAAAATCGGCGACCAGCCGTTCGACATCAAAAAGCACCTTTGGGTGCCGGGAGCGCAGGAGACGCTACATGCGCTTGTCGAAAAGGGCAATACCCTTTGCCTGCTCACCAAATACGAACGCACCCTATGGCCCCAGAAGGCGGCATTGCTCGGCACGAGCCGATTCTTTGAGAACGGAAACATCCGCATCGTCGACACGCGCAAAACGCTCGAAGACTTTTTGGAAGTCTCTCGCGCTAGCGACCATGCGGGCGATCGACTCTTTACGGTCGGCAACAGCGAAGGCGACATGCTGCCGGTGATCCACGATTCCCGCTGGCACGGCTTCTATGTGCCCCAATCCTCCAGCTTCATGCTCGAGAAAGATCGTATGCCCGACTCGACGAGTTTTGAACCGAAACCCTACCGCCACGACCGCGTGACCACGCTGGCATCGATCCGCGATCTTGCGGCATATTTTTAAACCCCGCCTTGGCGGGGTTTTTTACTTCTCCAAATTTTTCATAACGAACGGCTCCGGATACAAATCTTTGATGAAGGCGCGCCTGGTCGCTCCGCGCATCGTTACGGCGATCACCTCCGCATTGCCCGAAAACTCGGCGATTTTTTGCCTGCAGAGCCCACAGGGAAAAACCGGCGCCTTCTCGGCCACCACGACAATGATCTTTACGATCGTACGCTCCCCCGCCGCCACCGCCTGATCAATTGCGGCCGCCTCCGCGTGCGTGGTAAGCGTTACCGTAGCACTCTCCACATTGCAGGCGGAAAATATCCTTCCGCCCTTCGTCAACGCCGCAGCCCCAACTTTGTAATGGGAAATCGGCGCAAACGCGTTTTGGCGCACACGCTTGGCTTGTGTAAATAGTTTTTTGGTTATGCGATCCATATAACGAAGAAGTCGGGTCATCCTGATTCGCTATTTGTACATAGAAGAAGGATCTCATGCGCAACGTTTACGAGATTCTTCTTTCATGTCTTAACATATGGAATCAGAATGACGGAGTGAGGGTGTTTCGTAATGCAAAGTATATTATGTCACCGCGCTGATTTTTGAAAGCGGCTCCAGCGGAAGCGGCTCCTGGCGGCGGGCGGCAATCAATGTCATACGGTCCTTTACGGCTTCTATGAACTGTTGCTGATGAGCCCGATTCCGCACAAGATCAAGATCATTCGTATCTATCCGGAATATATTGAGATGCCCATGGTTCTCGATCCACTGTTCCTGCAGACGCGCCAGCAATGCCACATAGGCATGCTCGACCGCCAATTCATAACCACGTGCCCGCTCGTGGATACGCCGCATGAGAGAATCCGCCGACGCATCAAGCTGCACGATAAGATCCGGCACGGGCGCATGGTCATGCAGCGTATGGAAAAATCGCTCGTACAGCTCAAATTCCGCCTCATCCATGTTGCCCAGCGTGTGTTGCGCCTTGGTATAGGTATGATAATCCTGATAGAGAGGTGAATCCTGCACAACCGGGGTATGTTCAAGCAATAGTTTGATTTTTGCAAGTTGCGCGAATTTCTCGCGCAAATAAAAAAGCTGCGAATGCAGCGCCCAACGCCGGGGGTCATTGTAATAGAGCGGCAGGAATGTGTTTCGATCCGCGTCTTCCTCAAAAAGATGCAGTTCCAGATGATCAGCCAAGAGCTTTGTTGCCGTGGTTTTTCCCGAACCCATTACGCCGGAAATCGAAACATAGAGATTGGGATATTCATTCGCCATACGCCTCAATCGTACATCGGGTGACCATAAAACAAAAGCCCTTTGCATGGCGCTATGGGGATAAAATATTCAATTATTCCCTGTCCAGCCGCGGCTCGACCTGCGCGCGGTACCACCGCGCAATATTCGTTTCGAGTTCCGTTGTGGAGCGGTTATTGGCGATGATATTTTCGGGTTGTACCAGCGTAAGACACCGGTCTACCTGCTGGCCGTCATCCGGCTCCCCTTCGCCCTTATCCCTGCGATCGAGCTTCAAAAAATCCTCTTCGGTCACCGGATCCCCCACCCTGCGGCGTTTTTCCAAAAAGCGCTTTTTTCGCACATCAATATCGGCAACAACGCCAACAGCAACCCAGCGACCCTCCAGATGCGCCCGCAGCGGCTCCAATTCACCCGGATTGCGGAATCCATCGATGACTAGGCGCCGCATGCGCAGCAATTCCGCTGCGGCCAATAGCACGTCCGTAAAAACGCCTCCGCCGAATTTTTTCCGCCACCGGTTTCCCATGTCCTGCAGGCTCACCGTCTGGGGCGGCGACACACCGAGCGAAAGGGCATAATCCTCTGCGCCGAAGAGTTCGGTACCGTTGGCATCGCGCTCCATGTTCATTTCGATATAATCGGCGGTCTTGGCGGCAAGAAGTTCCGGAGACTCCGGCGCCTTCGGATGGAGACTCGCAAGCACATGTGCCACGCGAATAGGATCGGAAAACCTGAAAACGGCAAAACCTCCTTCTTGCGCCAGGATCCGGGCTGCCTTTCCCTTTCCGGCCGCTTTTTCGCCGGTAAGCGCAATGACGAATTCTATGTTAGGATATGGCATAAAGATATTGCTTCGCCTTCGGGCTCGCACGCAGACGCTGGAATTCAGAATTTTCTTCTTTGTCATTCCGGCGAAAGCCGAACACCCATCTGTCATTCCGGCGAAAGCCGGAATCTATTTAAATCATCGTGGATCCCGACTTCCATCGGGATGACAGCGAGGAGAGGGATCCCGACTTCCGTCGGGATGACGAAAAAGAAACAATGCGCGAAACCCGATTCTTCCCTTCGACAAATGCCCTGCTATACTGCTATAGTATCTTTTTTGCGCACGTAAGCAATGGAGCGGTAAACCGTCACATATGGTGAATGCCTCACACGAACCAATGGAACAGCAATTTTTACAAGCCTATGACGCATATGGTGACGCTATTTTCCGGCATTGTTACTTCCGGGTCTTTCGACGGGATCGCGCCAAAGAGCTTTCGCAGGAGGTTTTTATAAGAGTTTGGGAGTACCTGTCCGCCGGCAAAAAAATCGAAAACATCCGGGCATTCCTTTATCGCGTAGCCAACAACCTTATCATCGATGAGTCCAGAAAGCGCAAGGAATGGTCGCTGGATGCGCTCCAAGAAGAAGGATTCGACCCTAAAAGCCCCGTCGACCCCTCGCGCCGCAATGCGATATTGGAGGGAAAATTCGCGCTCGAGAAGATCGAGCACCTCGATGCCAAATACCGCGAAGTCGTCATTATGCGCTATATCGATGATCTACAACCGAAAGAAATCGCCCAAATTCTCGGCGAGTCCGAAAACGTCGTCTCGGTTCGGATCCACCGGGGTGTGAAGCAGTTGCGAGAAATCATAAACCACCACCACGCCAATGGCATGGGAACTGAAAATCAACACGTTTAATACATAACAATACTCTCTGTCATTCCCGCGGAGGCGGGAATCCAGAATTATCTTGGTTAATATAGATTCCCGCCTCCGCGGGAATGACACACAGAGACCATTTTGGCGTTATGCGTAGTTTAGTAATATGGACGACCAAATACAACAATTCATAAAAGATGCGCGTGAGGCTCGTCTGACGAAAAACGAAAAAACCCGCATGCGCGAGTCGCTTTTAACGTTCATACAGAAACATCCGGTAAGTGCCACCTCCCCCGCCCGTCAGCTAAGTACAGAAAGGTCACTCAACTGGTACGAATCATTAACCCTATTATTTAAACCTATGCCAATCGTAATAATTCTTGCATTGCTCATTAGCGGCAGCACCTCATTTGCCGCGGAAGGTTCCCTGCCGGGCGATGCTCTTTATCCCGTAAAGATCCACGTTAACGAGGAAGTGCGCGGATGGCTTGCGGCATCGGCCGAAGCGCAAAGCCAATGGGAATCCCGGCGCGTCGAGCGCAGGCTTCAGGAAGCCGAGCAACTCGCCGCCAAGGGACGCTTAAGCGCCGAGACAGAGGTTCAGGTCGCCTCGAATTTCGACGCACATGCCGATCGAGTCCAGGAACGCATCGAAAAGTTCGAAACGGACGAAGATTTCGAGGCAACGGTCGATTTGAGCGCGAAGTTCGAAACTTCCTTGCGCGCGCACGAAAAGATCCTCGAGCGTCTTGCCGAGCGTCAGGACGAGGAGGAATCGGGCATTGATGCCTTCCGGCATAACGTACGGACCAAAGCCGATGCCGCGGCCAACGTGCGCATCAAGGCCGAGAAAAAGATTACCGCCAACTCATCGGCTCAGACGCAGGTTGCCGCCGAAGGCAAGAAAGGCGCGGCCGAGAATAAAATCGCCGAAGCAACGCAATATTTGGCACGCGTCAAAGCCGCACTCGGCGCCGAAGCCACCGCAAAGGCGGAATCGCGCTTGAGTATTGCCGAAGAGGTGCTTGCGGAAGGATCGGTTAAGCTGGCGGCGGGGGTATACGGAGAAGCATTTATCCTTTTCCAGGAGGCGCACGACATCGCCCAGGAGGCCAAACTTCTCATTCAGGCTCGTCAGAACCTCAAACTCGACGTGAAGCTTAACGGCGATGTCCGCAAAAACCTCCGCATGCGCGTTGAAACGAGCGAAGAATCCGATGATACTGGCGACGATACCGATGAAGACAACAACGACGACTCCAATGATACGGAAAAGAGCGGTACCGACAAAAACCGCGCCACATCCGTCCGTTTTGACGCAGAGTTTGAAGTGGAGTTGAAAGATCTGGAACTGGAGATTATAGACGCGGGATCACTGGATATCGATAGCGCGCTGGGACTGTAGCCAAAAAACTAAATAAGCCATGAATCATATCACGCCGCCTTCATAAGGGCGGCGTGATTTATCATATGACTTTTAAATAGTGCGCCTATTGTCGTACACATTTAGTAAATATTGGGAAGATTGTCCCTTCCGCGTCATTCTGATGCCTTGCTTGAAAACAGCAAATCCCCTCCTTCCGAGGGGATTTGCTGTTATCGATTTCTTCTTATACGGTATATTCGCTTTCCAAGCGAGCGCACTCGTCCTGGGCAAGTTATCATCTCTTTATTCAGCAAAGCGGAGGGTGAGAGATTCGAACTCTCGGACCCTTGCGGGTCGCACGCTTTCCAAGCGTGTGCACTCGTTCCAGGGTTCAGCCAAATTTGAATTTCTGCAGAGCGGAGGCGAGAGGATTCGAACCTCTGATCGGGTTTCCCCGAAGTCGTTTTCGAAACGACCGCAATGGGCCAACTATGCGACGCCTCCAAAATGTGCGCTCGGGGAGGCTCGAACTCCCAACCGTCAGCTCCGCAAGCTGATGTTCTATCCAATTGAACTACGAGCGCAAAAAGCCAGTCAATTATATATCAGGTAAATGTATATGTGGAAATTAAACTACTCCAGACTAATCTTAGATTGGAGCTTGTTTGCCCATTTGTC
>JAUYLV010000010.1 GCA_030699565.1 bacterium
ATACCGGTATTATGCCACCTTGCCAAGGTGGAGAAACGGGTTCAATTCCCGTTACCCGCTCAAGAGGAGAAAAGATCGCAATGATGCGATTTTTTCTTTTTCTGGGAAAAAATAAAATAAGCTACCGTGGCTGGAAAACTACGGCAGAGTTATTGTAAATATTATTAATTTGTGCCATAATAAATCTCTTTAAGAATTATCTTGTAAAAGAAATGCTTATGGAAAACAAATGGTCCGGACTCGATGGCGAAGAATACACAATAGAAGACCTCGGGCGTCCTGCTATTTTCCTTCTTCCATCTCATAAGTTGCGAAGTGAAATAAGTGGAAAAAGCATAGAAGAGGATCTGCATCAATTTCTCTCGGAGAATTTTGGCGCATTCACCACTACAGCGGTTCCCTATTTCGGTTTTTGGCGGGGATCAGGAACGCGTGTCGTCTATGATGAGAGCAGGCTGTATGAAGTGTCTTTTGCGGGAAAAGACCGGATACCACTTCTTCTGGATAAACTGGCCCGGGTCGCTCGTGTAATTGGCGAAGAGTGCATTTATTTTAAGGCCGGACAATATGCTTGCCTTGTATACCCGAAACAGGCCAAAAAATAAGACAGGTGTTTTTACACAGCCCACACCTATTTATAGAGTTTGGTGAAAAATACGTTTTCATTGTCATTCCGGGCTTGGCCCGGAATCCGGCATCTGCGGTTTTGCTGTAGAATCTTGGATCCCGGCTTTCGCCGGGATGACAGAAAAAGCCGATTTTGTGCATTATTCACCAAACTCTTTATATAAAATAAAAATCCCCATAAAAGAGGGGATTTTGCGTTATTTTTTAAATCGACGCCAAAGCGTGTAGGCGATAGGATCGGAGCTTTTCCGCCAAGGCGTGTAAAACAACAGAATCGCGATGAGCGGAAACATCAACCCGATGACCCAGCTTGTCCAGAGGATGTTTCCAAGTTCCGTGTAATTGCCCGGGCTGATAAGATTCCCCAGTGCATCATATTCGCCCTGTTTAACCACGAATATGCGATTGAGGTAACCAGTAAGCAGGTTTGATCCGGACATGCTTAAATTGAACAGCACAGCAAAGACCGTAAACCATGTGGCAGTGCCTTTGTCGTTTGCGTATTGCGCGAGAAAAATGAACATGATCATGCCGTACAAGAGAGCCATGGGAGAGGATGCTGCGGTATTGATCCAGGTGACCCAGCGGACGACGATCAATGGATCGACTCCCAATAAACTCCCAAGCCACACATGCACGCCATGCCAGAACATGAGCGTTATGGATCCAAAGGCGGAGAAGAGTATGATCATGCCGCACAACACGTATCCCAGGTGGCCGCGAAGGATCATGCGATAGACGAAGAAAAGCAACACAAGGGAAAGTATTCCGCCGAAGACGCCGAGTTGCGTTTCGAACTGGCGCGTAAAGCCGAGTTCGTCGCGCATCCACCAGGACACCCCGTTGCCGACGCCGGGAACGATCGCAAGACATGAAAGCGTTGCGGCGGTAAAGAGCAGCGAGCGCTGGTCTTCGGGGGATATGACGCTCTTTTTTTGCAGAGCCCGAATGAGATATATGACGACGCCCAGGGTGATAAGAAACGTTGCCTCTTCGCTGAAGGGGACGTTCTTCAGTTGGGTGATGATGGCAAATACAATAAGACAAAGAGCGGGGATGATGATGCGCTTGTTTACCCCAACCGGCTCCACGTCATGCGGAAGCCGAATGAACTGAATAAGCAGCACGGTCATCACGGGAACACACAACGCGGCCAGAAAGATGCCGTCCATCTGGACGCCCCGAGCCATCATGATGCCCGCGACGGTCATGCCGAGAATAGAAGCGACGTTGAAACTTATCCGGCACCACACTTGCACAAGCCCGACTTTGTATTGATAGTCCTTGTCGGATAACGGTTGGCCGTTGGCGCCCGCCTTGGATACCAGATGCCTGCCCATGGGATCCAAAATAACATCCTGCAAGCACATGGTTGCCGAGACCAGTAAATACCCGAGCGTCAGGAAAAAGATTCGGAACGAAACCGGATCGGCGAAGAATGCGGGCTGCAGCTTCATCAGCCACCCATATTCTCCGGCTAACGCGGCAAGCAGAACGAAGCCGCCCATCATGATGGTTCCCGAAAAAAACAGCACGCGCTTTCGCTTCTTGATGGTCCAGCTGTCTACGAGTTGTCCGATGATGATCTTGCTGATCCAGGGAAGCGAGATGGTGAAACTCATGAATGCAAGCGCTTCCGGCGAGATGCCCAGGCGCTGCTGGATCCAGAAGTCTGCCGGTATGGTCGTAAGCCCCGAACCCATGCCGAACATGCCGCTGAACGCATGCGCGAAATAACCCAAGAATAAAGGCACATAGGCCCAGCGAACAGCCCTAAGCAATTCCAATGGTGCCGCAAATATTTTCTTCAAGGCACACCTCCAATTTGTAAAAGAAACAATGCAAGTTCGTTATACTCCCATGTGCGCATAATGGCAATTCGCCTGTTTTTATTTTCAAGCGAGTCGAGCGAAATGCAAAAGTACTCTTTTTGCATTTCCGAGCGAGCGCTGAAAACAAAGGGTATGGTACCCTTTGTTGTCCATGGAGGGAAAATCGGGTATGCTGATTGGCATGGAAAAGGAACTGGAAGCCACCATGCGCGCGCACGAAAACAATCATAGCGACAATGGCCACTTCATGAAATTTTTAGAGGAGCAGATCCAGATGCGCATATCGGAAAAGCGGGCCGGAGACCTGATAAAGCGGCTGCGTCTGATGCGGCACTGGAGCTGGGAAATCGAATTGATTCCCCGGCATCGGCGGCCGTTCTATGACCGCATTTCATTTGCGGTGCTTTTTTCTTTTTTGCTGACATTCATCATCGCCCGATCCACGGCGTATGCCGTTACATTCCGCCACATACCGAATATTTTTCTTGACGTGCGGGGCACGCATATTCATCATTTCGTGTATGGTATCGTGGTACTTGCCGTCATGGGTTTTTTATCGCTGATATCGTTTTCGCCGAAGAACAAGTTGTGGCTTGCGCTCGGCTATGGCGTGGGGCTCGGGCTTGCGGTCGACGAAGCGGGGCAGTGGCTGCGGCTGCAGGACGACTATTGGGTCAGGCAAAGCTATGACGCGCTCGTGATCGTAGTGTTGGCGCTGCTCTTTGTTATTTACCTTCCGCGGTATATGCGCCTTTTTCAGAAGCCCGTTGCGGATCGGTCCGATGAATGGCGTGTTGCCGAAAACAATGAGCGGGATATTGATCACGTATCACAACAGTAGGCGTGATCTTTTAAAAAAAGAAAGGAGTGCGCGATGTTTACCTGTACCGAAAAAGCCGTTGCGGCGATGAAGGAAATTCTGGAAGGCTGGGGCAGTTCTGCCAAAGGTGTGCGGATTTTTCTCATGGGTGCCGGTTGCTCCGGACCGAGGTTTGGGATGGAGTTGCAGACGGATGAGCCGTTTGAAACCGACAGAAAACAGGCTGTTGAGGGAATGAATATATTCTTCGACGCTCTTTGCGAGAAATATTTGGAAGGATTCGTCATCGATTACAAAGCGACACCCGAAGAGTCCGGATTTGTCTTTACGAATTCCGCATCGCCGGGCGGTTGCGGATCCGGTTGCGGATCCGGCGGCTGCGGTTGCGGATAACGCCGAACACGCAGTGAAAATAAAAAACCCCGAAATAGTTCGGGGATTTTTCTTTCGGCGCTTTACTCGCGCGCGCCACCGGTAAGCTGTTCGACTTCCACGGTGAGGACCGCGTCTTCCTCGATCGTCATATCGTCGACGAGTTCGCCCTCTTCCATTTTCAACGCCTGGTTGTTGAGCGTTAAGGCGTAAATTTTCTTGTTGAGGTTGAGATCCTTAAGGATCTTTTTCAGGCTCTCACCCTTCTTAACCGTTACGGTATGGGATTCACCGCCGAAGCCGATAACGGTGATGGTGACGGTTTCGTTTCCATCGCCGCCTCCGCTTTTAGTGTGCTGCCGGGTCTGCTGGCTCATGGCATGCTCCTTTCTTTTAAGGTGTATTTTCCGATGCGGATCGGGAGATCGCGCGTTCTCATGAACGGGCGGTTCGAAAAGTTCATCTCGGTTACTTGCACCGCGGTCGGCATCCATGCCTCCGGGCCTATTCGGCTGAATCGCTGCAGGATGGTGCCGATGGCGCCCGCGAATGCGGGTCCGAATGACGGATCCACGCATGCGGGGGCCTGGGCTCCCGCCGCATCCGGTCGAAGCGTATGGCGGTAACAGTCGACCTGATCGGGATCTCTCGGATCAAGCGCATAGATGATGCCCACGCTCTCGGAAGCTCCTGCGACGATATAGAGTTCCACGGCGCTATGGAAGGTAACGCCGGAGAAGATCTCGATTCGCGATTCTATGGAATCGGTCATGACGATAACGATGCCGCGATAGCGCGACGGGTCGCCGTCCGCTCTTGTCTGTTTTGCGCGGATGATCGGGCGAATCAATCCCGGCGCGAGTTGCGCCTGAAGATACCGCCTAACCGCCTTCACCTTCGCCAAGGGCTGCTGTTTTCCGCTTGGGATATCACCGCGGAAGTATGCCTGGTTGTGCAGGTTGTGCATCTCCACGATATCCGGATCATACAAAGTCAGTTCCGTAAATCCGATGCGGCCGATGGCATTGATGACCACATGGCTGCCGATGCCGCCTACACCCGCGACAACGATCGGTTCGGTGATCATGGCTTTTTCGGCTCCTTGGGAGTTTCCGGATGGATGGTAACGCATTCCTTGACCCGATTGGCGATAAGCGGAGTGCGATCCAACAGCATGCAGTGCAGTTCGAATGGCGTCAGCCGCACCGGAGAAATAGTGCCGGAAGCATTCTTACGCCCAAGGCTCAACGGTACGTGCTCCCAGCCGTAGTTGGGTTCTGCAATATCTACGCGGCAGAACGCCTGGCCGAATTTGTTGACTACTATACTTACCCACAACCCCCTGAATTTCCAGGGAGGTCCGCCATCACGTCCAATTGATTTCAGGGTTTCGATCGCTCGCATGTCGGTGGCGCTTGCATACGTTTTGGACCATACGTGGCTGTGCACCCAGCATTTGTGGTCAGCCGGCTCTTCTCCGATCCTCGACAATTCTTGTATAAGGATCCGGAAACTTGATTTGAACGTTGACGTGTCGTTTAAGGAGCACTCCTGCGGAAAAATATGCGCACAGGATACGTATAACACGTTTTGCGGAAGTACCTGGCGATTGCAGAAGAGCGATATCTCGACCGGGCACACGAGTGCTGCGGCGTGGATATCGCACCAAGTCTCGGGTTCGATGTATACCTTTGGTGCGTACGCCGGGGTGAGGCGCCATGTTTCCAATACGCCCTGTTCGTTTTCGGTCGACATTAGGGTGTGCCTCCTTTCTTCGGATTGATGTCCGGTCCGGCGGGCGGTGCCCATGCGCGGGAATGATCGTGTAAATATTTAAGGGCGCTGCCGAGCATTCCCATCGAAGTGTGTTTTGCCGCACCAAGGATGATTTCTCCGGGAATAGTGCGCAGTGTCTGGAATATGATCCGCTGCGGCCCCCAGAGCGTGCGGCGTATCTCCGCATAGCTTTCGGCCGGCCGCAAAAGGACGTGCGTGTGCGCGGTGTAGGAATGGTTGTCGGAAGGAGCGATCACATCATCGACGAACGACGCTTCGATCCATCCCGTGCCGAACACGATCCCGCACAGAGCCGGATTCCCCATAAGGTTGGTGAATTCGGTTTCTTGCGATTCGCCGTCATGCGCCGTATTGGTCTCCTCGTTGAAGATTTCCTGCATGACCCAAAACTCCCGGCGCATTTCTATCAGGCGTTGTCCGAGCGACTCGGCTTGCGATCGAAGTTCGTTGATTTCTTTTTGCAGGGGCCCGGCAACAAGCTCGAAGCGGCAACGCTTGGCGAGCGCAATGTAGGCATTGCGTTCGTTTTGGCGGTCTCCCGGTGTCAGATAGAATGGCCTGGTCGGGGGCTCGTAAGGCTCCGTCGATGGCCATAAATCCTTTTTCGTAAAGTCGTTCGATTCGCGACGCGTGGCATCGCGCGCGTCGAATATCAGAAAGAATAACAGCAGGTGAAAGAGATCCCGAATACGGCAATCCGTCAGACATTTACACATCGCATCCGCGAATTTGCCGAAGCACAGAGATTCGCCCCGGTCCGAAAACAACGGATGTCGCCACGGGCCGCGCCATGCGCCCGCGCGTTCCCGAAAATGGATATCCTTTATCTGATTGTTGCTTCTGCGGTTGGTGAGCGAGGCGAAGGATACTTCGATCTCGTGTTCCGTGGACGGAAGCGAAAGCTTTTTCGAGGGTCGTTCCAGCACGACCAAGCCGGTTGTGAGGATGACGGAATCATTCTCGACGCGAACGCCGCGTACGTTTTTCCACGACAGCATATCGTCGAAATCCTTTCCAAGGATATCGTCGTCGGGAAGGGAGGCGTTAAGGTTCTTCAACGCGGATTCCCGGTATTGCAAGTCTCGCGAAGCGACTTTAAGCGCTTGGCCGGCTTTGACCTGTTGCGCGATATTCTTTTCGATGTCGTGTCGGCTTGCTTCGGCCGCTTCTTCCGCCGCGCGCCTCGCGGCGGAGATGAACTGTGCGCGAAGCGATGCGGCATTTGCGACCAATTCCGTTCGGCAAGATTCCGCAGTCAGTCGGGATCGTTGCCGCAGATCAAATGTCAGCGGAGCATCAAAAAGCGTTCGCTGGGCTTCTTCCATGATTCTGCCGAAAACGATGCGGTCGCCATCCCAAGGCTTGCGGGCCATATCGAAGAGGATCCAAAGATGTCTCGTGCGCAGTACGCGCGCGACCTCTATTCGCTCGGGGGCATTGATCACCTTTGTGTCTCTCCATGCGGATCCGGTCTTAATGAAGACGCCAACGTTCCCATCGGGGTGGCCATGCGCTTGCGCAATGACCTGGTCCGATGGCAATGCAAAACCGTATATGCTCTTTGCATAGAACATCTTCTTCGGTTCGGATTCGAATAGATCGACGTATGCCGTCGGGTCTACCGGATAGGCGAATACATAAATATGTACGCGGTTATCCTCGATGGGTCTGGCGCCATTTCCGTTGCAGGCATGCAGCACGATGTCGGCGTTGTAGATTTGGGCGTAAAACTCCGCTGTGGAGACGAACGGGGCAAGGTTTCTTCCATTCGCGATACTTAGATTCTCCTGAGCGATTTGAACACTGCTCATGGCACTCTCCTTATTTATATATCAATGTACATACTTCTTTAGACTACAGCCGTATGTGCCGCGCGTCCAGAGATTTGCCCCGTTAGAGAATGTTCTACAGCTTGCCCCGTTAGAAACTTCTTGTTCATGGAACAAGGAATGTACGGCAGCTTCACCCCCAATAGAGCATGGTTTCTAACGGGGCTTGTCGCGGGGCGTCCCTCCTTTACTCGCACGGGGTCTCATGCTTCGTGCGGACTCTCTAACGGGGTTTGCTAAGATTATGATTTTGATGCGTAATAGCGTTGCATGTGCAACATGCAGAGATTAATCCAATTAATTTACCCTCCATTCCAAAATGCCCCAAGGAGTCATTCCGGCGAAAGCCGCCCCGCCTACGGGCGGCCCCGATTCGGGTCGGGATCCCCCGATCTTCAAAATAGTTACTATAAGGAGATCGGGATCCTCGATGTAATCGGGACCGATTTCCTTATATTAAAACCGTGAAGCATCGGGGGATCCCTGCTTTCCCATGATTAAAAATGAGAAGCGGGAGAATCCAAATTTTTTATAGAAATCCTGGACCCCGGCCTTCGCCGGGGTGACAGACATCGAGTTTCATAGTTCACCGTAAATAAAAAAACGGGAAAGTGTTGCACTTTCCCGCTGATCGTATTTAGGCCCCAAAGGGCGGTGAGGAGGAGCGGCCTCCGGTACCGCGTTTGGCTCTGACCTTTCGCCACAGTTCCCGGTGCTCGGGCGGCACGAAGTCTTCGTAATTGATCTTAGCCAAAGCTTCTTCGGCCATTGCTTCATAATCCGCCATGTCATGCGATGGAATGGTCTTCAGCATCACCTCTTTGAGGTGCGCTCCGGTAAGCTTGGCTTCGTTGCGATCGCGCATGTTCCAGATCGCGCGCTTGACCACGTCCTCAAGATGCGCTCCGGTGAGCGCGATCCTGTCCACGAAGGCATTATCCGGCGGGCAGGGTCCGGGCAGAAGGCCCTTCTCCGTGTCGATATAGAAGTCCGCCATATCGGAAAGATCTTTCAGATCGTCATCGCTTACGTCGATGACAAGCTCGTATCCACTGTTCACTTTCAGAAGAATCTGCTGTTTTCGCAGCACGGCGCGGAATACCTCCGGCCTATTCTCCCGGCTTACCGGCAGGAACGCGATCTTGTCGTCGAATCGTCCGGTACGGATGAGCGCGGGGCTTATCCGTTCGGGACAGTTGGTCGCCGCAAGCGGATAGACGCGGCCCGGCAGGCTCGGATCGGAAAGAAACGTCTGGAATTCTCCCTGGATGTCGAGGTTGATGCCGCTATCACCGTGATAGATGGCGTCGGGATTGGGGAACTTCTTGTCGAACTCGTCGATCCAGAAAATGACCGGAGCGTTGGCCATCAGCGTGTCGAGCGTGATCTTCCAGCGTTTCTGGGACTCTCCTACGAAGGAGTTCAAGGGGCTTTCCGCAAGCTCCACGAAGGGAATGCCGGCCTCGTGCGCCAGGGCTTCGGCAAGCGCGGTTTTTCCCGTGCCGGGGGGGCCGATGAACATCATGCCGGCAGGGGCTCCGCCGATATCGCCTTGCGCAAGTTTCTTTGCGACATCGCGAACCCGATTCACCGCGTATGATATGGCGCCGAGCGATTCGAAGCCGTAGGGAATCCATTTGACCTTCAGAAGTCCCTGCGATTGCTGTTCGATGAATTCCTTCTTGCGCGCGAAGACCACCTCGAGTGTGAGGGGTTTGCCCTGTGCACGGGTTTCTTCCATTACTTGCCGTACGACGATGTGCGGCACGCCGGTCATGAGGCGCGCGAACTGTTCGTTGGGCATGTCATCGTCTTGCCGCGCGAGGGTTCGGCGCACCAGCGTCACGAACGCTTCCTGCTCCCGGCGTGTCGGCAGTCCGATGGGAATCGAAACGAAGCGGTTTGCCGCGGTGCACAATTCGGCGGCGATCGATTGCAAGTGGTCGGTTTCCAGTACGATGAAGTTGAGCCGTTTGTTAATCTCCGGATCGCGCGCCCAGCTGCGAAGCTGCACGTACATGGCGCGATCGCCTCCCTCGCTTGAAGTGGCCGATCCCTGCGGTGCCAGCGTCTCGGCATATTCGAAGATCACGACGGCGAATGGCGTGTTTGTGTCCTGCGGCATCGCCACATTGTTTTTTTTGAAGTATTCCTTCACCGAGCCGTCCTTCCAGCAGGTGCGCAATAGTTTGGTGAACCAGACGCATGCAGCACCAAGATTCCGCCGTTCTTTCTGGAAAACGGTTTTTGCCAACTCCCCATCCCCGACGGCAAGCGCGATGAACGGTGCTTCCATTTTCGGCGACAGGAACTGCACGCCGTAGGCGAGATTGAACGTGGCAACGATGAACGCATCCTTGAACGGTTTTTCGTTCGCCATCACGCCGCGGAGTTCCATGAACGATTCCTCGCGCAGGAAGTCATCGACGATGTTACGTGACAGGATAAACGTATGCGCGGGTCCGCCGACGTGGTTTCGAAACGTTTCAAGCCATTGCATGGCATATCTCCTTTTCGAACACTATGACATATTCAAAGAACGCCTAGGCAGCATACCACATACCGAATTTCGGTAAAAAGCGCCTAGGGAAAACCTGTATATTGTTATTCGCATAAGTGATTTTAAATTCCGCGCTATTCCGCGTAGATATCGGCGTTGATCCCCGGAAGGTTCCGTGGAAGGACGTAGACGCCGCAGGCCAAAGCCTATGGCGCACGCGGATAGGCGCGGATAGTGCATTTTATTGTCAAAGAAAATAAAAAACGAGGGATGCCCCTCGTTTAGCGCAGTTGCGCCTTGACCCGATCATACCAGGATTTGGCGATCGCCACCGCCGCGTCATCGAGTTTTTTGATCTCCCCGTCCTTAAGCAATTCCGCGTACGGAATGTCCGGTTCCGGGGATTTTTTGAAGATGCCTTCGAGTTTTTTTACGTCGATGGGACAGCCGTTTTGCAGTTTGATGCGCACGGATGTAGAGAATGTTCCCTTTTCCGCTTCGGCCTCGAACCACACCGTAAGGCCACCCTTGAGATTTCCGGCGGCATGGATGCTGGCAAGCCGATCGATAACGTGCCGGTTAATGCAGTTTTCGAACCGCGGTTCGGTGTACGGCGCCTCATCATTCTTGCAGTTGAGGGAATTTTCGCGCATATCCTCGATAAGCCCTTCACAGAAGGGTTCGCTGAACACCAGCGTAATATCGAGATCCGAGAAACGCTCGAATAATTCCTTCAGCCGCTGCGTCAGCCGCGCGCGCTGGTTTTCTTTGGTCATTTCCCGTATGACGAACACGTTGTCCCCGACGTCCTGTACGAGGCCGACCGTTGCCGGATGCTTAAAGAGGCCTCTTCGCACCCGCTCATAGGTGCTTTGCGCGTTCGCTTTGGCGCTGCCGTTGAAACCGATATCGGCCTTAGGAAGGATCGCGCCGTCGTCATAGACGCCGAACACCAGAATAGTTCGGGAAAGGTCGATGATCGAAGACGGATGAATCAGCACCTTGCCGGTTTGTGTCATGCGACGCACAAGTTCGATGAGCTCGAAACTGCCTCGGTTTACGGCATCGATGAAGATGACCGACGAAAAAGGATTTTTTTGTTCTTCATCGTAGTAAAGGCGTTCGTGTGCTTTTGATACCAGCTGGTCGATTTCCCCGTAGAATGCGAATCGCTGCTGCGGGGTGCATTTTGCGAAGAAGCTCTGTTTTTTATACTGCTCAAGGAATGCTTTGCGCCACGTAAAGAGCGTCTTCAGCGCCGCATACGCACGCGAAGAAAAATGCGGAGTCTCGATTTGCGAAAAGAGGGGCTGCGCGGATGCATCCTGCGGCAGGGGGCCTACGAGCGGGGCGAGCGCATTCGGATACAATGCGTTGGCGAATGCGTTGCCGTTTACATAGGTCAGGGGGCGCCCACCGCCCCATGGATCACCGAGCCATGTGTGTGCAAGGGTCTCCACGATCGGCAGGAGCGGAACGGATGGGCGGGTCACCAAAAGAAAGCTTGCAAGAGGCTTTCCATCCTTGACAAGACCCGCATCGTGCCGCGTGATAGCCCGCGCGGTACGGCGCGCGAAAAGCTCGAGAGAAAAATCGTCGTCGCTATGCCGCGTGAGGGTTTGGTGGACGCGCCGGGCGTCGGGCGAGTATTGTTCGTCGCAAATAAGGATTGTATTGTCCATGACATGCCTCTGTTGTGAAAGATCAGAATGTAATCCTCACACACCATACCACGCGTAAGAAGAACGCGGCAAGCATGGGTTTTATTGTCGGTTGCGCTGGTTTGATCGGCGCGATATACTCAAACCACATTCTTTAACATGCAGGTTCAAGGAGGTTTCCATGGAAATGATTCGTATGGAATTTTGCGCCGGCGTATCCATGATCCGAATACGTCCGGGCACGGCAATGTCTCCCGGAATGATACGCGAGGAATACGCCTTTCTTCTGAAAAAGGCCGCCGAAGACGAATTTGGTCTCGTGGTTCCCGCTTCGAATTATCATCTGGACTGCTTCAATGCCAAGGTTCATGCCAAGGAGTTGCCTTGGAAGCTCGCATGCCATTTTTTTGAAGTAACCGATGATGACTTCGCGGGAGTTGCGATACGACAGGTCGTTATCGACCGCTACGATCAGGTGCAGGAACGCGACGGGAACATTATGAGCGCCGCGCTGGAGTTCGAAAGGAGCGGACAAGCCCGGTCGCGCAGGATCATGCCTGCCGATGGCATTGTGCTTGCGACGTATGCGGGGGCCGGTATTTTCGTCGAAGAGGCTTTTTTTGAGGCCAACAAAATCCCGATAGATTTGCGCGGGCCGGACGATATACCGCCCGAGTTTGCGCCCGGGGAGCCTTCGGATGCGGATGTCGATGATGATATTGACGAGGAAGGTATTGAGGAGATGCGAAAAAAGCTCGAACAGGCGCCGCAGGGCGATCCGGATCATAAGAATACGTGATCCGCACTATATAATGCAAGCCAAGCACCTCGCGCGATGCGGGGTTTTTTGTATTGACCGGTCGGAAAACGATGGTATACTGCGCCGTGGTACTATTGAAAATACAAAAAATCGGAG
>JAUYLV010000012.1 GCA_030699565.1 bacterium
GTTCGGATGGTAAAGCCGTTCGCAGCATTGGTGGTTATGGACGTCTTAAGGCAGCCCTGATACATCGTGGAAACATTTATGGTACCAAAGGGAACTGACGAGGCAGTGGTAGTAACCGTATCCACGGTTTCACCATCATTATCGTCGGCGGACGGCTCTGTCGTATTGTTTACGCATGCACCAATAATAGCAGTCCCGGCAGCACCACTATGTCCGGGCAAACCGGTCATGGTGAACGTCAACGTCTCGGCGATGGTTGCCGATACTTCAATTCCATCAATGATCGCAACAAGAATTGATCCGTCGCCACCAAAGGTGCCGCCGATGGTATGGGTGTAGGTTCCATCGTTTACAGGATTTGTTATCCATTCGTCGCCCGTGTCCTGAAAACCCGCATTGCTGCCGATTTTGACGGTAACGACGGTATTGGTCGCGACATGCGTTACCACGGATGTCGGCGTAGAAAAGGTAAGCGTGCCGCCAATAATATTGAGACCCCAGCTGTCTATGGTTGCCGGGCAATTTGTGTTGGTATTTCGGTTAGTGGTTAGCGCAATACTTGTGGCGATACCGTTGAATTCCAAATCCACATCGCCGCAATCGATCGTGCCCATGTTAAAACCGGCATCGATCGTGACGGTTAGCGTGTCCGTTGCGGTCGGTCCAACCGTATCGAGGCTATTTAAGATCGTAAACGTAAATGAATGATTCGATGTCGCAGATGCATTGGCGTTATTCAGCATATCGCTGCGGTTCGATACCTGCGCGGCCTGCGTGCGATCAATTAATGAAACATAAAAAAGAACCATGCCTGCCGCAAGGATCAGGGCTACAGCTTTCGATGAAGATCTGCGTATTGCCTTTGCCATATAAGTGTAGCGCAGCATGATTCGGATACGACGGATTTAATCCGTCGGCGCCGATCACGATCTGCGATCTGGCAAAAGTTTTGGCATTAGGGCTTGGATTTCTGCTGCCAAAAAGCTTTTGCGGCTGCTAAAACTTTACCTCTATATGATACCATGAAAATCGCCAAAATAAGAGATAAGACTGTGGATAACGTCAATAGGCGCGGAAATGCCCAATAGGTCAAATCAGCGTTTACGATCCGCGATTCGGTATCTAAAGCAGCGCTTAACGCAAGAGAGGCTGTATATTTTCCGGGAAAGAAGCTGAAACGGAATACATCGGGAATCCACGCCGCCTCATAAAAGCGTAATGGCCCGGGAATAGTAACCGCATAGACCCGCTCGGCACCGGGCAGGATCGCACCCTCCGGAAGCGGAGTGCTCGCCACTGTAGAACCCCAAACAGTTTTAATGGCGACGGTTCCGGAGGGTCTGGCAATATATCGCCCACTATTCTTGACCCGAATGGTAAAATCAAGCGGCGCGCGTTCCACGAACCTGCCGCCAATTCCCGCACCACTTATCGCATCGAGCATTGAAGCACCGAATGCGCCAATGGTGATCGTCTGTTCTTTCGGAATCGCAAATTCGGTAACGGTCAGATTCACGGGCTCGCCTTCCCTGCCGGCGGGCGATGAGACATCAATGAAGAAGAGTGAGCCGATCGCGGGCAGAAGCTGCGCGGCAGCTTCGTTAGCCGCTTCGGGCGATGGAAATTTTGACTGCATAACGATCGCCAAGGTGTACGTGCCATAGGGAGCGCCATCCGGCACCGCAAGCCGATACGCTACCGACCGCGTCTCATGCCCGTTCAAAAGCAGAAAAGGATGTTCAAGTATCAGCCACGCATTGGCATTTTCGGCGGAAGCCAATCCTTGGACGTCTTCAAAATCGATCGTGCCGTAGGCATCTTTGACCCCAAAAACATGAACTGTCGCCTGCAAGGGAAGCGGCGCATCCGATCGATTCGTGATGAGCAGCGCGCCCGTTTCGACTACGCCCGGTTTCACCTCAATGAACGATTTAATGGGCGAGACGGTAAAACCGTCGGACGCGGCATTGGCAATAAACGCAAAAAAGAAGATACAAACTCCGAAAGCCGCCACCACCCGCGCCAAAATCCCCGTATATCGAAATCGGGGTAGGTAAGGATTCACGGCAGGCTTTATATGGACCGTTCGCTGCATAGTCTTGATCATACCTATTTCATGTGTATACTGCCACCCCACCGACCTATTGACAATGCATATACACTACGTATACTTAGCACCGTATCAATTTTTGTATTTTCGCTATGCCAAAACAATCGGAACGCATCTACGAATTCTTCTACCTCGCCTCTCCGGATCTTGACGAAGCCGGTTTTTCGTCGTTAAAAAAAGGCATTGATGCGCGCATCGTGGAAGCGGGAGGATCGATCCGCGAGGAACAGTCGCCCGCCAGACACCGCCTTGCCTATCCGGTTGCCGGAAAACAAAATGCCTATGTCGTTTCCCAGTACGTGATGCTTTCGCCGGAAGGCAAGACCATGGTAACAAAGGAATTTCCCTTGAACACCCATATTCTTCGCTATATGGTTACGGCGCTCGATGAAAAAATGCTCACGCGCTTGCGCGAACGAAAATTCGTCCCGCAAAAAGAAAAGTCCGCTCGGCGCGTCCAGGCGACCTATACGCCGCCCGAAAAACCGACCGAAGAGAAAAAAGCCGACATCGCCGAAATCGAGCGGAAGCTGGATGAGATACTCGGAAGAGAGCTGTGAAAAGTACCATAGTACTTTAGTGCCGAAGTACCTAAGTGATTGGAATCATCAGGATACGTACATCCTGATGACACAATGCACTAAGGCACTCAGGTACTCGAGTACTCCTGTACAATGAACTTAAACAAAGTTATGCTTATCGGCAACTTGACCCGCGACCCGGAAGTACGGACGACGCCCTCCGGTCAGACGGTTGCGACCTTGGGCATTGCCACCAACCGGGTTTGGAACAACCCGAAAACCGGGCAGAAGGAACAACAGGTGGAATTTCATAGCGTGGTCTGCTGGGGGCGGATGGGAGAACTCGCCGGGCAATATCTGGCTAAGGGCCGGTCAGTGTTTATTGAAGGAAGGCTTACGACACGCAACTGGCAGGATCAGCGATCGGGAGAAAAACGCTATCGCACGGAGATTGTAGCCGAAAACATGCAATTCGGGCCCCGTCCGGGCGGAAGCGAAGGTGATTACGTTCCGCAGGGCAACACGCCAAACCGAACCGGCGGCAATACGGCGCCAAAAAACCAGGACGCTCAAGCTCCCGCGGAAGATCTGCCCATTATTCAGGAAGATGAGCCGGAGATCGAAGTGAAGGATATACCGTTTTAACCAACGACCTTTACGACCAATAACCTTTACAACCTATACGACCAGCGGCCTCTACGACTTTTCGTTGTAAAGGTTGTAGAGGTTGTAGAGGTTGTACGTTAGTTAATGCGAGAATGCTATTTCTGCAAATCGAATATCAAAGAGGTTGATTGGAAGGAAGCGGACATGCTTAAACGCTATACGACCGCGTCCGCAAAAATCGCCCCGAGGCGTAAGCATGCCATCTGCTCAAAACACCAGCGTAAAATTTCGCGCGCCATAAAACGAGCCAGAATCATGGGATTGCTTCCGTTCGTGACGCGATAACATCGAAAATAAAACCGCAAAATACAAAATAGCCCGCCGTGAAGCGGAGCTATTTTTTTATGTATATGTCTCTTCAAAAGATGGGCTTTGAACGACAAGGTCATGCCTCCACCCCAACTTCAGCCTCAGCCTGCACGGCGACCCCCGCGGCAATCTTCTTTTTCACCTCATCGGAAATCTTCTTTGCTATTGGCGGATTCTCCTTCAAATAGGTGCGGGCGCCTTCCATGCCTTGCCCGAGCTTTTCATTCCCGTAGTTGTACCAGGAACCGGTCTTTGAAACCACGCCGTATTGAACCCCCATATTGATAATATCGCCCATGCGCGAGATGCCTTCATTGTACAGAATATCGAATTCGGTTTTCCGAAAGGGCGGGGCAACCTTGTTTTTTACAATACTTGCACGCACGCGATTGCCAACAATATTCTCGCCCTGCTTGATCTGCGCCAGGCGTCGCACATCGATGCGTACCGAGGCATAGAACTTAAGCGCCTTGCCGCCGGGAGTCGTTTCGGGATTTCCGAACATCACGCCGATTTTCATGCGGATCTGATTTATGAAAATGATGGCGGTTTTCGATCGGGCGATGACCGCCGTGAGTTTTCGAAGCGCATGCGACATCAGGCGCGCCTGCAGACCGACATGCTGCTGGTCCATTTCTCCCTCGATCTCGGCGCGGGGGGTAAGTGCTGCAACCGAATCTATCACGATCACGTCCATCACATTCGATTTTACCAGGGTTTCGACAATATCAAGCGCCTGTTCGCCCGTATCCGGCTGCGAAATTAAGAGATCATCTATCTTTACGCCGATTTTTTTTGCGTACTCCGGATCGAGCGCATGCTCGGCATCCACGTACGCGGTTAGCCCGCCCCGCTTTTGCGCTTCGGCAACGATGTGGAGCGCCAAGGTCGTCTTGCCCGAAGACTCCGGACCGAATATTTCGATGATCCTGCCCTTGGGAATCCCGCCCACGCCGAGCGCAAGATCAAGCCCCAACGATCCGGTCGGAATCGCGTCAACATCGACTCTCGCCGCATCGCGCAGCTTCATGATACTGCCGTCGCCAAACTTGTCCTGAATTTCCTCGACTACGGATGAGAGGGTTTTGAGACGCGCATCTTTAATATCTTTGTCGGATTTTTCTTTGGCCATGGAACATAAAACATGAACCACAAAACATGAAACACATAAACAAATACAGCATCTGTTTGAGATGTTTCAAGCTTCAAGCTTCAAGTTTCAAGGATTATAAACAATATATCTCGTCAGTTTTGATTGCCTTCCGAACTTGTTTGCCGCAATTATTTCCAAGGTGTTCAGACCCGATGCCAGCCACATCCGTTGCGAAAAATTACCTTCGCCATCCACGTATACGTCATCATGGTTTACCATAAGGCGCGTGCCGTCCTGGAGACGTCCGCGGAATATCAGGTTGGGCGTTTCGGCGGTCATATCGCTTGCAGGCATTTCCAGAACGATCTTTGGAGCACGGAATGCCGGCAGAAGTTGATAGGCAAAATACCCCACGAACCCGCACACGATAAACCCCGCCGCAACCAGTACGATGTGCCGCGGAGTGATTGTGAAGTGGCGCGTTTTCATCGTTCCAAGCCTATCGCATCACGGCACCACGCGCAAGATAGCATATCCGGATAAAATATTCTTAAAGAAAAAATAAAGAAAAGATCAAATCCAACTCATACCGTTACTTCCTCCTCCCCCACTTCTTCTCCATCTTCATCCGCAAAAGCATCCTCTACGTCTTTCGGCGGCGTATAGCGCGATGTTTTTATCCCTAAATCAGGAGATTCGCTGCCGCCGCTGCGTCCGTAAATTTCACGAGGTTTTGCGCCATCGGCCGGCCCCACAACGCCTCGCGATTCCAAGATATCCAAAATTCGGGCCGCACGGGCATAGCCGATTCGCAAATATCGCTGCAAAAACGTCGCCGATGCCTTTCCGTTCTCGATGACCAGATTTTCCGCCTGATCGACCATGGGATCGTCCTCATCCAAACCCTCCGCACCCCCTCCTTCCCCGCCGCCTCCGGAACTTGCCTGGGTGACGCTTTCTTCATATTCACCAAGCTCGTTGTGTTCGCGAATAAAACTGGTTATGCGTTCCACCTCCTTGTCGGACACGTACACGCTCTGAATGCGCTTGGGTTTTTGCGCATCTGCCGCAAGATACAGCATATCGCCCCGGCCGAGCAATTTTTCGGCGCCCGACGAATCGAGGATCGTACGGGAATCAACTTGCGACGCAACCTGGAACGCAATGCGGGAAGTAATGTTTGCCTTGATAAGACCGGTGATGACTTCCACGCTCGGCCGCTGGGTGGACACGATCAGGTGGATGCCGATCGCGCGCGCCATCTGGGCAAGCCGCACGATCAACCCCTCCACTTCTTTGCCGAAAGCCGCCATCACATCGGCAAGCTCGTCGATCACGACGACAACATACGGCAGGCGCTCCTCGCCGGAAACTTTTCGGTTGTAGGCGGCGATATCACGCGCGCCGACTTTGGAAAGCCGCTCATACCGGCTTTCCATCTCGCGCACCGCCCACCGCAGTGCGTGCACCATTTTTGCCGGCTCCGTAATAACGGGCGTCAATAGATGCGGCAAGCCGTTATATGCCGTAAGTTCCACCCGCTTGGGATCGATAAGAATGAACCGCGTGGTTTCCGGACCCCCTTGGTACAAAAGCGCGGTTAGCACCGAATGAATGCAAATTGATTTACCGCTGCCGGTAGCTCCCGCGATCAGGAGGTGCGGCATGCGCTCCAGATCCCCGTACGAGGGGCGTCCCGCCACGTCCCGCCCGAGCACCAAGGCAAGTCCCGCGCCCGCGGAAGCTTTGCGGAAGGAATCCTGCGCGACAAGCCCCCGCATGCGCACGAGCATAATAGCCGTGTTGGGAATTTCGATTCCCACGAGCGAACGTCCGGGAATGGGCGCCTCTATGCGTATCGGATGGGCCGCAAGGGCGAGGGCAAGATCGGCATGCAATGCGGTGATGCGCGCAAGTTTTATGCCGCTTGCCGGCCGCAGCGTATATTGCGTCACGGTCGGCCCGACATTGACCTCGCTCATCTCCACTTCGATCCCGAACGTGGCAAGCGCACGCTTGATGACGGTTGCGGTCGTTTTGATGTCGCCCGCCGAAGGCTCGCCCGAATCTTCGTCCAAAAGATCGAGGGGAGGGGCTACATATGTGCTGATAAGCCGCCGGGCGCGTTCTGCGCCTTTTTGAGCGGTGCGCGCGGAGCTTTTGGAAGATCGGGAAGACGGCTCTTCGACGTCTTCGTTCTCAAAGTCGGGATCCGACGACGAAGGTTTTGCGGTATCGCCTGCGGATGCGTTTTCGGAAGAAGCGATATTCTTCTTATCGGCTTCATCGGTAGCGGGCGGCATCGCGGCGACAGAGGGCTTGCGCTCTTCAATATATGCAGGAGCCGTATCGGGCTTCTCCTCGCCTGGCGTCCGTCCGAGCAGCCGATCAAAGAACGATCCCCGCTCATCTTTTGAAGCGATCAGCACCAGGCGTAAGGGAATATTGAACGCGATGATAAGCGAAATAACAATAAAGCCGACCAATATCACCAATGTCGGCCAAAAATTGAGCAGACGCGCCAGCGGCTCGGCTATGATATATCCGGCCCAGCCGCCCCCGCGCTCATCGGAAAAAAATAAATGCAGTACCCCCTCGAAGCTCATCAAAAAAAGCCCCGAACCGATAAACGTGGGCGCGTAGAACCGCTCATGCAGCGATGTGAATATGGAAAAAGCGGCAAGGATCAGCGAAAGCGGCACCAGCAAGAAACCCTTTCCCAAGAGCATCTGCAGCGCCGTTGACGTGTAGGCGCCCCCTTTTCCGCCAAGACCGCCGAACGCCAGCAATAAAACGAGCGCTGCGATAAAAAGCACGATCGCCACGATGCCGCGTTTGGTTTCGGTATGCAGCATGGGTTTCCAGGAACTATGGCCTTCATCCTGACCCTTGCCGCTTTCATTCTTACTTTTTTTTCTTCGGGACATGCTGGGTATTGTACCGTATCCGCCGCCAACTTGGAAATGGAAAAAGCCGCATACTTCGGCTGCATGCAAGCGCAAAAGACGGCTCAAGTGCGTATGAAGAAATTTTATGCCCGACATCCTCCAAAGAAAATCCGAATTGCATTCTTTGGCTTTTATAGCCAACAGCAAAAACTTTCATCCCGCACCCCGCCTAAATTTTGCCTCGCAAAAGCTTCATCCCGCACCCCGCCTAAATTTTGCCTCGCAAAAGCTTCATCCCGCACCAAAACCCGAAGAATAGCATCGATAATACATTTATCTATGACACGGGACACGCTTCGCTTGAGCCTCAAATAACATCAAATATCTCAACTTAGTTTTATGCGGGATTCCGCGCCTTTTATTTTTAACTATGGATGGCGCTTCACATTCGCTCCGGCGCGGAAACACCCATCAACTTCAGCGCATTGCCGAGCGTGATCTTGGTGGCTTCAACCAGTCCCAGGCGCGCATTCGAAACCGTCCAATCCTCGCCGATGACCCGCGTGGTATCGTAAAATTTATGGAACACCGTGGCCAAATCCATGGCATACATGGGTAGGCGGTGCACTTCATGCGACCGGGCAATATCTTCCACAAGCTCGGGAAACTGCAAAAGCTTCCGAATCACCGCAAGTTCGTCCTTTTTCTTAAGCCGTCCGAAATCCCGCCTGCCGCCTTTCGGCATTTTAGTTTCGACGGCTTTCTTTAAAATATTCGCCAGGCGCGCGTGCGCGTATTGTACGTAAAAGACGGGATTTTTTTGCGAATATTCCTTTGCAAGCGTCAAATCGAAATCCATATGGGAATTCGGCTCGCGCATAAGGAAAAAGAAGCGTGTCACGTCCACACCCACCTCATGCAGCAATTCTTCAAGCGTCACGAACATGCCGGTGCGTTTGGACATGCGCACCTCTATGCCATTTTCCACCAAGCGCACCAATTGCATCAAAAGAACATCCACGGGCGACTTGTCGGTCATGCGCATGGCGGCATTAAGCCGCGCCACGGCCCCATGATGATCAGCGCCCCAAATATTGATGAGCTTGGTATGCCCGCGCCGCCATTTTGCCAGATGATAGGCGATGTCGACGGCAAGATAGGTATAATCGACATCACTTCCCGTGCTGCGAACCAATACGCGATCTTCTGTGTCCCCGAATTGCGATGTCTTCAGCCACAACGCTCCCTCCTTTTGATAGGTGAAGCCCCGCTTGCCGAGATCCTTTAAGGATTTTTCAACCATGCTTTTTTTGCGCAGATCGGCATATTCCGAAGTCCAGCGATCAAATACGATACCCGCCTTCTTCAGGGAAGGCTTGATGTGCCGGTCAAGCAGGGCGCCGGCGACCTTCCGACCAAGCTCCTCCGGCGCATGCGCATGCGCAAGAAGTTCACCCGCAAATTCTTTTGTATAATCCGCAATGTAGGCGCCCTGATAATGGTGCTCTGCCGCCGGGATCATGCCGGCTGACGCCAGTACCGATTCTCCCAGCGTTTTGATCTGATTCCCTGCATCGTTCACATAATATTCCTTGGTCACGTCGGCGCCGGCAAACGAAAGGATATTTCCCAGCGCGTCACCGAAAAACCCTCCGCGGCCATTGGCAAGCGTAAGGGGGCCCGTGGGATTGGCCGAGATAAATTCAACATTGATGTTCTCGCCTTTCAGCGCGGCACTTTTGCCGAACGCGTCGCGCGCCTTTATGATATCGGATACGGACGACTGCAAAAATCCCGGTAAAAAGGTGAAATTGATAAAGCCGGGTTTTTCAACTTTGATTTTCTCAAAAACATCCGCGACGGACGCATCCCGTCGCAGCCGATCGGCAAGGATTTCGGCGATATCCATGGGCGGCTTGCGCAACGCTTTGGTCGAAACCAGAGCGGCATTTGTGGCATAATCGCCATGTACCGCGTTCTCCGGATGTTCCACCGAAAAGGCAATATCGCCGGCCCCAAGGTCTTGAAGGCATTTTTGTATCGATTTTTCCAGGCTTTTTCGTGTTTCTGCCATGGGCATACTCTACCAGATTTTACACGGATGGCAAATTACGGCGCTTCCATTTTTACATGAACCATGCTAGGCTCCGATGAAGCACCTTAACAGCAAAAAATCATTAGAACCTATCTCAAAAATACTTTTTAGGCGAAATTGCTTCTTTTCGAGCGAGAGCCGTGCCGCAGGAATGAAGGCGTATACGTAGTTATACGACGAATTCCGAGAAACGGCTCGGAGCCGAAAAGAAGTAATTGCAGGCAAGAAGGATTTTTGAGATAGGTTCTAGTGAAAGGAGGACGCCCACATGAGCGTAAAAATTCAGCGATCGGGAATTCGCAAGTTCTTAAGCCTTCGCATCTTCATCGCCGTTTGGAGTTTTCTGGCCGGCGCCCTCTTCGCCACGTACTATCATGATATACGATTCGGCATCCGGTATATCGAGGCATTCACGACGCTGGAATTCACCAAAGAACCCTTTGGCAAACCCATACATCACCATGACCTGACAATCGTTTTCTATCGCGCGGAGCGCGGGAAAAATCCGGTAAAGATCCAGAACGCCAAGCTCCTGGAGACGACCGTGCGAAACGCCATTGATCAATTCGGCCCCTTTATGAAGCGGTCATACGGACTTTCTGTTCCCAAGTCGCTTCCGCGCCAGACGGTTTCGGTCATCTTTACGGGACCCGAAATCTATCAGCGCTACGACGATATGCAACCCGAAGGGACCAATGCCCATTTCTTGAAAGGCCTGCCGTTTTTTTCCAGGGCCTATATCAAGTGCTTTGGTGACACGTGCAATATCAAGCACATGGCCGGCACCATCCGGCATGAACTTTTTCATGTTTTGACGCGCCTCTCTGGCATAGAGGAAACAAAAGAATTTAACGAAGAAAAGGCTGCCGGAAAATTTTCCATGTAAAAACCATTGAGACGCCTTCCTATCCCCGTCGCCGATACGGGGATTTTTCTTCCCATGCTTTCCACCCATTAGATTGCCGCTTTGCTCGCTTCCCGGGTATACTGACTTCAGAGGACCTTTACAATGAAACCAAAATGGAAGTTCCTATACCTATATATTCCCATCGTCGTAGCCATAATGCTCGATTATGCGCTAACAATAGATGGCAACCGCGGCTATTTTCTGGGACAGACCGCGACCGTTAATGAAGAAGCGCCTTTGGGAAAATTCTTGCTTATCATCGGCCCGGCGACATTCACCGTTTGCATCCTGCTCTACCTTGCCTGGCTTGGCTGGATGTTGAAAGCGCTGCCGGAAGGATGGAAGCTTTTCGTGTGCCTTGCGACGACCTACTTGCATGCATACGGAGCCGAGTCATGGATCAAAAGACACATTCCCCAAGTTTACAATCAATGGATCTTTCATGTTTTTTATACTGCCGCCTTCACCGCGCTGGTCGCATTTATGATCAGACAATACCAAACGGCGTGCGAGAACAACAAAAATGCCAACACCCCTTAAAAGCAAAATCCCGACCATATCGGGATTTTTACTATACTGAAGCATACTTCTTGCTATTGCCGTACTTCGCTCAAAAATGCATCATTAATTCTTTGAACTACGAAACCCCTCTCTGCGCGTCACCCCGGCGAAAGCCGGGGTCCATGATGTATCAAAAATATCTGGATTCCGGCTTCCGCCGGAATGACACAGAAAGAAACAGGAGTGACAGCACGAGAGTTTCGTAATTCAACGTTGTCTATTTCTCCAATTTCAGCGAAAGGATCCGCGAGATCCCGTCGCCGCCCATGGTGACGCCGTACAGCGCGCTCGCCGCCGACATGGTAGACCGGTTATGCGTCACCACGATGCATTGGGTCTGGGATTTTACGCTTTCCAGCAAATTGGCGAACCGGCGGGAATTGGCCTCGTCGAGGGCCGCGTCCACCTCGTCGAGCACCACGAAGGGGGGTTTGACGGTAGCGATCAGCGCGAACAAAAACGCGAGGCTGGTAAGCGACCGCTCGCCTCCCGAAAGCAATTCCAGTGATTTAATGCGCTTTCCCGGTAACTCCACGTGCACCACGATCCCCTCTTTTTCCTGTTCCGGCTCCGTTTCGTCTTCCGCATCCTCAAGATCGTCATCCGCGTGTTTTTTCCGCTGCGGCATAATCTTCAGAAGCTCCCCCTTTCCGCCCCCGAAGATCGTTTGCATATATTTAGAAAATTCCTCGTTGACATTCACGAACGCATCCTCGAAGCGCTTGCGGATCTCCTCGTCGAGTTCCATGATCAGCTTTTCCATGTCCTTCCTGGCGCCATCGACGTCTTCGAGTTCCTTGGAAAGGAATAGGAATCTTCCCTCGGTCTTGTCGAATTCGGCTTTAACCTGCGGATCGACATCGCCGATGTCCTGCAGGCGCGTGGTGGCGCGAATCAATTCTTCCTCGATCACCCCAAGGGAAGGCAGTATTTTTCCGCCGTGGGAAACCTCGAGCACCCGCAGAACTTTATCCGAAGCATCCGGTGCGTCCGGCATGGCCTCGCCTGCCTCGTGCATGATCTGCCGCTCTTCTTCGGCAAAGCGTCCGTACTCCTCCATCAACGCAGCCTCCTGCGTCAATGCCCGGTCGATGTCATCCTCGGTTTTTCGGAGAAGGCGCTCTTTGTGGAATAATGTCTCTTTCAGTGCCGCTTCTTTGGCGTACGCATCGCGGCCTTGGCGCTTCAACCCGTCCAATTCCTTCTCAACCGCACCAATCGCCTCTTTCAGCTCCGTCTGCCTGGTGCGGATTTCGAGGGGCACGTCCGCGGGTGAAACAGCGAATAATTTTTCGATATTCCTTGCGGCCTCTAGCGTTCGGCCGACCCCTTCTTTAAGCCGATCCACATCCGGCTCCGCAAAAGCCGCCTCGAGCATCGCGCGAAGTTCCGAGATTTTCACTTGCAGGTGGCGCGCATCGGGAGCGCCTTTTCGTTCCGCGCGGAAGGCGGCAAGCTGCGATTCGATCTTGATAAGTTCGCGTTCCAAACCCATGCGGCGTTCGTACAACGCCTGCAGCGCCTCGTCGTGACCTACGTGCTCCTTTTTTCCCTCTTTGCCCAGCGCCGCTTCCGCCTCATTGATCTCGACGATCAGGAGCTCTTTTTCACGCTGGCGCGTGCGCAATGTTTCCTGCAGTACGTTTCTTCTGGCGTCATACGATGCCTTGCGCGCGACCAGATCCTTGGCGCGCACATATATTTTTTGCTCCTTCAGCTCTTGGACGCGGCGCATGTACTCATCCCGCCTTTCCCAGCGCTTCATTTGATTGCGCAGGGAATTCAGATACGGCCGCAATTCCGCAAGTAATGCCTGTACCTGCATCGCATGTTCCGCGGATCGCTCCAATTTCCGTTCGGCATCACGCTTTTTCATTTGCCACTCCTTGACCCCGCTGGCATCCTCCACCGTCGATCGCAGTTCCTGCGGCGTAAAGCGCAGCAGCTGGTCCGACATGCCTTGGGTGACGATCGAATAATTTTTTGTCGACACGCTCAGGCGGGCCAGGGTCTCAAGAACGTCTTTCAGGCGCACTTGCGCCTTATTCATAAAATACTCCCCTTCGCCGTCCCGATACACATTCCGCGCGACGATCAATTGTTCGTATGCAACCCCTTTGTCCGGCGGAATATCGTTAAACACCATCTCCACGGACGCACGCGACATCTTACCCTTTCCACCCTGCCCAGAGCCGGTCGAATGGGCCGAACCCAAAAAAATGACATCATCGCTTTTTTCCAAGCGTATGCCTTTATAACCCTGTTCGCCCAGCGACCAGCGAATGGCATCGACAACGTTAGATTTGCCGGAGCCGTTGGGACCGACGATGCCGGTGACGCCCGGAGCAAACTCAAGTACCGTCCGTTCGCCGAACGACTTGAAACCATTGATGTCTAAACGCGACAGATGCATCGGAAAGAAAATTCCAAATCACAAATACCAAATTCAAAATAAATTCAAAACTTCAAATACCAATGACCGAAACGGCTGTATTTTGAATTTGAAAATTATTATTTGGGATTTATTTTTGATTTGATGCTTGGAATTTAATGCTTAATTCGTTTATTTAAGTAGTATACCAAATCCGTCCGATTTTAACGAGGGGAGAAAGTAAAAACCCCGAAGGAATCCCTTCAGGGTACGGCGGGGATGAGCCCCTCGCCGGCAATGAGCTTTTTTATATCGGCGCCGTCAAGCGTTTCACGCTCAAGGAGCGCTTCGGCAATGCGATTTAAAGCGTTGCGATGACTTGAAAGCGCGGCTTTTGCCCGCTTGTGCGCATCTGAAACGAATTTCCTTACAAGTTCATCGACCTGTTGCGCCATGGACTCGGAATGCGACCGGGAATCATCGGCAATATATTTACCCAGAAATACATCGCGCTTTTGCGGTCCTATGCGCACCGGCCCCAATTCGGACATGCCCCATTCGCATACCATGCCATGCGCAAGTTCCGTAGCCCGTTCAATGTCATTGGAGGCGCCCGTCGTTATTTCGCCGTCGAACTTCAATTCCTCGGCAACACGGCCCCCCATCATGACTTCAAGCATGGCAAGAAGCTTGGATTTACTGTAATTATGTTGATCGTTTTCGGGCAACTGGGCGGTGATGCCAAGCGCCATCCCGCGCGGAATAATAGATACCTTATGCACCGGATCCGCATGGGGATTCAGCATTGCCACAAGGGCATGCCCGGCTTCATGCCAGGCGGTGATGCGTTTCTCTTCATCGGTAAGCACCATTGACCGGCGTTCCGCGCCCATAATGACCTTGTCTTTTGCCTTCTCAAAATCAGCCATTGCGACCGATCCATGGCCGGACCTTGCGCCGATAAGGGCGGCTTCATTTACCAAATTTTCCAGATCCGCCCCCGAAAACCCCGGCGTGCCGCGTGCGATGACCGTCAGGTCAACATCTTCGGCCAGCGGAGTTTTTTTGGTATGGACCTGCAAAATGCCGACCCTGCCGCCTACATCGGGCCGCGGAACGACCACGCGCCGATCGAAGCGGCCGGGACGCAGCAATGCGGGATCAAGTACATCGGGACGATTCGTGGCGGCAACAATGATGACGCCGCTGTCCGTGTTGAAACCGTCCATTTCGGTCAAAAGCGCATTCAGCGTCTGCTCCCGTTCGTCATGGCCTCCGCCAAGTCCTGCGCCGCGATGACGCCCAACGGCATCCAACTCATCGATGAATATGATGCACGGCGCGTGCTTGTGACCCTGCTCAAAAAGGTCGCGAACGCGGCTTGCGCCGACGCCCACGAACATCTCGACAAAGTCCGAACCCGAAAGCGAAAAGAAAGGCGCATTCGCCTCACCCGCGACCGCGCGCGCAAGCAATGTTTTGCCGGTTCCCGGCGGACCGACCAAGAGCACACCCCTCGGAATGCGTCCGCCCAGTTTTTGAAATTTTCCCGGTTCACGCAAAAATTCGACCACTTCCTGTAATTCTTCTTTGGCTTCATCGGCTCCGGCAACATCCTTGAATGTGATCTTCTTCTGGCTCAACGACAGTAGCTTCGCCTTGGATTTGCCGAATGTCAGCGCGCCGTTTTTCCCCGCACCCGACATCTGGCGCATCATAAACACAAAGAAGAAGAAAATCAAAATCAGTGGCGCAAACGAAATAAGGATTGCGAACCATGAACTTTCGGAACGATCCTTGACCGTCAGTTTAACGCCCTTTTCCCGCAGAATACGGATCATATCGGGATAATCGTTCGGTACGATGGTCTTAAAACTCCCGGCCTGCTTAAAATATCCCTCCGCGACATTGCCGTCGAGCGTAACCGCCGCGATCGTGCCGCGCTCGACTTCGATCATAAAATCCGAGAACGAAAGATCCTTTTGGCTTACCGCATTCATTCCGCCGGTTTGCGTAATCTGCCACAAGAGCAGCGCGACAACGATCATCAGGATCCAAAAAGCAGCAGACTTTATGCCTCGATTTTGCATGGCACACCCCTCGCCGTATGTTTTTAAAGTGCGTCGAAAATCAAAATCAAATGAAAAAAATCAGTTCCATTGCTTCGCCGCCAGTCCCGCCTTTGCCGCTTCGGTTTCGGCTTCCTGCTTCGACGGCCCTTCGCCTTCGGCGATCAATTCTTTGCCCAGATATACTCCGACGCGAAAGCGCTTGGAATGATCCGGCCCCCATTCGGCATGAACCCGATAGGTCGGCGTCACCCCCGCGCGTTCCTGCGCTTCTTCCTGCAGGCGGCTTTTCGGATCCTTGTAGCTCTGCTCCGCCAGAATAGTCGGCAACTCCTTGATCACTACCCGTTCCGTAAATTCCTTGGCGACATCATACCCCCGGTCAAGATACAAGGCGCCCGCAACGGCTTCGAAGGCATTGGCAAGAATATATTGCCGGGCGCGTCCGGTGTCCTTCGCCTCTCCCCGCGACAAAAGCAAAAATTCGCCGATGCCGATTTCTTGCGCCAGGCGCGAAAGCAGTTTGGCATTCACCAAGGATGCCCGCCAATTCGTAAGCTCCCCTTCGGGATTCGGATATTTTTTGTATAAAAATTCCGTCACCGCAAGCTCGATGACGGCATCACCCAAAAATTCCAGGCGCTCGTTGTGATCCAGGCGAAAATGAGGATTTTCGTTCAAGTACGATCGGTGGGTCAACGCCTGCAATAGCAGGTCCTTGTCGACAAATACTACGCCAAGCTTTTCTTCCAATTGCGAAATATCCGCCATATGCCTTGCGCGTCCACTAACGAAGAAGCGACCCTCCCGTACACGTCCTCGTTAGAAAACACTTTCTTAACAATTTTAATTTTTTAGTTTTCAATTTTCAAACAAGGTTGAGTCGCATTATTTGAAAATTGTAAATTGCAAAATTGTAAATTAGGCTGCATCTTCGCTCGAAGAGATTTTTTGATCGTCTTGTTGTTCATCGGCTTTGCCGACTTCCGGAGTCGGTTCATCTTTTTTAGGCGGCTTGTGATCCTTCATAGGCTCCCCTATCTCGCGATAGATCGTACCCAAAACACCGTTAATAAAACGCCCGGACGCTTCCCCACCGAATGTTTTGGCAAGTTCAATGGCCTCGTTGATCGCCACTTTTGGCGGCACCTCATCGCGGTTTCCGTACAACAATTCGTATATGCCGACGCGCAAGACGTTGCGATCGACGGGCGTGACCTGTTCCAGAGGCCATTCGGGAGCGCAGCGCACGATGATCTTGTCGATCTGCGGCATTTTCTCCATCACCTGCATGATGATATTTTTTACGAACGACGGATCTTCAAGGCCGGGTCCGAATTCCCGGATATTCTTGTCTACGATCGCGTCAAGCGTCGCGGGATCTTTCCCGCGAAAATCCCACTCGAACAACGATTGCATGGCGATGGATCTGGAAAGGTGTCTATTCGCCACAGGCGAATAAATTTCTAATTTTCAATTGATCTAATTTCTAAACAATATATTGAGCGACATTATTAAATAATGTTTCTCAATGTATGCTTGATTAATTAGGTCAATTAGGTCAATTAGAAATTATTATTGCTTCTTTGAAAGTTCTTCCAAGCTGCCTTCCTCCGAGGCCGCCGACTTGCCGGTCTGGCGACGCAGATCCTCCTTCTTGCCCTTCGCTTTTGCGGCCTTCTTTTCAAGCTTTTCGAGCGTGTTGATGATTTCGCGTCCCTTGTAATAGCCGCAATGGCTGCAGACGGCGTGCGGCAAAGCAGCTGCGCCGCAATGCGAACAAACCGCATATTGGGAGGCCTTTAACGCCAAATGGCTTCGCCGGGATCGCGTGCGTGAATGGGTTTTATGTTTTTTTGGTACGGGCATAGTCTTCAGACCTCCATCCCTTAAGCGGAGAAATTGGGGGAGATGTATTAATATCTAAATAAAACGATAGCGCCATAATACTATAACAATGGAAAATGAGCAAGAGCCTCGCCCCGCCGCTACCCCAGATAATACGACGCGCGATGAACCGCCGACGGGCCGTAGAGACGCAGCATCTTATAATGAAACACGGTGCCATAGCCCTTATGTTCTCCGAGCCCGTACTGCGGGTATTTTTGATGCAAAGCGCGCATGAGGCGGTCGCGCGTGACCTTGGCGATGACGGAGGCGGCGGCAATGCTGAACACGTGCGCGTCACCGTGAACGATGCACTCCGGAGGCGTTGTCACGGTGCCGAATTTTCTGTTGAGCGCTTTGGCCGAAAAATATCCGTCCAGCAACAACCTCTGGGGCGCGATCGCAAGCTTTTGCACGGCTATGTGCATCGCGTACAATGATGCGTTTACGACATTGATGCGATCGATCAGACGATGCGAGACAATCCCGACATCCCACGCATCGGCTGCCGAAACAATATCCTCGTACAGTCGCTCCCGCGCAAGTTCCGTGAGCTTTTTCGAATCCCGAACTTTTTTAATGAGTTTGGATGCCGCATTGGGAGAAAAAACGGCCGCGCACGCAACCACCGGTCCGGCCAAAGCCCCTCTGCCCGCTTCATCAACGCCCGCAATGCGCACAACACCCGCGCGCCAGAGCCGTCGTTCATAATTCAGCATCGGAAATTTCATATACGCACTATATGCTTTATCAAAAAATAAAAAAAGAGCCGCTGTGTTCGGCTCCATTGATGGACCAAAAGCTATTTCGCGGGTTTGGCTATCACGAACGGGGCGGACTCAATAAGACTTAATCGGAAATGATTCGGGTCATCCCACGGCTTCTCATTTGGACCCTTTGGTAGCATATGCATGCGCTTAAAAAGGTCCCATAACGCCAGATAGCGGTTTTGAAGCTTCTCGGCATGCGCATAGGCTTCATCATACAAACCATTGGCATACTTCCGCTGTGCTTCGGATTTTACAAAATCAACCCTCGCCGCAGGAAGCAATGAGGGCGAGAATAGGCAGCTAGTAAATTCAACGGCGCAACGTTCATAATCATTCCTGCGGGAATCTCGAATCGCGAATTGACCTGTCGCATCGTTTGCGGCATCTTGCAATGTTTTTATCGCCCAACCGCAAAGTGCAGCGCGCTCCAGCTTGGTACAAGGAAACTCTTCGTATGCGCCGAGCTTCAAATTACGCCACATACGAATATTAAAAGCTTCGTCGTAATTTAGCTGGTACAGGGTCCCACCACCCAAAATCACAAATCCGCCAATGAGAAATATGAAGGGTGATAAGCCCCACAAAGCGAAGGGGCCTTGCGCCACATCATGCAGCATGAGAAATGGCAGCGGGATTATCATGATCGATATCCCGGCCATGATAAGCGTTATGCCGATCCTGTATTTTTTAAGCGCTGAAGGCATAAACCCTCCTGTATCGGTGCGGTTGCGCCGCCAGAAAACCTTTGGAGCAGCGCTCCGGACGCAAGCGAACGTTGCGGGTTCGCGTTTTTTCGGGTTTGCGGCCCTAGTCCTTTGCGGTCTTCCGCCTCGGAATATAGTGCTAAATTTTCCAAGGAACCGGCTTCAATGTAGCGAAAAATAAATGTTTTGTCAAAAAAACAGGGTTTTAGGACCCTGTATTTGTTGCATGTGTCGCCTTAAGCATCTTGATCAGCGCGCACTGGGCATTGAAGGCAAAGCGCGCGGCCGCAACAAGTTCGGGATGATCCGTATTTTCATACGGCGTCAGATTCCGCTGAACGTGCCGTACCGCTTCCCGCGTATCGAACATTGCGCAAAAACCAAATCCTTCATACCGGAGCGAAAAATCGTCCGGCTCCTGCATCGAGCCCCCGTACACGGCGATATAGACGGCAATGATCTTGTCCGTGCTGAACATGACCCGCGCCTGTACCTTGCCGATCTCCCCGGACTCGATGGGCTTTTCGAAAAAAACATTCTCATTCACGTGCATCGCCTGCAGGTGCTTGGTGCCGATAAATAGCGTGGCCAGATGCCCCGAAAGTTCGTCCATGGCCTCAAGCACCTTGCCGCCAAAAAGAATTTTGAAGCTGTTTTCGTTGCTGGGAAAAAGCGTGACGATCGTTTCCATCTCCACTATCCTGCCCGCGACGTTCTTTTTAAAGATCTCTCCTTGCATGATTTACTCCTTTGTGGCGCAATCGCATGATAGCGCACGCAGCATAGCAATGGCGACAAAAAATCGCAACCGCATGCGGTTGCGCATAGTTATACACAATTCGCAAAATAATTTTTCTCTAGGTAGAATGTATATATGAGAATTGTAAAAATGTGTCATTGCGAGAGTCCGGATAGTCAATCGGACAACGAAGCAATCTATTCCCTGGTCACTCTAAAATGATTATTGTAAAGATCGCCGCATCAAATACGGAGTACCGCATTTGATTCGCGATGACATCGTAGCATTCTACGATCCCATACTATACTATATTATGCCCCGCTTCGTACACCTCCACACGCACTCGCATTATTCACTCCTCGACGGCCTGTCGAAGATAAGCGATCTGGTTGCGCACACAAAGGAACTCAAAATGGATGCGATCGCGCTCACCGATCATGGCGCCATGTACGGCGTCATTGAGTTTTACCAAAAGGCGAAGAAGGCGGGTATTAAACCCATCATCGGCGAAGAGTTTTACATTACGGCCGGCAACATGGCCGACAAGCGTTCCAAGATCGACGACCAGCGTTACCACCTGACGGTGCTCGCCAAAAACGCCGCCGGCTACGCAAACCTCATGAAGCTTTCGACCCTCGCGCATCTGGAGGGTTTTTATTACAAACCGCGCGTTGATCACGCCGCGCTTGCCAAACATGCCGAAGGCCTCATTGCGCTTTCCGGATGTCTCAACGGCGAGATTCCCAAGGCGCTGCTTTCCGGAGACTACGCGCGCGCCAAAAGCCTCGCCGTGGAATACCGCCGCATATTCGGCGAAGGGAATTTTTTCCTGGAGATTCAGCGTCACAAGAACCTGAAAGAACAAGATGAGGTCAATGCGGGATTGCTCAAACTCGCCGAGGATCTGGCCATCGGTCTTGTGGCGACCTGCGATTCGCACTATCTGCGCAAAGAAGACTCCGAGACCCAGGACGTGCTGGTGTGCATCCAAACCAACCAGAGTCTGGCACGCGAAGAACGTCTGTCCATGAAAGACAATGATTTTTCTCTCAAGTCCCCCGAGGAGATGGCGGAACTTTTCAAAGACCTTCCCGAGGCGATCGAAAACACCGCGCGCATCGCCGATATGTGTAATGTGGAAATAGAACTTGGCAAGATCCAACTTCCTAAATACGACGTGCCCGCGGAATACAACGACAACACCTACCTGCGCAAACTCTGCGAAGAGGGTTTCGCGTATCGGTATGGAAAAACCATCACCCCGGAACTGACCAAGCGCCTCGACTATGAACTGGGGGTCATTGAGAAGACAGGCTTCGCCTCCTATTTCCTCATCGTGCAGGATTTTGTGAACTGGGCTAAAGCCCAGGGTATTGTGGTGGGTCCCGGCAGAGGTTCGGCCGCAGGCAGTATTGTGTCATATCTCTTAAAGATCACCAATCTTGACCCCATACAGCATGACCTTTTGTTCGAGCGGTTTTTGAACCCGGAACGTATTTCGATGCCGGATATCGACCTGGATTTCGCCGATACGCGCCGGGACGAGGTTTTGGCTTATGTTACAAAAAAATACGGCGCGGATCATGTAGCGCAGATCATCACCTTCGGCACCATGG
>JAUYLV010000017.1 GCA_030699565.1 bacterium
AATCCTCCGCCCCTCCCTCCTGCACCTAGGCTACGGACGGGCACAAGCGGGCACATACTTTGCGAAAGTATGCGTCCGGCGCCTTTTCCACCCACACTCAACAGAAGCAAGTTGAGGTATTGCGGATTAACCATTAAAATATATGCACAAAGATCCGAATCTATGCCCGTAACACAACTCGCAAAACTTCCGCCGCAGAATATCGAAGCCGAGCAGTCGGTGCTCGGTTCGGTTTTGATCGACCGCGATATCATGGATCGGGTGGCCGACGTATTGAGGCCGGAGGATTTTTATCGCGAAGCCCACGGAAAAATATTTTCCGTCATGCTGGAGCTTTATTCGCATAACGAGCCGATCGATATCTTGGCGCTCACCAATCGCCTGGAAGAGCAAAAACTCCTTGAAAGCGTCGGCGGAGCCACGTATCTTACCGAGCTGGTCAATGCCGTCCCCTCTTCGAGCCACGCGGCCATGTATGCGCGCATCGTGCAGAAAAAAAAGATGCTACGCGATCTCATCACTGCCGCTCAGCGTATTGAGGAAATGGGCTTTTCGGAAGCCGAAAACGTAGATGAGCTTTTGGGAGAGGCTGAACAGCAGATTTTAAGCGTCGCCCACCGGTCGCTGCGTCAGGATTTCAAACCGATCAAGGATGCATTGGGCGTGGCGTTCGAACGATTTGAAAAATTGCACAAGGGCGAAACGCTTCGGGGCGTACCCACGGGTTTTGCCGACCTTGACGATAAATTGAGCGGGCTCCAAAAATCCGACCTCATTATTCTTGCCGCCCGGCCAAGCCTGGGTAAGACGTCTTTGGCGCTGAACATCGCGCGCCATGTCGCCGTAGATCATAAAATTCCCGTGGGATTGTTCAGTCTTGAAATGTCATCGGATTCGTTGGTTGACCGCCTCATTTCCGCCGAAGCGCATGTCGATTCATGGAAGCTGCGAACGGGCCGGCTGTCCGTTGAAGGCGATGATAATGATTTTGAACGGATCCAGCAGGCATTGGGAACGCTCTCCGACGCGCCCATTTATGTCGATGATGCCGCAACGCCCACCGTCACCCAGATCCGGGCCATGGCACGGCGCCTGCAGGCCGAAAGAAACCTCGGACTCATTATCATCGATTACTTGCAGTTGGTGCATAATCCGAATGTGGAAAGCATGGTGCAGCAGATAACGGAGATCTCGCGAGGACTCAAAGCTCTGGCGCGCGAATTGAATGTTCCGGTGTTGGCGCTTTCACAGCTTTCACGCGCTGTGGAAAACCGCCCCGACCAGATTCCGCGTCTTTCGGATTTGCGCGAATCCGGTTCCATTGAACAGGATGCCGACGTGGTGCTCTTTATTCATCGTGAAGATAAGGTCCGCAAGGATAGCGACAAAAAAAATATCGCCCGCATCATCATCGCCAAACACCGTAACGGCCCCACGGGCGAAATAGAGCTTTTCTTCGATGAGAAAGAAACCACGTTCAAAAATCTCGATAAGCGCTTTACGGAGTTCTAGAATCAACCTTTACAGCAAGCCACACCTATTGGTCATCCCGAGTTCCTATGCGAGTTGTAGGTTGATTCGGCAAAGGAATGTCATTGCGAGAAGTCCCGTCTTTTCTTAATGTTTGATGCTATGAAAGGCGGGACGACGAAGCAATCTTTATCCTGATTATTTTGAAGTAAAATAGTGAATAGATCGCCACGCCAAAGCGGAATACCGCTCCGGCTCGCGATGACAGTGCATTCTCCTGCAATCTCAAGTTGTAGAGGTTGTGGGTTATTGGTCGTAAAGGTTATTTGTCGCCCCATGTATCCGCCCCCGATCCAAAATCTGATCAATGCATTTGCGAAATTTCCCGGAATCGGGCCGCGACAGGCGGCTCGTATGGTTTTTTATTTGCTGAACGAGCCAGAAGCGGCCCGCGCAGATCTGGCAGGCGCCGTAGTTGATATCGCATCACTCATCATTACCTGCCGGCGATGCGGCAATATCGAGTCGAAAGAGCATGCGGATAATAACGCCTGCTCGATTTGTACCGATAAAAAGCGCGATCAGGAGCGTATTGCCATTGTTGAGACGGTCACCGATCTGAGGGCGATCGAACGCACCCGAACCTATGGGGGCTTGTATCATGTTTTGGGGGGCGGCATCGGCGCCTCAAAGTCCACGGAGATGGATGTATCCCGCGCAAAGCAATGCATTGAACGGATCGTACGCGAAAAACCTACCGAAGTTATCATTGCGACAAGTCCGACATACGAAGGAGATGCCACCGCCCGGTATCTTGAGCGGGAATTGCCGCCAAAAATGCCCGGCACGAAATTAACCCGCCTGGCGCGGGGACTTTCGAAGGGCGTGGATCTGGAATATGTGGATGACGAGACGCTGCGGGAAGCCCTTGCCGGAAGACGCTGACGCTGCTAGCGCAATCACCAATCATCAAGAAACAATAACCAAACACGTAAAGAGCGACATTATTTAAAAAATGTCCACACCGCATATCGTTTGATGTTTGCATCTTGGTGTTTGGAATTTGCCTATTTTATCACTAAGTGATAAAATAGGTTTAATGCGTTTTCTAGCGAGAATCGTCGCAAATTCTTTGGGAATACTTCTTGCGAGCCTGGTTTTTCCTAGATTCGTCTTCTCGGGTGATTTTAAGATTTTGCTCGGAGCGGGACTGGCGCTCTCACTCGCAAATCTGGTTATACGGCCGATCATCAAGCTTTTCAGTCTGCCATTGATCATTCTTACGCTCGGCTTGTTCCTTATCGTCGTCAATATGATCGTGCTTAAGATCGTCGATTATCTGGTGGATTCGCTTGCGATAGGCGGCATCGGTACGCTCTTGTGGGGAACCCTTGTCGTCTCGGCCGTCAACGGCATAACGCTGGCTTTCATTGCAAAGAAGAAAGCAACATAAATAACCTTTACAACCTTTACGACAAACAACCTTTACGACATTTGTTGTAGAGGTCGTTGGTTGTAGGTTGTAGAGGTCGCCTCGGTGAACATAGCCCTCCTTCTCAACGTCATTCAAATCATCGTATCCGCACTGCTCATTGCAAGCATACTGTTGCAGCAGCGCGGCAGCGGCCTATCGGCCGCATTCGGCGGCGATTCCAATGTCTACCGCACTCGCCGCGGAATCGAAAAAGGTCTGCATTGGAGCACAATCGTGTTCGGTGCCCTTTTTATCATACTGGGGCTGGTCAATTTTCTGATTTAGCCCTGTTGGATAACGCAAACTCCAAATCGCAATTTCCAAATCACAAATAAATCCAAATTTACAAAATTCAAAATCTGAATATCGTCGTCTGATGTTTTGAATTTATAAATTTGGTCATTGTATTTTATTTGGAATTTGGTGCTTGTCGCTTGGAATTTATTTGAGTGCGCTTTTTGACACGCCAACTCATTCGGGAATGTTTTAGGCTGCTTGCGCCTTGGGAGCGCGCGATTTTTTATTTTGCCGCGATCGTGGCCATTTGCTCCGGACTCGTATTGGCGATCATATTCACGGCAACCCATACGACGCGGGTTGCGGACTTTGGCGGATCATACACCGAAATTATTTTAGGCAGCCCCCGATTCATCAATCCGGTGCTTGCACCGGCGAATGATGCGGATCGGGATCTCGTGAAATTGCTGTATTCGGGACTCATGCGGTACGACGACAAGGGCAATCTTGTGCCTGATCTGGCCGAATCGTATAGCGTGGCTACGGATGCAAAAATGTTCATTTTCAAATTGCGCCAAGACGCGCTCTGGCATGACGGCGAGCCTGTTGGCGTTGATGATGTTCTTTTTACCATACGCCTCCTGCAAAGTTACGATTATCAAAGTCCGCTGCGCTTTGCCTGGCAAGGCGTGCGCGCGGAAAAGCTCGACGATACCACGATTGCCATGACGCTGCAGGGGCCTTACGAGCCCTTCCTGGCGCAAACCGTGGTCGGTATCATGCCGCGACATATTTGGCAGGATGTGCAGCCTCAGGCGTTTGCCTTAAGCGATTACAATTTGTATCCTGTGGGATCGGGTCCATTCGCATTTGCGAACCTTGAGCGAAGAGGCGACGGCACCGTCACTTCGCTGCACTTGAAGCGAAATAATATTTTTTACCGGCAAAAACCCTGGCTCGAAAAAATCACCATCACCTTTAGTGAATCACGCGAAGAGGCTTTGGCGATGGTTTCGAAAAATCAAGTTGATGGCTTCGCGGGAGATTTTACGACCGAAATGACGCAAATGATGCCGAGCGCCCATCGGCAAACCATCGCAATGCGTTTTCCAAGAGTATTCGGTGTCTTTTTTAACCAGATCCAATCCCCTGCTTTGGCACAGAAAGCGGTACGCGAGGCGCTGCACTATGCCATCGACCGCCAAACGCTCGCCAATGAGCTTTACGGAGAAGATGCCGAGGTGCTGTACGGCCCGCTTCCGTCGTCGGTATTCGCATTTACCGATGAAATCACCAAGCGACAATACGATCCGCAAAAGGCGGCGGCTCTGCTGGAAAATGCCGGATGGAAGATCGGTGGCGACGGCATGCGCGTCTTTACGGAAAAGAAAAAGGAGGAACAGACCGTTGGCAGCAAAAAAATAACCGTGGAAACGGTTGTGACGACGACATTGGAATTTTCACTACTGACCGCGAATGTTCCTGAACTTGAAAAAGTGGCAGAACGCCTTAAGACCCAATGGGAACAGATCGGCGCGCGTGTTACGGTTGAAGTCGCGGGTGTGGCGGACATTCAGGGTGAACGTATACGTCCGCGCCTGTTTGATGCAGTACTATTCGGTCAGGTATACGGACTCGACCCGGACCCGTATGCGTTTTGGCATTCATCGCAACGCCGGGATCCGGGACTGAATCTTGCGCAGTATCATAATCCGAAAGTTGATCGCGCATTGGAAGACGCGCGTCAATTGACGGATCCCGAAACAAGAAAAAGACTCCTAGCTGATTTCCAAAAAATAGTTGCAGATGACATGCCGGCATTATTCCTTTTTTCACCTCATTACCAATATCATCTTTCCGGCTCGATCCACAATGTTCAGACAAGCGTGATTGCCAATCCCTCGGAGCGATTCGGAAATATCACCTCGTGGTATATGAAGACCAAGCGGGTATGGAAGTGACAAACAACCTATACCACTTACGATCTTTACGACTTAGAACCCGCGCAAATATCATTCCAGGGGATATTTTCAATAATGCATTTTAAAAGAAGAGATTGCTTCGTTTTCCCCTGACTGACGGACTCCTCACAATGACATTCTTTTACAGTCTTAGATATAATAAAAGAAAAAAGCCGTCCCGACGTGGTGGGATGGCCAAGAATTGAAGTAGCCTAAGCTTCAACAGCGTCGGGATCGGGCAAGAGCATGCAGGTCGTACCGATGTAACTGGCAGCGATAACGAGGAGCGCCAGAATCTCGGTCACGTCATACGCCCATATCAGCGATCCAATCAGCCCCCAGGTACAAGCGCTGAACATTAAGGCCGTCAAAAAGACGCCGAGCCTGCAAAGCTTCACCGATGCACGGAACATCGCGAATGCACCAAACACTCCTACGATTACCGACAGAACTGTCACAAAGAACATGTTTACCTCCAAAGCAACTCCAAAACTTCAATAACTTTAACTAAAAAAGTTAATTTAGCATATATTATGATAAAAGTCAATGCCATCGATAAGTCAAATATGCGGCAAATGATTCTCGACTTTCCCAAGCAATTCCGTGCAGGGCTTTTTGCAGCCGAACGCATCACGCTTCCCAAGTTGCGGCTGCGCAGTCCTATCGTCATTTGCGGTATGGGCGGATCAGCCTCGGTGGGCGATCTTTTCAAGCTTTGGATGCGGCATGAATACATAGGTTTTTCAGAATACGAAGTCATTATTCATCGCGGTTACGGCCTGCCAAAACTCGAATTCAGATATTACGAAGATGGCACGTGGGAACCGCTCATCATCGCCATTTCCTACTCGGGAAACACAGAAGAGACGCTTTCGGCATACGAAATGGCAAAAAAAAGAGGGCTACCGACAATTGCCATGAGCACCGGCGGCAAACTCAAGGAATTGGCCATGCAAGACAAAACGCCGTTCGTCCAAATTCCCATTACGCACATTCCTCCCCGCGCGTCCTTCGGCTACCAATTCGGCGCGCTGGCGGCACTGTTGAAAAATCTTCAAATCATGGACAGCAAGAACCATCATATTGCCGATTTGCACATCACGTTGGATGCGGCGGCTTTGGAGTCGGAAGGTAAAAAACTTGCAAAAAAATTCGCAAATATCGTGCCTATCCTGTATGCATCCGATGCGTGGAAGGAACTTGCCCAAATCATCAAAATAAAATTCAACGAGCACGCCAAGTGGCCGGCATTCTGGAACTATTTTCCCGAGCTGAATCATAATGAAATGGTCGGCTACGCTTCGTTGAGTGATCGAGGATCGAAGATCAAAGCGGAACTGTTTCATCTGCTTATGCTGCGGGATGCGAGCGATCACCCGCGAACAAAAAAACGCATGGAGTTGACGGCAAAGCTTTTACGGGAGAAGGGCATTGATTCGACGTTTATCAATATAAAAGGGCGCACCGTACTTGAAAAAATCTTCACAATGCTCATACTGGGAGATTGGATCGCGTATCACCACGCGGTTTTGCGCGGCATTGATCCGGCACCGGTCGAGTTGGTCGAGAAATTTAAGAAGTCGATGGGATAGCAGAATCTTCCCTCTTAAGGTAGGAAAGGGCTGAAGAAATTATGCTTCATTTTAAAAATCAGAATGAATAAACCATGAAGAGAATTTTAACATTAGTTCTTGTGGGAGGAATTCTTATCGGCCTTCTACTTGTCAGCCTGCAATCATTACCTCTCCTTGCCGAAGCACTAGGCGCATCGAATTGTCCAAACCCGAGTGAACCATGTTTAACAACGGGATCTTATCATTGGACATATTTAACAACAGTAGCGGTTTTTTTGTTTTTTATAGGCATCATTGGTTTTTCTTGGTCAATTTTTAAATCACTGGCAAATACTCCAGATAAGAAATATCGGATGATATTAATTGGTATGGGCGTTTTCTCTGTAATTGTGCTCTATACGATTCGGTTTACGATCTTCCTCGAATAACTAATCTACAATCCAAAATAGAATTTGTATGCTCGGATGGTGAAATTGGCAGACACGCAGCGTTCAGGGCGCTGTGGGGGCAACCCCGTGGGAGTTCAACTCTCCCTCCGAGCACAAGTAAAACGGGATTAACAGATACGCGGCATTCTGGTAAGTAATTATGTACGAACAATTCAACCAACCGCTTCTTTACGAAGATGGCGACAAGCTTCTTTCCCGCATTGAAAATCTTATCGATACGGCGCAAGATGAAATCCTAATCTCGGTTTACGCCCTACAGCCGGACCGCACCGGCATGCGGTTGGCTACAGCGCTCAAAAAGGCGGCAAAGCGACATGTCCGAATCCGCATAGTGTTCGACAATGTGGAGATTCCCGCGGATCTAACCGCAAAAATCCTAGGAGATCTTGAAGTGGCTGGTATTGAGGCGCGCGTTTTCCGCCCCCTTGATGCCTGGCTACCCTTCCATCCGCTTGCGGCAGCGTGCCGAAACCATGTGCGGCTCTTCGTATTCGACCGCCGCATCATCGGCTTGGGAAGTTCCTCGTTTGAGGATGCGCAACAGGGAAGGCACGACCTTTTTTTATTCACGCCCGTCACGCAGCCCGATGCCATAGTGGCGTATTTCGAAAAATTGTGGATTTTGGCAGAACGATCACGGATTCCGCAGGCACTGGGTTTTCCCGACGGTTTTTTGACGGAACAGGATTATAAACTCATCGTTACGGGTCCGCACCGGACGGATCATGAAATATATGCCTGGTGCCTGGATAGATTTTCCCGGGCAAAAAGGCGCATCAGCATCGCCACCCCGTTCTTTTTTCCGGATAAGCGCATATTAAAATCCTTGGTTAGCGCACACCGCCGCGGCGTTAGCGTGCAAATATTCACGCCGCTGAGAACCGACAAGCCCCGCTACGATTGGTTTCGCGTGATTCCGTTGCCATGGCTTATCAGACATGGCATCACATGGTACGGTACGCAAAAATACTTTCATGCAAAATTTTGTATCGTCGACGACGCATGGATGCTCGGCAGTGCAAACTTCGATATTATCGGCACGGAGCGGAATTTCGAGTTGAATGCCTGGGGATCGGATGATGGCATGCGCGAAGCGCTGGATCGCTGCATAGGCGCATATAAGGAAAACGCGAGCACCGCATGGAGCCAATCGGTGCCCCGCCACATCAAACTATTACTGGCCGTCTTTCACGGCCTTGCGGAAATTATCTTTAAACTCAAATAACTCACCCTATAATTCATATGCCCCAACAACCAACAACACCCGGTCAGTCACGACCGTCATCTTCCAAGCCGCATGCGGAAAACCAAAGCAGGCATCGCAGACGCGGACGCCGAAGCGACAATCGCCGCCATGCCCGTCCTTTGACGCATGCCGCAACGGATGCCGCTGCCCCCCAACGGCCGCCAAAGCCGCCTCATGTGCGCGACCATGAGGAAAGGCGACCCCCTTCGCAACGCAGCGCCCGGGAATTGCGTCGGCGCATGCGCACACCGCGCCGCCGTCCCGTAATCGAAGAAAACGGCCAGTGGACGGTAAGCCTTCCACCTTCCGAACATCTTCGCATCATTCCGATCGGCGGACTCGGCGAGATCGGCAAGAACATGACCTTGATCGAATACCAGGGACGGATCCTCATCGTCGATGTGGGTTTTCGGTTTCCGGAAGAAGACATGCCGGGAGTCGACTATATCATTCCCAATATCGAGTACTTAAAGGGCAAGGAAGACGCCATTGATGGCATTCTGTTGACGCATGGACATATGGACCATATCGGAGCACTCCCCTACGTGATAGAGAAACTGAAATATCCGACGATCTACGCCGCACCCCTTACCGCCGGCCTGATAAAAAAGCGGCATGAGGAGTTTAAGAATCTGGCCCCGCTCGATATAGAGCTTATTACACGCGATTCGCATCTTAAACTCGGACCGTTCGCTATCGATGTGTTGCACATCAACCATAATATTCCCGATGCGGTAGCACTTGCGATCGCCACGCCGGTGGGAACCATCATTCATACCGGAGACTTCAAGATCGATCCGGACCCGTTCATCGACAAGCCCGCGGATCTGGAAAAGATAAAAATGATCGGTGACCGGGGCGTATTGGCCTTGCTTTCAGATTCCACCAGCGCGGATCAGGAGGGGCACTCCCTATCCGAACGCACCATTTACGAAAACCTCGAAAAAATAGTCTCCAGCGCCCACGGACGCATTATCGCCGCAACCTTCTCGTCGCTCATAAACCGGGTCCAACAGCTTATCGAGATCGCCGAGAAGCAGGGCCGTCGCATATTCCTGCAGGGCTTCAGTATGCGCACGAACGTCGAGATCGCGCGACAGCTCGGGTATATCCGGTACAAGGACAGTACCATGATCACGGACCCCGAAGATCTGCGCAGGCTTCCTCCCGAACAAATCATTGTTCTGGGAACCGGGGCGCAAGGGGAGGAAAACGCCATGCTCATGCGTATTGCCTCCGGCGAGCACCGACACGTAAAGATCGAAAAGGGTGATACGGTGATATTTTCTTCTTCGGTAATTCCCGGAAACGAGCGCAGTGTACAGATGGTAAAGGATCTTTTGGCAAAACAGGGCGCTACCATCATGCACTACCAAATGATGGACGTTCATGCCGGCGGCCATGGGCGCAAAGACGATTTACGGCAAATGATCCAGCTTGTACGGCCAAAATATCTTATTCCGGTGCATGGAAACTTTTACATGCTCAAAGGCCATGGAGAGATTGGAATGGCCGAAGGCATTCCGGAGAAGAACGTGCTTTTGATGGAAAACGGCCAAGTGGCCGAGTTCAATGCCGCAGGTGAAGCGCGCCTGCTCAAGCAGAAAGTCCCCGCATATTACGTAATGGTGGACGGCCTTGGCATCGGCGACATTCGTGAAGTGGTTTTGCGCGACCGCAAAACGCTCGCATCCGACGGCATGTTCGTCATTATCGCCATTGTGGATTCGAAATCCGGAAAATTGCGCGGAAGCCCCGACATTATTACGCGAGGTTTTGTCTACATAAAGGAATCCGGCAAGCTTATTGATGATGCACGCAAAAAGGTAAAGGAAATCATCCAAAAAGCCGAAGGACCTCGACACGCGGTCAATTGGGCGTATATCAAGGAAAATCTGAAGGAGCGCATCGGAGAATTCCTATTTATCAAGACTGAGCGCCGCCCGATGATTTTACCGGTTATCATAGAGGTATGAACTAACCAACGACCTGTACAACCTCTACGACCAACAACAAACAACGCATTAAATTCCCTCCTTGCAAGGAGGGGTTGGGGAGGTGTGCTTGTAATATTTTATATGCAAATCTCTTTCTCTGACTTTCAAAAACTTGAATTAAAAATTGGCACCATAAAAGAGGCCGAATACGTCGAAGGATCTGAAAAACTCCTGAAATTGAAAGTTGATTTTGGATCGAAGAACATAACTCCCCCTAACCCCCTCTTACCTCAAGAGGGGGAAGCGAAACCTCCCCAAATCCCTCCTTCTCAAGGAGAGGAACTACGGCAGATCATTGCCGGCATCGGCAAGTCATATACTCCCGAGGAACTCATCGGCAGGCAATGCGCATTCGTGGTCAATCTTGAGCCGCGCAAACTTATGGGCCTCGAATCCCAGGGCATGCTTTTGGCGCCTTCCAATAGCGAAGGGAAGCCCGTGCTGCTTATTCCCGAAAAGCCGGTTGAGCCCGGTTCGGCAATACACTGATCTCCGCCATAAATATTAAGCATGATAAAATCCCACTCATAGTATGAGCGGGATTTGCTAATATGCGGTCGTACGCAACACCGGTTGAAACAGCTCCGTGCGTTTTTCGCATGCGGCGTTGAAAAGGCATTTGGCGCAATCAGGCTGTTCTATTTCGGGGCAGTATTTTCTCGCCATCCAAAGAGCTTCATCAATAGCAAACATCGATTGCCCCGATAGCTCGGCGAGCATTGATACGGCATCAAATGTAGCCTTTCGGATTCCCGCCTCCATATTCGACGAGCACCATGCGCGCAATCTCAACTGATTGCGCTCGGCTTGGGCTACATCGATCAGGCCAAGGCGCAAGGATACGCGCATGAGGTGGTAATCCACGATCGGCTTCCAATGCTCATGATCCGTAACGGCAAGAAAGTGCTCCGGCCGGCGATGCAGGGCCATGGCAAGCAGCCTATTCTTCTTCAGATAGCTATCCGCGTCATAGCCCGGAATGCAGCTTGTCGCATCAAGAAATCTCAAAAGCGGATTTTTGGCGTCATGCGCGTTCTGAAGAATCATCTTGGGCGACTGGCCATATTTACGAAACCACATTCCGTATGCGCGAGTAAGCATGAATCGCGCCTCCAGGTCGGGAAACGGAACGGGTCCGTTGTCATCGGAAAACATCTTTGCAAATGTTTCCGGCGTAATATCCGCGAACCGCTCCGGCTGGAACATTGATGCATCCTCGCTGAATCGGCGCATGCACGACTTCCAGAGAAGATCCGATCCCTTCAGTCGCTTGCCGCCTATGGTGCCGTAAAGCGGCTCTAAATATCCCGCATTATCGCCGTACCAGAATCCAAAATCGTGGGCAGTCATGAAAAATAAGTAGTTCACGACTTGGGGATGGTTAAGCGGAGGATACATATCCGCCAAAACGATCTCCGTATCACCCTTTTTGATGCTGTAAAAATTCAATCCCGAACCCATTTCCGCCTTTTTTAGCAAGTCCGCAACACGCTTTACTTGCGCTTCATTGACGTTTGCCATCGCTCCTCCGTTGGTAATGAACACAATAAAAAACATTCCCATGCTATGCCATGGAAATGCGCGTGTCAATCGTGACGAATGCTTACTTGCGGTGCGTTATATAATAAATCTTTCCCGCCACGTCGTCGGATATCAGCAATCCATCTTTGTAGGTAACTATCCCGACCGGGCGGCCGAATACGGTTTCTCCCTCAAGCCATCCGGTCGCAAAATCCATAATCTCACCCGTTTCGATATCGGCGGCAACCACCTTGTAGCCGGATGGCGGCTGACGATTCCACGAACCATGGTATGCGATAAAAAGTTTTTTCTGCCATTGTTCGGGAAATACATTGCCGTCATAGGTGGCAAGTCCCAAAGGCGCCACATGCGCCGGGAGTTCAACAAGCGGTGGAATCTTATCGGCGCAGGGATCGCGAATGTATACGTTCTTGTCGAAATCCGCGTCATGCATGTTTTTACCGTAGCAAACGGGCCAGCCATAATCCCCTCCTTCCCGTATCGCGTTTATTTCATCGGGCGGCACGTCGTTACCCAATAAATCCCGGCTGTTTTCGGTCGCGTACAGCACTCCCTCATGTGAAATAAAATCAACGGCATTCCGCAGCCCTTTGGCAAAAATCGAGCAGTTCTTTCCATTGAGATCGCATTTCTGGATCGTGGCGCGTTCGGGATCCGATTCGTCGCAGGCGTTGCAGGATGAACCGATCGCGACATACATCGCCTCATCAATGATCTTTACCGTGCGCGTCCAATGGCCGCCGGTCGGCAAGGCCATAACCGTCTGCATAGTACCCAGATCGGCTCGGTGATCGCGATTGGCGTCCTGAATGCGCAATATTTTATCTTCTGCTGCGATATAGGCCCAGTCCTGGTAAAAATCTATATTGTGGGGTCTGCGAAGCCCGCCAAGAAATGTCTTGCGATCATCCGCGCGCCCATCTCCATTTGTATCAAAAAGTGCGTAGATCGCGCTATCGTCCGGCACGGCGACATAGACAACGTCATCACGCACCGCCATCAGACGTGCCCCGTTGTTCGGTCCTGGGCGGGATATCGCCTGCGTCCCAAGCCCATCGGCAAATATCGTCGCGCCGAACCCGTCCGGAAGCCGCAAAAACGAAATTTGATCCGACGGATGCGCCACCGATCTAAAACCAAAAAACCGCGACACGCCTACCATGACGGCGCCTACGGCAGCGATGCTTAGAATAATGGTGATGATGGTTCTTTGCTTCATTCCTTTATAAAGAAGGGGGTTAGCGGAATAGTCGCGACAGCATCACGCTCACATCGCCCGCTCCAATGGAGCCGTCGCCGTTCAAATCATAAACCGACGTATCGGATCCGTAATGCGCCAAAAGTTTGCTAAGATCAGAAATCGTCACCCGGTTGTCATCGTCAATATCCGGCGAGAGGCTATCGTCCGGCCGCACGAAGAACGCGATGTCACGCTGCTTACCAAGGATTTCTGTTCCTCTCCCGTCATGCGCAAGTACGGTGGCGTCCTCGAAGTCGATAATGGCTTCGCCGAGTGATTTTGGCTGAAAACGGATCGTGGCTATTTTTGCCGTACCCTGATATCCGCGGATTATGCCGCCGCTGAATACGACCACGCCATCGGCATTATCAATCGCCGGTTCATCCACCCATACCTCAAGAATCGATCCGTCCTTTGACACGCCCGTAACCTCCAGAAGATCTGCCGGAAACCGGACAATGGCGCCCACGGTATTGAACGCCTGCTTTGATTCCACGATCACGCTTACGTTAAACGCTTCGTCCACCTGGACAAATCTACTCCCCTCGGCGATGAAGGCGATGGTCGCCTTGGATGAATAAAATCCACGCGTGAAGAAAAATGCCGCAAAGACCGCAGCCACAAGGAATGGGGTGATAATGGCGCTTGAGCCGGCCTGGGTTTTCCGATAAAAATTTTTAGGATAACCCATTTGACGGATCATAATGTCTATTTATGCAATAACGGACGCCGCAGCTTCTTTTTGCGTTGATGGTGCCAGCGCAGTCGGACATGCCAATGTTCCCGACTTGCGCTGCAGCAGCATGGATGTGACGGCACGCAAGAGCGAATTGGGATCGTCATTTTGCGCTTGAGCGTTATTCCAATCGAACGAACCCCGTACGTACCAGCGCGTATCGCGAACCGGCTGAGGCAGTGTCGCATTCTTCATCCCGATCTCGCTTCCATAATATACCACGGGTGACCCGGGAGCGCACAAAAGCAATTGGAACGCCTCAATGATCCGATCGGGATCACCGCCTAATGCGGTTGCAAGTCGGGCGGCTACGCTCTTACCCGATTTAAACGGATGGGTGTTCTGCGGATCCAAAAATTGCAAAATGGGATTGCGGTCTTCCTTTTCCATTGCGGAAAGGGAAATTTCATCATGACAGGTCAAAAACGTAGCCCACTGGCACGATTCGGGAATATCGCGCGAAACGGCGACCGCTTGGGTCACGATCGAGATGTCGCGTTTTGCCAAAGCAAGATACATGCGCTGCATCAGCGGAAAATCATACGCCATATGGCACTCATCACCGTTTCCAAAATACGCTTTAATAGTTTCCACGGTTCCATTCGCCTCCGCCAATAACATAATATCGGAATATTTTCGATCAATATAAGCGCGTAAACGCTTCAGCGCCGCGTGAGTTTCGGGCAGGTGTCGGCAAGGCGTTCCGTCTCGTTTTATCAGATAGGAAGCGGCATCTAACCTGAATCCCGAAACACCCAATCCGATCCAAAAATCCATGACCCGGCAGATTTCTTCCGTAACCTCGGGATTATCCCAATTCAGATCGGCCTGTTCGGGAAAAAATGTCGCGTAATATTTCGCCATCGCAGTCGGCTCCGCGATCCAGTTTTTCGATTTAAAAAGGGAAAAGGGATTATACGCTTCGGCGTATTCCGATCCCGTCTTGCTCCAAAGGTAATATTCGCGCTTAGGGCTCGTCGGATTTCGTATTGCCTCCTGAAACCATGGATGGAGAATCGACGTATGATTAAGCACCAGATCGATAATGACGCGAATCCCGCGACTCTTCGCTTCCGCGATGCAACGGGCGGCATCTTCAACGGTCCCTAAACGCGCATCGACCCCGCAATAATCCATGACATCATATCCACCATCCACGCCGCCCGAGGGAAAGAACGGAAGCAGATGCACGCAATCGATGCCCAAAGACTCCAGATATCCCAAATGACCGCGAAAACCGGAAAATGTTCCCGCGAATCTATCCACGTACGCTTCATAAAAAACGGAATTTTTCCACCACATAGTGTCGCGCGCATCGGCTATGCCGATCCCTCAATGCAGGCATTCGTTCGACGCACGTCCATATTGTACTGATCGACAAGAACCTTCGTTTCCGCAATAAGCGCGTTATAGCGCTCGACAAGCGCATTGTATTCATCGACGCTCGCGCGATACGCATCATTTGATTCCCGGCGTTTTTGCTCAAGTTCCCCGCGCATGCTATCCAGCGTCGCCTGAAGTGCCACGATCTGATCCTGGTTATAATCAATCTTCGCCTTCAGGCCCGGATCCGGCTGCGGGCAGGCCGAGCGTGGCGTGCCGAATTCCTGTACCGCGATCCATGTTGTCTTCCCCTCGAAAATGCCGCGCTTGGCGAAGACGCCAATCTCTTCGAACCGTTCATGTAATATATTTGCCCGATGTCCGGGACTGTCCATCCACGCCTGCACCAGATCGACGTCATTAGGGAAGTTACCGAGCGCAAGATTCTCTCCGACCAGAATATAGACATAGCCGGCATCTTTCGCCAGATCGCCGGCGCTTTTTCCCGATGGTGACTCATGCGCAAAATACTGATACGCGAACATGTCATCGACTTTTGCCGCCGCGGCTGCCGTGAGGCGATCGTTAGATGCAAGCGCGGGCAGGCCATTCTGCGACCGATGCGCGTTCGTTTCCCTCACAATGCCATCGACGGTCAAACGTGCCCCTTCCACCTCGCGCTTTGCGCGCAAGGGCGGGGGTGCTAAGATCTCTTCTTTTATTTCCGTAAGCGCGTCATGGATCGCCTCTTTTTGAACGTCGGCTAGATTCGGCGTTTTATAGAATATCCACCCCGTCAGAAGAAAAAGTGCCGCAAATACCGCAACGATAATCCCAATAGCCGTCTTCATATATGACGTAGTTTAACACATATTTTCAGGTACACACGAGGGAAAATAAAAAATTCCCCGACACAGACACGAAGAGGAAGCTTGTCATTCCCGTAAAAGCAGCTATCCATGTACAAGAGTTTTATAGATTCCCGCTTTCGCGGGAATGACAAAGGAACGAAAAGATTGGCAAGGACATGATTATAAGATTCTGCGGATTTTAGGAAGATCTTAAATATTTCCTTCCCTTGAGCTTTTCCGGCAGCAGATACTCTTTGCTGTATTTCTCATATCC
>JAUYLV010000025.1 GCA_030699565.1 bacterium
CAATTTCAGTATTAGGGAGGTTTGCCGCGTATTAAAACCCGGCGGCATGTTGTGGATTACGTCGCCATGCATCCTGCCCGAGTCGCGCGAACCCCATGATTATGCGCGGTATACCACCGAGGGATTGGAGCGTCTTATGCGTGCGGGAGGATTTAAAAATCTCTTATTAATTCCCATCGGGGAACGATTTTCCGCCGCGTGCCATCTTATCTCGCCTTTAATGCCAAGATTTATCCGCCTCGTTGCGTTCCCTATTGCTTTAGTGCTCGATCGCTGCATACCGCGAAAACTCAAGCGGGAACGTCCGGCGCCAATAGGATATTTCTGCATGGCTAAAAAACCCGAGTCATTCTGATACCATAAACCTCAGCATAATAGAAGAATCTCTTTTGAAATGCCTTGCGCGAGATCCTTACGCCACCGCTAAAGCTACGGCGGCATGCGGTCCGCTATTTTTTGCGATTTGAATCAGGATGACTCAAGGGGCAATCCATTATCATGTCTATATCGCTGCATGGTAAAATTTTGGCCAGCCGCGTATATCCGGAATTCTTTCCGGTTCAAAAAACGGATGCGGTATTACATGCGGGATGCGGTGAGGGGGCGCAGGTATTGGCCTATATTCAGTATCAGCGAACACGAAACACACCTCCCCCATCCTTCGCCAAAGGCTACGGCATGGCAATGCAAACCTCTCCTCGCAGAGGAGGGGATAAAGAAGGCAAGATAACATGCTGCGACGTGCAGGAACTTCGTGTACAAACTACACTAAGTGCCGCGCAGCGGGCAAGTATTAAAAATGTTGAAGGAATGGTTGCCGATTTGGAATCGCTTCCGTTTCCCGATGCTTCCTTTGATAAGATCGTCGCCGTCGATATCATTCAGCACGTAAAGCATCCGGAGAAGGTTTTTGCGGAATTCCGGCGTGTTTTAAAACCGAGTGGAGAACTTTTAATCACCTTTCCCGCGCTGCAGCATTACTGGATTACAAAAATATCGCGCTGGAAACGTAAAAATATCCACACCAATCACTCAAGCACTCAGGCACGTATGCACTCAGGCACTTCTTTTTGGAGCCCCGACGCCTTTAATCATAATCTGTCGCTTTCGGAATGGTTGCGCATCGGCGCTTCATCAGGTTTAAAACTCATCCGCTCGCATGCCACGACATTGTGGCCTCCGTTGCACCGATATGGTATTCCGCGATTTTGGTTTTCGAACGAAATCATTCATCGCGTTGATTGGTTCTTCGGTGGCTGGCCGGGATTGAAAAAGTGGGGGCAGGCGATTATGATGATATATCGTAAATAATCCTATTTATGTCTATTGAACGCGAATTCGTTCCAAGGCCCATAGAAAGCCCAGGTATTTCCGCTTACGCACTGCGGGAGCTTGAAGCCGATATTTCATTACTGTCGGAACACGGGCGTGAAGTTGTCGGGAAGCACTTGAGGGGAGAGCCTTTAAATCCAACGGAGCAGGAATTATTCAATGAAGAGCGCGGGCGGTGGTGGCAGGATAAATACGGCTTTCCTTTTCACAAAAAAGCCGAACGGCGGGAGGTTTTAACACGAAAATACGGTCCGCGGCAAGAACACATCGAGGCCAATGCGCTTCAGGATAAACTATTCGCTGCCTTTCAAAAACGCGACAGAGCCGCATTGGCGCAATTGAAAATCGAATACGAAACGCGATATCCGGATCAACTCGAAGGCGTTGAGGTGCTTTTCGGTCTTCCGGATTATTTTAAATCGCAAGAACTTTTAGCCAAGATTCCCCACTCAACACCCGAACAATTTGAACAAGAGGTGGCTCCGGCCATAGAAGATTGCACGGAGTTTCATTTTCTTGTGACACATTTCTTGCTTTCGAATTCTAATGACAAGGAATTTCTTAGCCGGTTTTGGACTACGCTTGAGGATTTGGCGAAGGCTTCGGGTGATCTGAAGCAGACGCAGATCATGCGCAGAGGGGTTGTGACCCAGGTTGCGGTTCAGAAGGTTTTTGAAGCGCTGGGGGAGCATCCGCAACTTTCCCATCCCCAGGAAGATGCATTCAGGGCAGTCGATCTTTGGGCGGACACGGATCATGCGGTGCAAGTGAAGGGAACTTCGCATGCAAAAGATGGCGGTATATGGTCTACCGATGAGATGGCCCTTCCCGCAGTCCGTATCCGTGATCAAGACGGGTCGGAGCGGCACTATAGCAGTCATTATACCGCAGAAGCGAATCGTTTCCGCCTTAAAATAAGCAGGTACGGAAAACAAATCGGCCGGAACCTCAAAGGATACTTCATTGTCGTTCCCTATCAAAAAATCGATTTCGTGACGGGCGAGCCCGATCCGGGTTTTGTAGAAGAGGTGCGCGAGGCGCTGAAGGCTCAAAAAGAAACAACGGACGCGTCAGATATATAAAAAGCGTCTTAATGGGTATTGCGATTTACTCTTTCTGTCATTGCGAGGAGGAACGACGAAGCAATCTTTTCCGACTGCCAGATCGCCACGCCTTTGCGGAGTACCGCATCGGCTCGCGATGACAGAGTGGTCATTGCAAATCCCTCTTTTTGTCATTGCGAGGAGGAACGACGAAGTAATCTTATTCCACTAGAGATCGCCACACCCCATATTTAACGGACACGGTATTTGAATGGCGGGGTTTGCGATGACGAATATGAAACTATATTATTTCGCCAATTTACGTCTGCCGACCGAAAAGGCGCATGGGGTGCAGATCATGAAGATGTGTCATGCATTCACGGCGACCGGCGACCAGCGACCGGCGACCAGTGTTACCCTGGTGATACCGTGGAGGTGGCGCACAAGGCAGCTTCGTGGCGTGAAAGATGTTTACGCCTACTATGGCGTGGAGCGGAATTTTCGTATCGTCCGGCTGCCGTCGCTTGATCTTTATCCGCTTGCGCAACTCTTTCCCTTCCTCGACCGCTTCGCCTTTGCCGTCCAATACGGCACTTTTCTGCTTAGCGTATTTGTATATCTATTAATCTCGAGATTCACTCGAGTTTCCAATCACTCCGGCACTCCGTCACTCCGTCACTCCGTCACATCTCTTGTCTACACCCGCGATTCCCGCATCGCGCGCCTTGCCGCTAAATTTACAAAAAACGTTTTTCTTGAGCTCCACACCATTCCCAAATCTGACGATATTGAGGCGGCGCAAAAATCGAAGGGTATTATAACACTCACGCAAAAACTCAAAGAGATACTTCGGGACGGAGGTGTGCTCGCAGAAAAAATCATTGTTGCCTCCGATGGAGTAGATTTGGCGGCATTTACACTCCCTCCTTTTCAAGTAGATCATTCAATAAACTCCTCTCCTCTTCGAGGAGAGGCAGGGAGAGGTGTAGATTCAAACACACCTCCCCAAGCCCCTCCTCAAAAACGAGGAGGGGATGAAGAGAAGCAAGTGTTACGCAAAAGACTCGGGCTTCCGTTGGATGCGAAACTGATCGGGTACGCGGGAAGATTGAAGACCATGGACAAGGAGAAGGGCATTCCGGAACTTCTTGAGGCGTTTGCCGCACTTCGCGCGGGCGATTCACACGCGCGGCTTGTGATCGTTGGGGGGGATTCGGGCGATGCTGTGATATATGCGGCAAGGATGCGAGCGGACGGCATAGTGCCGTATGTACACTATGTATCGCATGTTTCCCCGGCCGACGTCCCAAAATATTTAAAAGCCATGGATGTGCTGGCTGCACCCTTTCCCAAAAGCGATCACTATGCCTATGCGATGTCGCCGCTTAAGATTTTTGAATATATGGCGTCGGGCATTCCCATGATCGCATCCGATCTGCCGTCGTTGCGCGAAATTTTGACGGAAGACGATGCATTCTTTTTTGAGCCGGGCAATGCGGAAGACTTGGCGTTGGCCTTGGTGAATGTGCTTAAAAATCCCGTCGAAGCTGCACACCGTGCTGCCAATGCCCATAAGAAAGCGGAGCAGTATACGTGGAAGAAGAGAGCGGAAAATATTATCCAGTTTATTAGTGACGAAGTGACAGAGTGACGGAGTAGCTCCGCAATTTCATCATTTAGAAGAATGTATTGTCATCGCGAGTCCCGCCAATCAATGGATTGGTACGGATTGGCGGGACGTGGTGATCTTTTCGATAATGCACTTTATCATGACCAAGCCCCGACTTCGGTCGGGATCCCGATTTCCTTATG
>JAUYLV010000027.1 GCA_030699565.1 bacterium
CCGGTAAAGGTTTTTATCAGCGGATCGACATGGGGCGGCTCCATGCTTAAAGTCGGATTCATCGGCCGCGGTATGTTTTTGGAATTCATCCATCGGCAATTTGGCACGATCACCACATCCCGGATCATGGAAATCACGGAAGTCCCGATCGAGTAAAGGAGAATGCCATGACAAAGATAAAGATCGTATCTGCGACATTACTAATCGCCCTAGGGTTAGTGTTCGGTGGCTGCCGTACAGAAATCAACGCCGGCGCCAAGACGAGTTCGGATGTCATTACAAAGACTGCATCGGCGAATGAAGCGGCCTATCGGATCGAGGTCATCGACGATACGCGCCTGTACACCGTCCATATTAATCCGTTGAACCGCGCTTCAATTTCAAGCAATGAATATATACTCGCCAATGGTCTTCGGGAGTTGGTGAGACGGGGTTATACGATCAGGAATACCGAACCCATCATTGGCAGATGGGGATATTCAAGTCCAACCGCAGCTCTTCTGGTCTATGTGGAACCAAAAGATAAATCCCGGATTCCGCCGATCGCACCTTCGCCCCCATTGCCGTAATTTCTGCCGCGCCTTAAACGCGGCTTTTTACTTGCTCAAACCCGCTATAAGCTATAAGCTATAAGCTATAAGCTTTTTTTATGCGCCTTTTAGTAACCGGCGGAGCCGGATTCATCGGCAGCAATTTTATACACTACTGGCTCAAAAACCGTCCGGACGACGCGGTGGTTAATTACGACGTATTAACATACGCCGGCAATCTTGAAAATCTACAGGAGATCGAGAACGATCCCCGCTATACGTTCATGAGAGGCGACATCGGGGACTACCAATCTTCTCGCCGCGCACTGGATGGCATTGATGTTGTGGTGAACTTCGCCGCCGAAAGCCATGTTGACCGTTCGATCACCGGTCCCGCCGAATTCATAAAAACGAATGTTTCCGGAACGCAAACGCTGCTTGATGCGGCCGTTGCGGCAGGTATAAAGCGCTTCCATCACATATCCACCGACGAGGTATTCGGATCGCTTGATCTTGGTTCGACCGAAAAATTCACCAGCCAAACGATGTATAATCCCTCCAGCCCCTATTCCGCCTCAAAAGCCGCCAGCGACCACCTCGTACGCGCGTACCATAAAACATTCGGCCTTCCCGTCACGATCACGAACTGCTCGAATAATTACGGCCCGTATCAGTTCATCGAAAAACTGATTCCCCTCATGATCACCAATGCCATCGAGAATAAGCCGCTTCCCTTATACGGCGATGGCCTCAATGTGCGCGACTGGATCCATGTGGAGGATCACTGCCGGGCCATTGATCTGGTGCTGCAAAAGGGTGTAATCGGGGAAACGTATCTGGTCGGCGGTAATGCCGAGCGCTCGAATGTCGAGGTCGTGCGATCCATTCTGCGCCTGCTGGGAAAAAATGAGGGTCTTATCGAGCGCGTGCAGGATCGGCTCGGCCATGACCGAAGATACGCCATCGATTCTGACCAGATCAAGCAGCAACTTGGCTTTGCACCCCGATATACTTTTGAGCAGGGCTTGGCGGAAACCATCGAATGGTATACGCATAACGAGAACTGGTGGCGGCGCTTGCAAACAAAGGAATATCAGCAATATTATGAAAAGCAGTATGCAAAAAGTGCCTAAGTGCTATAAGTTCTTAAGTGCTTGGAGCTTCTCGCTATCGCTCGATTTTTATTTATTTTAAATGATCAAGTCGCCAAAGGCGACATTCCGAGCACTCAAGAACTCAGGCACTTGAGTACTGTGAAACTTTCTTATGAAGGGCATCATTCTCGCCGGCGGCTACGGCACGCGCTTGCGGCCGCTCACGTTGGTCACCAATAAACATCTGCTTCCGGTCTACGCCAAACCGATGATTTTTTATCCTATCGAGACATTCCGTACCATGGGCATTACGGAAGCCATGGTCGTCACTGGCGAGGAATTCAGCGGTCATTTTGTCGAATTACTGAAAGACGGGAAGGATTTCGGCATGCGGTTCGAATATGCCGTACAGAAGGGGGCGGGCGGCATTGCCGACGCATTGCGCCTTGCGGAAGATTTTGCGGACAACGGCACCATTTCGGTGATTCTCGGAGATAATATTTTTGAAGATGATTTTACCGAAGCCCGCATTGCATTCGAGAAACAAAGCAAGGGCGCCGGGCTATTCTTCAAAAAAGTTGCCGATCCCGAGCGATTCGGCGTCCCCCACTTCGACGAAGACGACCGCATTATACATATAGAGGAAAAACCGAAAATTCCGAAGTCATCCTTTGCCGTTACCGGACTTTATTTTTACGATAACCACGTGTTCGATATCATCAAAAGGCAAAAACCTTCCCAGCGGGGCGAGATGGAAATTACCGACGTCAACAATGCCTACATTCAGGAAAAAAGCATGACCTGGAGCGAAGTGAAGGGCTTCTGGTCGGACGCGGGAACATTCGAATCGCTCTATACGGCTTCTACGTGGGCGAGAAGTTGGGTAACAAAGTGACAATGTAACGAGGTGACGAAGTGAATGGAATATTATTAAGTAACCTCTGAAAAGCTCTAATCTGTCATTCCCGCAAAAGCGGGAATCCAGAAAAAGAAGGCGAACTTGCGCATGGATTCCGGTCAAGCCCGGAATGACATAATTTTTTCAGAGACTACTTAAAATAATATCTACACCATTCACTCTGTCACTCGGTCACTCTGTCATTGTAATTTTGGATCCTCTGGTCACTATTTCTATTCTTAGCTATAACGATGAAGCAACCATTGAAACCGCGGTAAAATCCGCGGCATTGCAATTATGGCCGCGGATCGAATTGATCGTTTTCGACAATAATTCGAAGGACAACACAAAGCGCCTCTTGGCAGGCATGAAAGAACGCCTGCCCGGGCTTCGGTCCGCGCATCTTTCCGCCCACGGCGTTGAAAATGCCGAATTCCGGTTTCATATCCTTGAATCAAAAGAAAACATCGGCTTTGCCCCGGGTCACAATCGCATCATCGCCATGGCCAAGGGTGAATACGTATTGCTTTTGAATTCGGATGCGGGACTCGACGACAATTTTTTAAAAAATGCCATGCGAGTATTTGCGGGTGACGAGCGCATCGCCGCGGTACAAGGAAAGCTGTATCGTCTCGATCCGGACACGGAGGAGCCAAGAGTAGATGAAGCCACCAAAAAGCCCATTATCGATACCACCGGGCTCCTCATGCTCAAAAACCGCCGAATCATAAATCGCGGCCAGGGAACGCCCGATACGGGAATGTATGACCGCCAGGAAGAGATATTCGGAGCCGACGGCGCCGCACCCCTCTATAGAAAAACTTCACTTGAAGACGTAAAGATCTGCCTTGGCGCCCGCTGCGAATATCTTGATGAGGATTTTTTTTCGTATAAAGAAGACGTGGATCTTGCCTGGCGCCTTCGCCTCGCCGGATGGAAAGCCGTATACGCACCGGATGCCGTCGGCTATCATCAGCGGGGTTCCGGGGAAAGCGCCGCAACATCGTATATCGCGATCATGGGCGAGCGCCGCAGGCTATCCAAACTCTCCAAATATCATGCATTCAAGAATCAGCGGCTCATGCAGGCTAAGAATGACATGCCTTCGCTGCTTGCAAAACACTTTTTTCGGTGGTTCCCCAAGGAGATAGGTTCATGGTTCTATGTGCTCGCATTCGAGCGCTACACCTGGCGGGCATTCGGCCGGATGCTGCGGCTTCTTCCTAAAATGTTGAGAAAGCGCCGCGTGATAATGAAATCCCGCAAGGTGAGCGCCAAGGATATGGAAAGGTGGTTTAATTAGTATTTCGTATTTAGTATTTTGTATTTAGTATTATTTATACAAAATACCAGACACAAAATACCAGATGCGGAGTGTTATCAATCATCATAAACCATTACCGCACTCCCGAGCTTTTGAAGCTCTGCCTTAAGTCCATCGAGACGCATCTTGGCGCGCTGGAGCATGAGGTGATCGTGCGGGACGGCGAGGCAATGGAAGAAACCGCAGAGATGATGCGGGAGGATTTTCCTAATGTCATTTATCTGCCGGAAAAAAGAAATATCGGGTTTGCGCATCTGGTCAATGCGGGCATCGGGCGCGCCCGGGGAAACTGTTTTTTGATCATCAATGCGGATATTATCATTCCGAGCGCCGAGGCAATGGAAATGCTCATGCAATATCTGGCGGATCATCCGAAATGCGGCATGCTGGGACCAAAGCTGCTCAATCTCAATGGAACGCTCCAACCATCTTGTTTCCGATTTTACAAGCCTCTCACACTGCTTTATCGCCGCACGGTGCTTGGACGAACCCGACGGGGCAAGAGCGATATCGCCCGATTCATGTATGCCGACAAGTTACAAGTTACAAGTTACGAGTTACGAGACCCGTTTCCTGTCGACTGGCTCATGGGTTCGGCCCTGCTGGTTCGCAAAGAGGCACTCGATGACGTCGGACTTTTTGACACGCGCTTTTTCATGTACTTCGAGGATGTCGACTGGTGCCGGAGATTTTGGGAGCAGGGATGGGAAGTTATCTGGCATCCGGGAGCGATCTTCTATCACTACCATGGCCAGGCGAGCAAGGGGAAAAAGGGACTGATCGATATCATTTTTAACAGGTACACGCGCATCCATATTACCAGCGCCCTGAAATATTTTTGGAAATACGGATTGCGTGTTCCGAGGTATGGCGTTTAATGGTTAGGGGGGTAATGATCGGTTCGGTTCCAAGGAACGATCCCACGAAGTTAACCAGCGAATAGGCAAGGATGATGATGATAACACCGACGAGACTATTAATGATCATTGCACGCGCCATTCGCTGTCCCTCCTCATCCCCGCCTGCCGAGATATATTTGATTCCGCCCCACACGACAAAAACAGCACCGATAAGGATGCCAAATACGATGAGCCAATCGGCCGCGATCCTGATAAGATCATAAAAGTCCGCAATACCGATTATATCCGTCGACAGGGGCGGATTTGTCGTTTCTATGGCATATGCCGAGTTTGCGATCGCTTTCACGTATTCATTAAAACAAAATAATATAAAGACGTCATGAAACACAAAACCCGCCGAAAGGCGGGTAAAGAATAGGATCGGTTGCGAAAATCAGATGCCAACTGTTACGGCGCATGTCAGCCTGTGGCTTTATGTCATGAAATAATCTCTCAAGCCTATCACTTTGACAATAGGCGCTTCAATGCGTCAATGCCAACGGGCTTGGTGAGATGGTCTTCAAATCCCGCTTTTTGTGATTTTTCCGAATACTCATCACCGAAGCCGCTGACGGCTATGAATTTCGTATTATTGAGAATGGGATCCTTGCGGAGGATTTGAACAAGTTCATAGCCGCTCATTTCCGGCATTGCTACATCTATGAACATGATATCGGGCATCGTATTGCGGGCTGCCTCGATGGCGGATGCGCCGCTATACACTACCGTCACGTCGTGATTGAGGTGGCGCAGCAACTTCGCGAAAACATCTGCCAGGGCGACATTGTCATCTACGACGACAATGCGCCGCTTCTTATACGCCCCCGCATCAAGAACGGACGATCCGGTTCCACTACCTGAACGGTCCGCGGCCGGTCTTGCGGGCAGCTGCAGAACGAATTCGCTTCCCATGCCCAGTCCCGGGCTGGAAGCCGTCAAGCTTCCGCCATGCAATTCGGTCAACGTACGGGCAAGCGTTAACCCTATCCCGAGGCCGCCTTTGAAATTACTGAACGTCTGATTTTCTTGCGCAAAGTAATCAAAAATATTCGGCAACATTTCTTCGGAAATGCCTATGCCATTGTCCTTCACGCTGAGAAAGACATCGTCGCCCTTCTTACTGGTGGTGACCGTTATATGGCCGCCCGACTTTGTATATTTCGCGGCATTATTCAGTAGATTTACAATGATCTGTTCCAGGCGCATAGGATCCACAAGTAAACGGATGGGCGCATCCAAGGGATGCACCTCCAACGTATGCCCGCCGGTCTCAATAAGAGGTTTGGCCGTTTCAATGGCATGCCGTACCACGGAATCAAAATCAGTGGATGCCAATTCCAGTTTAATTTTGCCGCCCATCGCGCGGGCCGAATCAAGCAAACTCTTTATCAGGGCGCCCATGATCTTCGCCTGGCGCTCTATGACGCTTATCATCTCCGCAAGTTTAGGGTCGGCTACGCCGTGCAATTTCACGAGCTCCAACGAATACAAGATCGGGGAAAGCGGATTGCGCAGCTCGTGCCCCAGGATAGAGATGAATTCGTCTTTGCGGAACAATTCCTCCGTGCGCTCCGCAAGCTTCGGAACCATGGTTTTATGGGCTTCCTCGGTAATTTTCAATTCGGCATTGCGATTCTGTAGTTCGCTATTCAGCGTCATCAACTCCTCGTTCGTAGATTGCAGCTCTTCCTTTGTGGTTTCCAATTCTTCATTAGTGCTTTGCAGCTCTTCATTCGACGACATAACCTCTTCATGCGCGGACCGCAATGCTTCATTTGCAGCGTCCCTCGCTTCCACGAGCGACTGAAGCTGGTCAATGGTAGCGTTAAGTTCATTTTCTATATGACCAACCTCTTCCGTTTTGTGAACGTCTTGTTGTCCGCGCCGCGCATGGTGCTGCTTAGAGCCGTCCTTAAATAAAATCAAGTAGCACTTTTGATCGACCTTCTCGGTATCGAGGGAGGTGATCTCCAGTTCAACGTCCATGGAAACATACGTATCCCGCACCGGACTGCCGTTCTTCCGCGTCTTGGCCAGCATTTGCAATATTTTCGCAAGCAGCCCCTTATGAACCATCTTGATCAGGTCAAGGGTGGCTCTCCCCGAAGCGGGCGAAAGGTATCGGCCCACATCACCCCGGAACTGCACAACGACAAGGTCATCGTTGACAATGATTCCCGCGGACGCGTGGCTTGAAAGCACGATCCGATCCGCCTCTTTTTCAATATCGATCTTGCCGACGTGGGGGGTATGCGTTGTCGATGACTTTTCCCGCAGCGCGGGATTTGCCCGCTGCATGCCGGAAAAAATCGATACATGCTCCGGCGGCGCCTCTTTTTTGCTGTATATTTTTTGTTCTTTATCCACCGTACTATACAAATCCTGAAAACTTGCGGCGGTTTCGGCGGTGCCCAAGATAAGGAATCCGCCGGGGTTCAGCGCATAGTGGAAAATGGGAAACGCTTTTTTTTGCAATAGGGAGTCCAAATAGATGAGCACGTTCCGACAGCTGACGATATCCATTTTAGAGAAAGGGATATCTTTAACCATATTATGTTTGGCAAAGATGCACATGATCCGGATGCTTTTCAATATCTCGTAGCCCCCTTCGACTTTGCGGAAATACGCATGTAATAGCTGGGGCGGCACGCTTGTTTCGATGCTCTTGGGATATACGCCACGGCGGGCCTTCTGAAGCACAGCTTCGCTGATATCCGTCCCGAAGATCTGGACGGGAATATTCACATGGCGCTCCTCCATGAAGTTTGCCAGGGTGATCGCCAGCGAATAGACCTCTTCGCCGGTGGAACAGCCCGGCACCCAGACCCGAATGGAACGCGGATTTCGATCAAAAAGCTCGGGCAGGATCTTACCTTTCAGGAAATCGAATACATGCTTATCGCGGAAAAAATCGGTGACCTTGATGAGGATGTCCTGATATAACGCGTCTATTTCTTTTGGATACTTCTTAAGATAGTCCGCATACTGCCGGAAGTTCTTACTATCATTCAGTAACATGCGTCGCGTAATGCGCCGTTTTATCGTTCCGGGTTTATAATAGGTAAAATCCACATCGCTGGAGGCCAGTAAAAACTGCAATATCTTGGCGAGATCTTTATCTTCCGTCTCAAACGTAGCGCCGTCTTCTGGGGCGCTTTCCGCATTCTTAACAGAAAGACCTTTGGAGATCTTCACTAATTGCGCGGCGATGTCGGCCGGGCTTAAAACGTAATCAACGACGCCGGCGGCGCGGGCTGAATTCGGCATTTGCGGGAATTCGGCACTGTCATCCTGGGCGAACGTGATGCCGCCCATTTCTCGTATGGCACGCAGGCCCTGCGTTCCGTCCGAACCCGTTCCCGAAAGAAGCAAGCCGACCGCATTGCTCTTTTTGTACGTAGCCAGGGAAGTAAAAAAGTCGTCGATCGCCAAATTCAACCCTTGACGTTGGCGGGGAATGAGTTTCAGGATGTTTTTTTCGACGACAATATTCCTGTCCGGAGGGATCACATAAATATGGTCGGGTTCGATGGGGATACCGCTTTTTGCTTCGGTGACCGGCAGGCTCGTTATTCCAGAAAGGATCTTCCCAAGACTGCTTTTGGACGTGGGCGCCAGGTGCTGGACGATAACGAAGGCCATGCCGGTATCGGCGGGTATGTTCTCAAGTAAACTGCTGAATGCGGCGAGGCCTCCTGCGGACCCTCCGACGCCGACAATATAAAAACTATCGCCACTTTTGCCCGGCTTTACGCGGCTTCTTTTAGAATTGTGGATTTTGATGATTGTGGTTTGAGATAAACCTGCTTATTTCATCCGCTTTGAGGTATTATGCGTCGTATTCATGAAGTTGTTATGGGCTTGGAAACCGGTATGGAGCTGAATAAATAGCGTATCGGGAAAATGCATCCCGGCATCGAATTTTTCGGGAAAGCGCTCTCGAAGAAGTTTTCGTCATCGTCGCTTAAAAAGATATCTGCTCAGATGTCCGAAGAATCCAGACCGCTCCAGGATTTCCAAGCGATCTAGGTATGAGAAAGTTTCAATCCCCTGCTCTCTAAGAACACAAAACCCGCCTTTCGGCGGGTTTTGTGCTTTTCGTTGTCCTGAATAGAGGATACATGCGCTATCCACCGCGGGCCGATCGTTGAAAGTCCCTGCCCTGAGGTAAACCTCGAAGGGCTTCGGCCAACACTAACGGTTTTATCGCCGCTGCAGCGTACCGTTCTATGCGGCGTGGTGGTTCGATCCACACAACATCGCATACTACCGTACACTTATACGACGTCCGTACCGACTCTCCTAGAAATAAATCTAGTAAAGAAATGTTCCCCACGCGTGTTGCGCGCTTTCCTCATCGTGCTACGACGCTTCTTTGCATTATTTTGTGTGAGAAAAAAGGTTTTCTTATACTCACGCAGCGACCAGCATCAAACGGCTCGTATATGCAGACGCGATGTTAAGGTGTGTTTCTATCATAACGGCGGCTTGGCATTCGTCAAGGGGCTCGATGCCGGCATATGCACATCGACTGGATACGCTGGTGCCGCGAACTCTCCATCACCAGGACGGGGAGCGTCGAAGCTCGAATAGAGCTGATGGGCTTTTTGCGTGTCGGCCTTGTTCAGGATCCCCAGATAGAAGCGGCAGGTCGTCTCAAGCCGTTCGTGTCCCAGGATCTCTTTGATGAAACCGATGGGGCAGCCGTTCTGCAGCAGATTGGTGGCTGCCGTATGGCGGATAACGTGCGGAGTGACGGGCTTGGCGAAATTCAAGGCTTTGGTGTGGCGTTTGAACATCGCTTCTGCGACATTGGCCGTCATGCGCGAGCCTGCTGTCGTGGCAAAGAGCGCGGCGTTGGCGTCCGTGCGAAGATCAAGGTAGCGCACGATCCAGTTGAGCGAGCGGTCGGTGAAGAACGCCGTCCGCTCTTTGTTCCCCTTCCCGACGATCTTTGCCTGCTTCCGGGCAAAGTCTACGGTCGCGCGATCAAGCGATAGCGCTTCAGAAATCCGCATGGCGGTAGCGGCCAGCGTTTCGGCAATGGCTCGGAAGCGATACCCCGCGACCCGGGGTTTGCCCATCCACGTGCGCAAGGGAATGCACACCAGGAACTCTTCAAGCTCCTCTTTGGTGAGATACACCACTTCCCGCCGGGGACTCCGTGGGATCTTGATCTTGCTCAAATCTATAACAGGAACGCCCAGAACGTCCCGGCTGTAGGCCATGATGCTCTTTAAGGCGCAGATGATGCTGGCCATGCGTGCGGTTTTTGCCCCGCGCTCGCCCAGGCGTGCTTTCACGCTAATGAAGTGATGCAGGGTGATTTCGCTGATGGCGGGATTGGCGATTTCGCGGACAAACCACTCGATGTTCTCCCCGTATTTTTTGCGGGTTGCCGGCGCGAAGTGGCGGTCGGCGGCAAGGTAGTCGAGGAATCCCGGCAGCGCCTCCCCGAGCGTGCGGGATTGATTGTGGTGCATATGTATATGAAGATGGATTTCTACGGATGGAGCGGGATCGACCTTTTCCCGCAAGACTGCTCCCCTACCGTAGCAGACGGGGTTTGGGTGTTATAGACCAAAAAAGTTCGCCGGGGGCGAACTGATGACAAGCGCGCAGGTATATGTATTGTACGGCAATCTTATGCCTCCAGCGCCGCTAACCGATTCTCATGATCCTCGAGTTTATCGGTATGCTCGCGAAGCTGTTTGGCGCCGACGGTATTTTCTTGCTTGAGATCTTCAATGCTGCC
>JAUYLV010000028.1 GCA_030699565.1 bacterium
TTTCGAAAAATCTTCATCGCTAGAAATTTTACTCCAAGAATTTGTTATATTTTTCCATTGTTCAATTATTTCGCTAAGAGAACCATCACTAGTAAAATCTTCTAATTTAGAATTCCACTCCTCTTGCTTTTGCACGACAAAAAATTTACTGGCTAAGTCCGTATCGCCCGCGCGCAGAGCATCCAAAAACATGGCAAAGGTTTCTTCGGGCGTGTAGCCGCCATACGTATCTTCAGCGAGCACGCGTTCGGATTGGAGCATCATGTCCTGTGTAGCGCGCTGCATATAGTATTGCGCGCGTTCTTCGAAGTACCAGCGCGGCTGGCGCGCCCACAGCGAAAGCCCCACCATGACGAAAAATCCGGCAACGAATCCGAGAAATATATAGACGATTTTTTTAGTAGTTAGCATGGAAATTAGTAACTTGAGACCGTAGAAGAATGCACCCGAAAGTCATTGCGAGGAGTGCGGCTAGCCAAGCGAACGACGGGGCAATCCTCTCCTTAATCATTTTGAATTATTGTATAGATCGCCACCCCCGCCATTCGAAATAACGAAAGGGAGGGGCGGGGTCGCGATGACAAATACATTTTTCTACAATCTCAACTTGTAACTAGTACATGGAATACTTCTCGACAAGCTCGAAGAGTAGTTGCTTAAGGAAAAGATTGCTTCGTCGTGCCTCCTCGCAATGACTAAAGGGTAATAGGCTCCCAATAATGTTCTTCTATTATATTAGCTGCGATAAGAATACGCATCGGAGAACACGGCCACTTTAACACAACGACATTATAGAATCTTAAAGAAAAGATAAAATATTTATAAAATCTCCAACCTCCCCCATCTTTCGCCAAAGGCTACAAGATGACCATGCAAACCCCTCCTTTTAACGGAGGGGGGGGGTTAGAATATGAAGCCCCGCCATTGCGGGGTTCCAAGTACTGGTTACTCGTTACTAGTTACTGGTTACTCACTAAAGACTGTATATCTTCCAAACGCTCGTATGAGGATTTTTGACGAACGTGATGGTTTGCGAAGCGGTGGTGAATACCGCAATACCCTCTTCGGGTTCCGCTTTTTGCCAGGAAGCGGGCAGCGCCTCCAGCTCCGTCAGCAACTGCGGCAGCGCATCAAGCCGTGAAAAATTCTCCAATATTTCGCGCCATTCGCCCGCTTTGGACGCCACAAAATACGCCGTGGCATCCCGCACCGTCCCGTCGCGAAGCCTGCCAAGAAACAACAGATAGGTTTCTTCCGGCGATGATCCGCCCAAGGCGTCGTCGGCGGGAAAATCCACGCGCTCGATCAGGTCGTATGTGACGCGCGTGGTTTCGGGATCAGACTTTGCGAACGGGGAAAATTGCGCGCGGAATTCCTGGCGCAAAACAAACACGACCACCGCAAGCGCGGCGATCGCCCCGAATACCAGTATATGGAATATTTTATGCCATCGGGTCATTGTGTGCGGGTTTTTTCTTGCGGAAAACATAATATGTGCCGTCCTGCCCTTCCACCGGCCGATAATCCCATTGATAGAGCGCGGCATCGTCCGCGTTAGGATTCGCCGTCCCTTTTTTTGCTTTATGCGAAAATTCCCATCCCTCTCCTAGCGCTTCACAGATTCTCGATGCGATGACCCGGTCATTCGCCGCCTCCTTGTCGTGCGCCACCTCGCCTTCCGGCCTTGGCCTTCCCACCGCATAGACGATATCGCTTCCCATAAGAACCTTCCATGTTCTTGTGCGATCACCCTCAACGATGGCCCAGTCTTCGGCATTGGCAATCTTTATCGCCCTTGTGTCCGGCTTTCCGAATTCTTCGGAGAGTTTTGCGGCAAATTGTTCCTCGCTAAGCTGCTCCCAGTGCTCGACGGAAATTTTTTGTGTGATGACGCGGTCTTTTTCTAGCTCGCCCGATCTAGTAAACCTATTTGTGGCCAGTTTCGTGGCACCAAGAGACTCTTGCAATCCTCTGGGATTGCGAGCTAACAATTCAACATCATCCAAATTGGCCAATTCGTTATCGATGCGCTGATTTGAGGATTTTATGAGTGGCTCCAGCGGATCGCGTTTGTTTTCTTCGGGCTCGCGACCGAATGGATCACGGGGATCGCTTTCCATAAAGTTGTTTGCGTATTTATAACACCTGCGGCGTCAGGTGTAGGAAGGTTTGGCTGCGCAGCGCAACCAAAAGGAGAAAGAAGATCATCAGCACAAACGCTCGCGCCAGAAGATCCGGATGCTGTACGTCTCTGCGTATGAAAATATTAAGCAGGCTTGAAACCACCACGAACGCAAGGAAAATAAAGAAAACGTTCTCGGCCACAAATTCGGCAAGCGACATGGCGCCCGCATAGATGCGGGCAGATTGCGTGGCCGGAGGCGCGATGCCGATCGGCGGCTGCTCACTGCCCAATACGCCGCCATTGCCATTGCCGGGGTCAATGCCCGCCAGCGCGAGGGTTGGTGCGGGCGAGACGGTGGCGGCAGCCGGCGTCGGCGTTGGAACCGCCGAAGGCGCGGGAGTCGGCGTTGCCTCAACAGTAGGCAGAGGCGTTGCCGTGGGAAGTATCGTTGGTTTTAGCGTTACCGAAGGTGCCGATCCACCCGCAGAAGGCGCAGGCGATGGCTGGGCCGCGCCCGCCGAAGCTATGGGCGAAGGCTGGGAAGTTCCCGCAACGGCTTGCGTCGAAATTATTGGCGCGGGTGTTGGGGTCGGGATCGGCGTTGCCGAAGGTTTCGGCGCGGAAGACGTGATCGGCACGCTATTGCCGAACAGCTGCACCACCACCACGCGCTCGGACGCATTCGGATCCGATCCGAATTTTCCCGACGCCACCGCAATGCCGATATCGCGGTAATTGCCATTGACGATATTGGCGCGATGGCCGGGCGACTCAAGCCAGGCTTTTACCACGTCGGCGCTTTCAACAAAATCGATGGCCAGATTTTCTCCGGCATACAAGTACCGGTAGCCCGCAAGCAAAAACCAGTACCAGGGCGTTTTACCGTCGGGGCTTTCGTGCGCGAAATACCCGCGCTCCAAAAGATCGTGCGCCTTCAGTTCCGCCGCCTGCTGCAAAACGCTGTTTTCCTGCAACGCGGGCAGGCCTTCCGCTACGCGCGCATCATTGGTAAGCGCCACCAGCGTCGACCGGGTTACTTCCGCGAAAAACAAGGTAGTAGGAACCGTCGAGAAGAACGACATTAACCCAAGCTTCAATACCAGCGCGATTAGAATGTATGCAAAAAACGAGCCCTGCTCCAGGCTCTTGGGACGAAAATGGTTGCCTTCCTGGGGAATGAAGAAATTGCTGGCGTTCGTTTGCAATTTTTTCAGGAATGCCTTCATAGGTTTTTCTAGCTATATATAGTATAGCACCATCCATCGATTTTCACGGAATCTTCAGAAAAATCACCCAAAAATGGCTTATTTCTAATACAATTATAGCATGGTATTAGTAAATTTGTCAAGTATTCATTTTCCTCGCTTTTAGGCCGAATAAACCGACTTTTTCGTATGCCGGTTCATTGGCAAGAACGGGTATGAAACCGGCCGGATGCGCCTCGAAATTTATGTATTGCCCCGGTTCCGTGATGCGATCATACACTTCATAGACCGAAATTGGATGTTTTTTGCCCGCGCGGACGTTACGAACCACGCTGCGCGTCACAGCGAGGCTCTCTTCGTCAATATGCCTTCCGGCTTCAACCGAGATGCCGTTTCTATAATTGATCAGCGCGTGACCTTCCTTGATATTATGCGTCATAACAACAACGCGCGCGATACCGGTCCGTTCGGCGAGCGCCAGCATGCGTCGGTCAATAACGATCACAAACGGCTCCTTTTCGGATTCCGTAGTATGAAAATCAACGACCAGATCGTTCTGGCCAATCCGGTCGAGGATTTCTAGAGCCCGCCCCGCCTCATAGCTGCCGTCCGTAACGCCGAAAGAGGCGTTCAGGTCTTTTTCCGTAAACCGCACATTGCGTTCGTAGGCGCGCGGGCTTCCCAAGATGAAGTCAACGCCGTCAGCAGAAAGCGCTTTGACGGGCATGCGTTCATTGCCATGAAGCCCGGCCACGAAAATAATCCGATCTTTTTGTTCCTCTTGCATACGTAAACTATACCATGCCTTAGGCCTAAATTTGAGACTGTAGAATGATATCTTTATCATCGCAAGTTTCTTCGGTACTCCGCAGAAACGTAGCGAACTTTTTAATGTATCACTTTAAAATAGCCAATGAAGGGATTGCGGAGCCTGTCCTGAGCGAAGTGACAGGATCTGCATTCTTCCCTTGGCCAGGGAACACCTCGCAATGACATTCTTCAACAGATTCTTTTATATTCCTTCGGCTATTTTTGCGAATGTGGTATAATATTTGGTATGGCCGATCAAAAACCCATAGAAAAATCCTACCAGGCGGGGGGTTCGGGCGATGAAGGCACCGCAACTTTCACCATCCGTACCATGAAAAAAGACATCGAGCGCCTGCGCTCGGGATTGCCGCTGCATGAGACGGCCGTTGCCGCGCCTGTTTCGGCGCACACCGATGCGGCACGAAAGCTCGCAGGTGATATTGCCGCCCACAGCCCAACCGAACGACCCCCGATGGAGGTGGCGACACCACTTCCGACCCCGGAACGCCGGGCACAGACAATGGAGCAAGCTCCGGTATTCAGACCCTCCGGCACATCACGACCACAAAGCTATTCGGTTCCCGTAACGCCCCTGGGCGCACCGGGCGGCACCACGTCGCTTGGCGCTTCAAACGCCCGCCCGATAGAAACAACCGCCAAACAGGCCCGTCCGGCGACTCCGCAGGAGCCCCGAGGCGGAACTATCGAGATTGAGAGCGCCGCGGAAGGAACCGGAACGGGTGTGGCGTTTTTTGCGCGGCTGTTCCCTACGCGAAAAAGGCTTATTATAACCGCAATATTAACCCTTATACTTTTAATCGCCGGAGCTTACGTGCTTTTTGCGAAATTCGGCAGGCCTCTTCCCGGAACCTTGTACGTAATGAATCTAATACCCGGCCAGACAAAGCCACCCGATACAGGAACCTCCCCAACCCCAACCGCCGCGCCATCGCCCCAGGCCACCCAAAGCACCTCCCCGACGCCGGCACCTACCATTGAGGTGACGCCAACACCCCTCGCACAGCCAAAAAGCCTTCCCTTCAGCCGCATCGCGCGCATCACGCTTCCCGCCAACGCGACGGCGGTAACATTACTGGAACGGCTTACGAATTTTTCACACGTGAGCCTCGAAGAAGGCGACTTTGCCAATATGATGGTCGTACGGGATGGAAACGGGGGCGTGCCGATTGGCGGCAAGGAATTCTTTTCGCTCATTGGCAGCAAAACGCCCGAAGGATTGTTCGACCAGCTTTCCGAGGAGATCACGTTATACGTCTACGCCCCGCGCGATGCGAAGGACCCAGGCGCCGCACAGCAAGAGACGCACTTTGCGGTGCTCATACCCGTCACCGGATCGCTTGAGGCACTGCGCGACGCGCTAAGAACGTGGGAGGCCACCATGGGCGGAGACCTGGCACCCTTCGCGCTTGATCG
>JAUYLV010000032.1 GCA_030699565.1 bacterium
ATGCCAATCCGGCCGGTCCGGGCGTTGTAGTGGAGGGCGGGGAAGATGCAGCCGCCCAAGGCCCGTGCGAGAAGTGCGGAGCGCCTCTTGTGCAGCGCAGAGGCAGATTCGGGCCGTTTTGGGGGTGCTCAAAATATCCGGAGTGTGATTTCATAAAAAAGAAGAATTATTCGATTGGCATCAAGTGCCCGAAATGCGCCGAGGGCGATGTGGTGTCGCGTCGCACCCGAAGCCGCAAGATTTTCTACGGTTGTTCGCGTTATCCCAAGTGCGATTTTGCTACCTGGACGAGGCCGGGGACAGAGGAAGCAAAGCCAGAGGCGGCTTCATAATTGATGTATTGTCTATCTGTGCGCCTCCGTGATACGCTTGAATCGCTTCAAGCGTTTTGTTCATTTAAAATATTTTTTGAAGGATGATTCATATGCATATGCGCAGAGTGGCCATATATACCTTTTTATGGGTGATGATTTTTCTGTTGCTGATGGGAGGCAAGTTCGCCCAGACCGAGTATGGGGAGCAGGATGACGGTTCGGCTGTGGCTCCACAGGTGATGCGGGAACCCTATGCCATGTTTGGCATCGACATTGAAGATATCGCCGACGATCGCATCGACGAGGAGCTTGATGCGGCCGCGTCGACGGGCGCGGCATGGATCAGGATTTACGCGATGTGGAAGTTTATCGAGCCGGAACCGCCCCACGAAGCGTTCCGGAATGGCCAATGGGGAACTTTTACGGGCAGGCACCGGTATAACTGGAGCCATGTGGATCGGATCGTCGATGCCGCCCGAGACCGTGGACTGAACGTGTATCTTACCAATATGCTTCCGCCCCCGTGGGCAAACGGCGCGGATCCAAATTGCAATGCGTTTATCGGTGAGGATCTTTCGTGCGGCAATGTCATTTACGATCCGCATTGGTATACGGACTTCGTATATAATGAAGCCGCGCATTTTAAGGGGCGCGTCAGGTACTACGGCGTCTGGAACGAACCGAATGACGGCCATTTCTTCAATGGGCCGCGGGACGGAACGTATTTAAATGTATTCATGGCAACCTACGTGCTTGGTGCCAGAGAGGCGTTGCGCGCGGCCGATCCCGAAGCGAAGCTTGTCGGGCCGGAACTATCCATGGGCACCGGCATACCCAATAGCAATGCCGACTGGGCCGATGGGTGGCTGGAGCCCATGCTGAAATATTTCGGAAGGGTGTTCGATGTTGTATCTATTCACAATCACTCCAATAGCCATGAAAATGCCAAGCGCAACGCGGAACGTGCCCGACGCATCATCGAGCGCTACGCGCCCGGTACCGAATTTTGGATGACGGAATTCGGCGCCGATACGTGCGCGCTTACCCAAACAAAGCAGGCTGAACAGCTTTTTGGAGTTTACATCGATACCATAAATCGCCCCTGGTGGACGAAAACCTTCTACTATGCGCTTACCGATCACGATCCGGCAAAGTCGTGCGGTGCCGGCCTTTTTACCGGCGCGGATAACGGATTTACGCCGCGTCCGGCGTATTGGGAATACCGTCGAATAACCGGATATGATCAGTGAAGTATATCCCCGTCTTACGGGGATTTTATTTTTAAAAACCTCTGAAAAAATCTGTCATTCCGGGCTTGACCCGGAATCCATGGCGTATATCCGCGCTGTTTTATTGGATTCCCGCCTTCGCGGGAATGACAAAACTGAGTTTTTCAGAGGTTACTTCAATGTCCCGTCGTGATATGCTTTCTTTATATGGAAAGAAAGAAAAAAATCCTTTTTCTCGATATTCTCACCGACGATCGGCGTTTGCGAAGACTGATTCATAAGCGCCTTTATGGCGGCAAAGCGTATGCCGATTGCATCGCCGCCTCACTCGGCGTGCGTAAAGGGGAATTACGCGTTGTTGATGCGGCCTTTGAAGAACTTCCGTCTCGTCCGGATGATTTTATTGCCATCATCATTGGCGGCTCGGCCCTTGATCCTGTAAAAAAGCGTGATCGTTCCTGGATCGGCCGATCATATGGTTTTATAAAAAAAGCGCACGCGCGGCGCGTGCCGATCCTTGGTATATGCGGCGGGCTCCAATTTACCGTGCGGGCGTTGGGCGGCAGCGTCATTTTCAATCCGAAGGGCTGGCATTTCGGCACTGCGCGCGTGAGTCTTACCACGCGCGGCATGCGCGACCCTCTCTTTAAGGGTATTCCGCGCGCGTTTGCCGCAACCTGCAATCATCGGTGCATTGCGCCGCGCATGAAGCCGGGTTGGCGGCGGCTGGCTTCGTCGGCAAACACTCAAAACGAAGCCATTGCCATCGGGGCGCATACGCGTTTGGTAATGTTCCATCCCGAGCGGACGCTTTCGGCGGCGCGCGCAAGTGCTATGGGCAATAAAGAAGCGCTTGCAAAAGAGCACGTGATACGGGTGGATGATTTTTCGGATTTTCTGGCGTCGCTGGCGGATACGTCGGCGACCGGCAAAAAGATCATGCGGAACTTTCTGAAACATTTTGCCCGGCGATGATACGCATGCTATGCGCCAAGCGTGCGCATGAACTTTTTTGCGATATCCCAGTGGCGCGGCGTAGATAGCAGAGAACTCGACAGGTGCCCGCCGCGCTTGAGCATGATGAGTTTTGCGCCGGTTTTTTCGGCGAAAGCCGCAACAGGTCGCCAGGGCACCGAGCGGTCGTCTTTGGCATGGATGATGAGGAGTTTTTCGCCGTCAATGCGCGAAATGTTCGTTGCGGGATTGTAGAACTTGCCGCCTTTTAACTTATTCCAGGTTTTGCGCGTCATGCGATAGCCTTCGCCGAACACTTCCTTTACGAATCCATAGAGCCAATCAAACGGTTCTGCCGGCCCCATCTTTCGCCACTCCACGACCGGCGAGATGGCGATGACTCCGGTAACGCGCGGGTAGCGTGTTAAAAACATGCCCGCAGGACCCCCGAAACTATTGGCTACAATATAAAGTTTTGCGGGTTTGAGACGGAAGGAGCGGCGCATCCACGGATCGCGAAAACCTTTGGGGAGTGCTGCGATGACATCGCCAATGTCCTTTTCTGGAGATTGCGCCAGGAACGTGCCACCCGATTCCCAACTGCCGCGATAGCGCGGGTTGAAAACCCAAAATCCTTTGCCGGCAAGGAATTCCATAATGCCGTGCTTGTTGGATGCCGATGGCATGCCGCTTGCAATAATAATTGCACGGCACTTCTTTTGGACTTGCGCATTCTGCGGCACCGCAAACTCCATAATGATATTTTTCGCCACGCGGGCGCGGTATATGTGCATGCGTATTTCAGTATAACGCACATTAGAGACGCGCCCAATCCCGATGAGCGTCTTTATGATCGAGCACGGAAGTAATATTGACATTCGAGCCGCCCTATCCTACACTACTATTCATGCTAAAAATCCGCTTACAGCGCGTCGGAAGGAAAAACCAGCCACACTTTCGGGTTGTGGTTGTTGAGCATGCCAAGAAAGTAAAGGGCAAATACCATGAAGCGCTCGGGCATTATAATCCCCGCAGCAAAGAGACGGTTTTAAATGCCGATCGGATCAAATATTGGCTGTCTTGCGGCGTTCCCGCCTCACCAACCGTGCACAACTTGCTTGTTACCAAGGGTATTATTTCAGCAAAAAAAGTGCAGGCTTGGAAGCCGAAAAAGTCGGCGAAGGGCGACGCTGCGGCCGGAGCCGCCTAAACCAAAGCCGCAGCATAGACGTATTGACTTTTCTGAAAGCAGTGCTATAATAGATATACCTATACTTTTGAATTCTTGAGCCCCGGTAGGGCGAAAGGTCGTCTGTTTGATAGCATAACCGCATAACCCGCAATGTTATGGCAAAGAACGAACTTCCTTTTGACCAGGAATTCATAGAATTTGTGGTCAAAGCCATCTGTGATTATCCGGATGACGTCAAAACCGTCCGGAACGTGGATGAGATGGGGGTGCTTTTGACACTCAAGGTCAACCCCTCGGATATGGGGAAGATCATCGGGAAGGATGGCGCAACGGCAAAGGCCTTGCGAACACTCCTTCGCGTCGTCGGTGCGAAGAATCGGGCACGGATCAACTTCAAGATCGAAGAACCGCCCGGATCCACCCATGCGCGTCGCTTCGAACGGGGTCCTCATGAAGGAGCTCCCGCAGCAGGAGGAAGCGATCTCGGAGATCTTGATCTTTAATTCGCGGATTACTTAAGAAACCTGAACTCAAAACCGCTCGAAAGGGCGGTTTTGAGTTTCTAGCTTCCGCGCTCGGTAAATAATGGCACTTCTGTCATTCCCGCCAAGGCTAGGAATCTATAAAAATAAGAAAAGCATGGATTCTCGCCTTCGCGGGAATGACAACCGATCCTATGTTATGCGTTATTCACCAAACTTTTCGATCGGTTGACTTAAGCCTTTTTTGGCAGTACAATGAGGATCGTTATGCTGAATTTTTTGTGAAGTTAAGCCAATAATCCCCTTTTATGCCAAAAGAACCCAAGAAGCCTTCGTCGAAAAAGCCGCAAGGTCCCATACAATCCGTCAAGGGGATG
>JAUYLV010000045.1 GCA_030699565.1 bacterium
CGGTATACGATACCCGCACTTATAATTACTGATCCAGTTTATGCTATGAAAAAAGATTTTGCAACATTCCGGGGATGTTTCACATGAAACATCTTCACAAATGGATAGCGTTTTTATGATGGCGAATATTTAAAATGTTTCCCGTGAAACAATCAATTTCTACCGCTATCACATCGATTCTCCATGAAGAATCCATTGGAATCCCATTCCTGGATAGGTATATTTGGGCTAAATTCAGGAGTTTTTGCGATTTCCGCTCGTTAATATGCATTTCTGGAATAAAATCGCGCACCTTGCCAGGATCTATTTTTAGGGTTTTAACCTCAATAAAAACGTTTGTTTTTCTTAAAAATGGCCAAAAACCGCTGTTTTCCTGGGCTATTATATCAATTTCGCCATATCTACCGATGTGGAAGTTTCTGTGGATGATGCGGTACTTTCTGTTGATAACAAAATTTGATGCGGTAATTTCACCTATATTACCAGTTTCCTTCGTTTTGTAGTCAACTATTCTTTTCACGTGAAACATTTTTACTGTTTCATGTGAAACACTTAAGTTTGGACGGTGCAGGATTCGAACCTGCGGCCTCGTTAGAGGTTTGTGGGCGCACTAGGATTCGAACCTAGAACCCCTTGCGTGTAAAGCAAGTGCTCTACCGTTGAGCTATGCGCCCGTCTTATCTCTAACAGGGTGGTAAGCTAGTCGCTCTATCCAGGGTAGTCGACATTAAATTTGACGAACTACCCGTATACGCTCTACTAGAGCGTATACCCAGCTGAGCTAACCGTCCTTACATTGTTTCATGTGAAACATTATGGCTCAACTGAAATCCCATGACGAGCCATTCGGCGTCTAAATGAAAAATCAACAAGCCTTAGATCTTCTTCGGGAAGTATTTTCTGATATTTTTTAAGCAAAGCTTGTCTAAATTCAGCGTTTTTCTGCTTTTCCTCTTGTATAAGTGACTCTACCGGTGCCGAAAACCCCTTCTTAATTCTCCTTCTATATATAGAAGAAGCGCCCTTCTTCTCTCGATCAAGAAACAGGTTTACTAAGGCTGATTTTAAAATTGATGCGAATTTTTCATCAGGATTTGAAAAAATATCTGCTTCTGTTCTATTTTTTAAGATTTTTCCGATTCCATTGCTGCTAATTCGGTCTCCAAGGAACATTTCTTTTCCTTCTACCGCTTCCATCGCATCTCCAATAACTTTCTCTATGTTTCGAAGCGCCTTATCAAGTGAGGATGTTATAATATCACTTACTTGATTATTTGGCAATTTTGTTTCTTTATAATTTACCGCTTGATTGCGTAGTTCCCGCTCACGATCCCAGACAAGCCTTTCATGCTCTTCATAGGCTTGACGGTACCGCTGGAGAATATTATTTTCTATTTTCTGTAACGCTTGCTGATCCATGCGTATGTTTTTAGTGACTATACCATATTGCAAATGGCGCTAAAAGCGAGCGGTCCATCTTCCTCGACAGCCGGATGGCTATTTCGTATGCTGATTCCAATGAATCTTCACCCCCGCAAATATGGTATCATACTGCTTGCGATCGCATGTTGTATCCTGTCGATATCTGTGTCAAGCGTACTTATTGGAAAGCGGCTTCATGCGCTGTTGGATAGCGTGGAGCAAGATGCGCTTAAACATATATTGACATCAGCCCGGATCGATCGTGAATTTTCGGCGGCCATCGCGGAATCCGCTGCCTACATCGTAACGACATATCCGTCGAATGACGCGCGCAATGCGCAAATACAGCGCATAAAAATCCAGCGGGGGATTGTAGCGGATCTGTTTACGGAATACAAATCGCTTGCGTCACCAACGGCATCATTATTCGCATTGGAAAATCCAATCATACAATCATTTGCCGCCATGGATGAAATAGTCCGACTCAGCGAGGTCGGCGCCGAACGAAGCGGCATTGTTGAAAGCTTTCTAAGCCTTAAGCGTATCGCCGAACAGGAGGTTCGTCCGGCATTTGAAAAACATCTTACAGAAATATCTGCGGCATTACTCGATCGATTGCAAAATATTAATAGCCTGCTGCGCGCCGCTAAATTCATTTTCGGCTTGGCGGCGGCAATTAGCATCGGATTGGTTGCGTGGCTAGTAGTGCGCCTGGCAAAACAACCCGCTTTATGAGCATATATTCAAAGAAAATTTTGGTTTCGATAGCGGCGATTTTGCTCGTGGGTGTCTGCCTCTGGCTCTTATTGTTTTACGATCGGACTCCGCCGCCCGCTTTTCCGTCGATAGGATCGCGCGCGGAAAATTTTATATTGGCGGATCTCAAAAGCGGCCAACAGACGGGTCTTGCGGAATTCAGAGGAAAAAAAATCGTCATGCTGAATTTTTGGGCATCCTGGTGCCTCTTTTGCAATCGGGAGATGCCGGATATGGCGGCATTGCAAAAAGAATTCGGCAAAGATCTGATTGTGCTGGCCGTAAATCGCGCCGAGTTCAAAAGCGTCGCCGAAAATTTTGCGCGCGAACGGGGCGTCGATGACGCCTATCCGCTCTTACTCGATCCGGATGACGCCGTCTTTAAGCAATATGCCGGCTTTGCAATGCCAACATCGTTTTTTATCGACAAAAAGGGGATCATCCGAAGCGTCGCGCTCGGTCCGTTGACGCTGGAGCAGATGCGCGAGCGCGTCTCCACAATCCTGAATCCCAAACCCTAAACCATCAATCCATCATGCTAGAATCGTCATTTATCGCTTCCGTCTTCGTGGCCGGAGTCCTCACATTTTTGGCGCCGTGCACCTTGCCGTTGGTGCCTGGCTATTTGGGTTTTCTTTCCGGCGCGTCCCCGCACGTGACCCATGATCCGCGCGCATTCCATTCATATCGCTGGCGCATGGTAGGGCTTGGCGTATTGTATGTGCTGGGATTTTCTCTTGTGTTCATTCTCATCGGCACGGGCGTAGGGTTCTTGGGATCGCTCCTGCGAATAAACCGCGACATATTTTTGCGCATTGCCGGCGCCACCATCATTCTCCTCGGCTTGATGATCACGGGTGTATTTAAAATTCCGTTTCTGCAAACGGAAAGACGCCTGCGCCTGCCGCCATCGCTGCGCAAACCCGGAAAATTATCGGCATTTTTGTTTGGCGCGGCTTTCTCGCTCGGCTGGTCGCCCTGCGTAGGGCCATTGTTGGGATCGGTATTGGCGTTGGCGGCTTCTGGCGGCACGGCAATCGAGGGCGCGCTATTGCTTGCGGTTTTTTCGCTGGGACTCGGTATTCCGTTTTTAATCGTAGCGTATTTTGCCGGGTATTTTTTTACCCACATACAAAAGGCGGAAAAATGGCTCAATGCAATTTCGATCTTTGGCGGCATATTTTTGGTGTTGTTGGGAATGCTATTCATCACGAATACATTTTATGCATTTTTTGCCATCGCCGCGCAGGCATACGAAAAAATCCATATATACGATTTATTGTATCGTTTTTATTAATTCAGCATGGCTATTGAACGAAAAAAATATCTTCTTGCCATTGAAACATCCTGCGACGAAACGTCAGCGGCGGTTTTGGCGTTCCGCAAGCCAACCAACGACCAACGACCAACAACCAACGACCGTGCATTGCTTTCGCACGTTGTGTCCTCGCAGATAAAACTCCATGCAAAGTACGGCGGAGTGGTGCCGATGCTTGCCGCGCGGGAACAATTAAAGAACATCGAGCCTGTTTTACGCGAAACGCTGCGGACAGCAAACCTCGATCTGGCTGATATGGATTATTTTGCGGTCACACGCGGTCCCGGACTTGTTCCGTCGCTGCATGTTGGCGTCAATTATGCGCGCGCCCTTGCCTTCGCCCACCAAAAGCCGCTCATCGGCATAAATCATCTTGAAGGACACATTTACAGCAATTGGCTTGAGCCAATTGCTGAAATTTCCAATTCTCAATTTCCCCCGACGCTTCATGATTTAAATTTAGAGAAGTCGGGATCCGCGACCGTAGTCGGGACAATTTCCAAACAAACAAGTAGCGAGCATAATTTAAAAAAAATATCTACACCAATCACTCCGTCACTCCGTCACTCCGTCACTTTTCCGGTGTTAAACTTAATTGTTTCGGGCGGACATACGGAGTTGGTTTTGATGCGCGGACACGGCAGGTACCGAATCATAGGCGAAACGCAGGATGACGCGGCGGGGGAGGCGTTCGACAAGATCGCGAGGCTTTTTGGTCTTTCGTACCCCGGCGGGCCTGCGCTGGCGAAACTGGCCGAAAAGGGCAGCACTTCCGCATTCGCCTTTCCGCGGCCGATGATCCGCTCGCGCGATTTTAACTTTAGTTTTTCCGGCCTAAAAACAGCTGTTTTGTATAAATTACAAGAACTGGGAATATCTGATGCAGCAGATCAAAGAAAACCTCTAAAAGCTATAAACCCTAAGCTAAAAGCCGATCTTTCCGCATCTAGCGAACAAGCCATTGTCGATGTGCTCGTCGAAAAAACACTGCGCGCGGCAAAAGACTTTAACGTCGGCGGTGTTTTTATCTCCGGAGGCGTCTCCGCGAATAAAAAACTCCGCAAAACATTCGCGGAGCGGATTGCCGCAGAATTCCCGGGTATCGAGTATCGGCACCCCGATCTTGCCTATACCGGCGACAACGCGGCAATGATCGCGATGGCGGCATACTGGCGCATACAAAATCACAAATCACAAATCACAAATCACAAACAAGGTGAGTGGCCGGAAGTGATCGCGAATGCGAATTTACGGATTGCCGAATAGTGAAAAATATGGAAAAATAGCCGTATATGCAGGAGCTTGCCAAAGCCTACAACCCGCAAGAACACGAAGACGCCATCTACGCGCTCTGGGAAAAGAGCGGTTTTTTCACGCCCGAAAACCTTCCTAAACCGCCCGCAGGCGGCCGCAAACCGTTTGTTATCATGTTGCCGCCGCCAAATGTAACGGGCTCCTTGCACATGGGGCATGCGCTCAATGCGGCGATCCAGGACATACTGATTCGCAGCAAGCGCATGCGCGGGTATGACGCGTTATGGGTTCCCGGAACGGATCACGCGGGCATCGCCACGCAAAACGTCGTTGAAAAAATGCTGAAAAAACAGGGCGTCTCGCGCCATGATCTGGGGCGTGAAAAATTCATCGAGAAAGTTTGGGAATGGAAAGAACAATACGGCAACACCATCATCGGCCAATTAAAGAAACTTGGCGCCTCCTGCGACTGGTCGCGGCTCCGCTTTACCATGGACGCCGGATACGTCAAAGCGGTTGAAGCAGCCTTTCGGCATTATTACGAGAAGGGTTTGATTTACAAAGGCAAGCGCGTCGTCTCCTGGTGCACGCGGTGTCAGACCAGCCTTTCGGATCTGGAGCTTGAATATAAAGATGAGGAATCCAAGCTCTGGCATATCCGCTACATGATTCCCGGGCGTGAACGGACGATCGCCGATCGAGACTACATCGTGGTCGCCACCACCCGGCCGGAAACGCTTTTGGGAGACGAGGCTGTTGCCGTCCATCCGGACGACGAGCGATACAAGGGTCTGGTCGGCAAGTCGGTGATTCTGCCGATCCATCAGCGCGAAATTCCCATGATTGCGGATGCGGCCATAGACATGGCTTTCGGAACGGGCGCGGTCAAGGTTACCCCGGCACACGACATCACGGACTTCGAAATTTCCCGGCGCCACGACCTGCCGCTTCGACAGATCATCGATGAGCGGGGCAAAATGACCGCAGAGGCCGGAAAGTTGTTCGAAGGCGCCAAGGTGCTTGAAGCGCGTGAACGCATCATCGCCGAACTGGAAGCGCAGGGCCTGTTGGATAAGGAGGAGGCATACCCTCACCGCATTGCCGTCTGTTACCGATGCGGTACCGTGATCGAGCCGATCCCTTCCGAGCAATGGTTCCTGAAAATGGACGTACTGGCCCAAAAAGCGCTTTTGGCGGTAAAAGAAAAACGGATAACCTTCCATCCGCAGCGTTGGGAAAAAATCTATACCGACTGGCTTGAGAATATCAGAGATTGGTGCATTTCCCGGCAGATTTGGTGGGGGCATAAAATTCCCCTCGACGGGGAGACGGATGTGCTTGATACGTGGTTCTCGAGCGCTTTGTGGCCTTTTGCAACGCTTGGCTGGCCGAAAAAAACGCCTGATCTTGAAAAATATTACCCCACGCAGGTGCTTTCGACCGCACGCGATATCATCAATCTTTGGGTTGCGCGCATGGTGTATTCCGGCATCGAGTTCATGGACCGAGAGCCGTTTGCCGACGTCATCGTGCATGCCACGGTGCTCGCCAAAGACGGCCGACGCATGTCCAAATCACTTGGTACCGGGGTGGACCCCATGGATCTTATTGCCAAATACGGCGCGGACGCCACGCGCTTCGGCCTGATATGGATGAGCCTTGGGGGACAGGACATGAAATTCGGCGAAGAACCGATCATCGCCGGAAAAAAATTCCTGAACAAGATCTGGAATGCATCGCGCTTCGTCGGCGGCAGGCTTGGCGGCGACATCTCATGCGCTTTTCCGGAGTCTCCCCGCATCGTCGAAAATGCCGCGATGATCGAATCTGCGCATGCTGCGGCAAAAACAATTACGGAAAGTATCGATGCCTACGATTTCGGCCAAGCGCTGCATATTGCGTATGATTTTTTCTGGCATACGTTCTGCGACAAATACATCGAGTGGGCGAAGACGCGCGACGACGAAGAAACGAAACAAACGCTTGGCGCAACCCTCGCCGCGTCGCTCAAGCTTTTGCATCCGTTTGTGCCATTCGCAACCGAAGCCCTGTGGCAGCACATCCGCAAAGACGACTGGCCACAGCAGCTTATGATCGCAGAATGGCCAAACATACACGAATAATTTTCGATTTATAATTCTCAATTTCCAATGAATCTTCAATGACTCAATGTTTCAAACAAAGTCAGTTTCATTCTTGTTTGAAAATTGAAAACTGAAAATTGGAAATTTCTGCAAATGGCTGCCGCCGTCTTTATAAAAATCTTTCCGTTCGTACTTATCACCCTCGGGCTGTTACCAAGCGCGATATGGCTTTTGTTTTATCTGCGGCAGGATCTGCATCCGGAACCGAAAAAAATGATCCTGAAAGTATTTTTATGGGGAATGCTGGTAGCGCCCCTGGCGGTGCTCGCGCAATACGTAACGCTAGCCGCGCTCGATGTCAACCATATCGCAGCCGCCGCTGGCATTGGCTTGATCGCCTTGGCCGGTATTGAAGAACTCCTAAAATACTTAGTGGTGCGCACCGAGATCGAGGAGGAGCCTGACTTTAACGAACCGACCGATGCGATGGTATATATGATCGCGGCCGCATTGGGATTTGCCACGATCGAAAACATCTCCATTGCCTTCTCCATCGCCCCGGAAGGCGTCTCGCCCGGTCAGGGCATAAATACCGCAAACCTCCTTGAGGCAAGTCGGGTGTTGGGCGTGCGCTTTTTGGGTGCGACGCTGTTACACGCCTTCTCATCCGCAGTGGTGGGATACTTCCTTGCGGTACATTTCTTTAAAAAACGCGGCCTGTGGACAATTTGGATGGGTCTGGGGATAGCGACGACATTGCACGCGCTGTTCAATTACCTTATACTGCAAAGTGTCACGCTTAATGGTCTGGTTTTTTTGGTTTCGTCGGTATGCATGGTTGGCGTGATCGTGGGATTATTCAAACACGTCCGCTCAATGGCTTCACGAAGCACGAATCTTGCGAACATGCGAACCGCTTCACAAGATACTCCTTTGTAAAAAGAGGGTATGGGAACGGAACATTCGTACTTTCGCACAATGCGTACTTCGTAAAATACGCGTACTATGAAAAAATCTATTTTCGACAAACTTACCGGCAGCACCAAGATCGTTCCACAGGAAGCGCCGGATGCCTATCCGACAAATGAGTCGGAAGAAAGTTCCGCGCCCGAGGAATCGGAAGAAGGCGAAGAAGGGCAGTTGGCGCTGGATGTGTTTCAGACTGAAAACGATATCGTCATCAAATCGACCGTTGCCGGCGTTGCCGCCGAAGACATCGACATTACCGTCACGGGAGACATGGTCACTATTCGCGGAGAACGCAAACAGGACGAGGAGATACCGCCCGAGCACTATTACTACCAGGAATGCTACTGGGGCCCGTTCTCCCGTTCGGTTATCTTGCCGGTCGACATCGACGCCGACCGCATTGATGCGGCTATTAAGAACGGCATCCTGACGATCCGCCTTCCTAAGATCGAGAAAGAAAAAACACGCAAGCTGAAGGTGCGTATTGAGTAATACATTTCACACCTCTTGGTGTTCTAAAAAACAGCGCTTACGCTGTTTTTTTTCGCAAAATGCCGTATGATGGAATATATGCCATCCGGCCAATCGCATAAATCATCATCTCATAAAAAGCGCAATACCCGGCGCATGGGAATCGCCGTGATCATGCTTGGACTTTTTATGGCGGCCGCTGTGCCGGGGTACGCGTTTTATTATCGCGATCGCATCGCGGCAAACGTATCGATCAGCGGCATTTCCGTAGGAGGCAAAACGCTGCATGAGGCGCGCATGGCGCTCGAAGCGCATATCAAAGGAATTTCGGAACGCCTTGCGGTAAGCGATGGCCGAATAATCGAACGCGCAACATTCACCGATGTGGGCATTTCGGTCATGCTCGACGGGGCGCTCGATGAAGCTTGGCAATTCGGGCACGGCCGGCATCTCGGGCGGAATTTTGGCGAAATTTTCAATACAGGCCGGCGCAAAAATGATGTTCCGCTTGCGTTGCGCATCGACGAGGAGGTATTTGCTTCATTTCTTGATGCGCGCTTCGACGGCCGCATCGAACAGCCCGCACGCAACGCCGATATCCAATTCGACCCCATGGGCGGCGCTTCCGTCGTTCCGGCACATGACGGCATCATCGTAGATAGGGAGGTATTGCATGAAGAATTAATCGCCCGGCTCAAGTCCCCGATGCTTGCGGCCTCGCCGATCATATTGCGGCAAAAGCCGGACAAGCCGCTTATTGCGACCGAGCAGGCGCAAGCAGTGCGCGGGCAGATTGACCGATTATTGGCAACCTCCCCGTATTTTTTGTTCGGAAACGGCAAGCGCTTCGTTATCGGCCGCTCCCTTGTCGCCGAATGGCTGCAAATCGACCGTGAAAAAGCGCGACTCGCCTTCTCGTTTTCCGATCAGAGCATCGATGCGTATCTAGCCGCACTCGCACCCGCAATGAATCGTGAAGCCCGCAATGTCGAAATCGGCGCGGACGCCCAAGGTGAGCCGATCCATGTCGTACGCCCATCGGAAGACGCGCTTCGGCTGAACACAGCCGAAACCCGCCAGCGCATCGCTGCCGGACTGCTTGCGGCTCGCAAAAACACCGATGCCGCCCTTGATGCCGCACCCGCCGCCATCAACGAGCGGCTGTTGGAGGCGAAGGGCATTACGCATCTGATCGGCCGCGGGGAATCGAATTTTTCCGGATCCTCCCGCAGTCGCATTCAAAATATCCGCGTCTCCTCCGAAAAATTCCGGGGATTATTCCTTGAACCGGGCCAGGAGTTTTCGTTCGGTCCGCATTTGGGCGAGATCGACGAAAAAAGCGGCTACGTTCCGGAACTCGTCATCAAATCCGGCAAGCTCATTCCCGAGTTTGGGGGCGGCATATGCCAAGTTTCCACGACGCTGTTTCGGGCGGCGGTATATGCGGGGTTGAAGATCATTGAACGATTCAATCATTCCATCCCCGTGCGCTACTATGGCCCGCCCGGATTCGATGCCACCGTCTATCCGCCGTCTCCCGATCTAAAATTCATCAATACCACCTCCAGCACGCTTTACATTCAGCCGCGCATCATCGGAACCGCGCTCACCTTCGATCTTTACGGCATTCCGGACGGCCGGAGCGTAAAAGTCGAGGGACCCTCCGTCACACAACGAAATCCAGACGGCAGCATCAAGACCGTGGTTGTGCAGAATGTTTTTGATAAAACGGGGGCATTGATCCAAAAAAAATCGTTTTGGTCTTTTTATAAGAATCCCGAACAGTACACGATCGAACGGAATCCCCTTGAATAGCTTATAGCTGATGGCTTTTAGCTTACAGCTTAAGACTGTGAAAGACTGCGCCCGAAGGTCATTGCGAGGAGTCCCGCAATTCCCTTGATTAATAGATGAAGGCGGGACGACGCGGCAATCTTTTCC
>JAUYLV010000046.1 GCA_030699565.1 bacterium
TCCCAGCCGATGATCCAGCCAAGCGTCATTGCAACGGCGAGCTTAAGGATCGCCTGGTATTCGAATGTGGTAAGAGAGAAATCCATGCAAGCAAATTAACCTAAGTTCACTAATTGACCTAATTAACCTAAGCGCACATTAAGAGATAGAATTTTAAAACAATGCCGCTCAAATCTTGTTTAGAAATTAACGCAATTAGAAATTAGAAATTGCCGCTCTGCGGCTTATCCTCTTCCCGCAAAATACGCCTCCCCCCGCCGCTCGCCTTTCAGTTCGCATGCAACCTCTATTAATTTATCCACGAGCCGCTTGGGGTCATCATCGAAAATGATCGGTACATGCTCACGCTTTGCGGTTTCGATGATCTGAGAAAGCAGATCCGCAATCTGCCCCGAACCGGTCAGAATGCCTATGGGCTTGTGATCCTCGAAGGCGATGGTGAACTCGTTTAAGGTGCCGATCCTACCGCATACAATGATCACCGCGTCGCTCGACCGCGTCAACAACAGATTACGCCCGGAGTAATCGAAACCCGTATAAATAATAATGTCGAAGTTTTCCGTCGGCAGACCGTAGCGTTCCACGTGTTCCTGCTCGGTCGAAGCGGGAGACAAGCCGATCGAAATGCCGCGCTCCTCTTTGGCGCCGATGGCCGACCAGTAAGGCGCTCCCGTGGTGGCTCCGGTGACCAGGACCGCGCCCTGCCGCGCGATTTCGCGGCCGATGATCTTCGCATTTTCTAACGCATTCTTCGCGCAATCACCCGTCTCTGCCGCGCCCGAGACGCAAATTTTAAGCTTGCAGATCCGCGGCGAGGCGGTCTGGGTAGTTGGCGCTTGTATGGTTTGAGTTTGTTCGGCCATAGTGCAATGAAAGATTAAGCAATGACGATGCCTCAAGTATATCGCGCGAAGCGGCAACTTCAAGGGAAAACTTGTTTAAAAAAATATGCTATGCGAGTTTAAGCAAGTAATCCATAAACAACTAATGCATGTCATTCCCGTGAAAACGGGAATCTATAAAAACCCACAGGGCATGGATCCCCGCCTTCACGGGGATGACAGACGAGCATTATTCGCAAAACGCCTATGCCGCCTATGCTGCATGATTGCGCTTCGCAAAAAAAGGAGGTATGCTTTCGGTCATACATACATTTCATGTCTTCACCAAAAAAAATCAATATCGCCTGCATTTGCGGCGGTACCGGAGGGCATACGCTGCTTTCCGGACTTGTTCAATTCGATCATATCCGGCCAACGGCCATTGCGAACGTTACCGATAGCGGCGGCTCATCCGGGCGCATACGCGTCGTAAGCCGCGGCAGCCTTCCGCCCGGAGACGTGCGCCAGTGCCTGCACGCGCTATTGGACAAATCGAATCCTGATGCCGAAAAGCTTCACCATATCCTGACGTTCCGTTTTCCGGATAACGTCGGTGACGGCCATTCGTCCGGAAATCTGTTCATTACGGGACTGGAACAAATGCTCGGCGGATTCGATAAGGCGCTGAAGGTTTTCGAGCCGTATCTGAAGGGACAGGTCATTCCCGTAACGCTGGATGACGTGCATCTGATCGCCGTCTTCGAAGATGACACCATTGTGGTCGGCGAACACCATATCGACGTGCCGGCACCCGAACATGATCCCTTGAAGCGGATAAAAAAATTGCACCTGGCACCGAAGCCCGGCAAGCTCAACCCCGAGGCGCGCCAGGCTCTTCTCGCCGCCGACCTTATCGTCATCGGCCCCGGGGATCTATATACCAGCATTCTGCCGAACTTGCTTATGGACGGCATGCGCGAAGTTTTGCGCGCCGCATCCGCGCCGAAAATATACGTGGTCAATGTCATGACCAAGCGGGGTGAAACGCTTGGCTTTGCCGCGCAGGATTTTGTCGACATCATCGAATCCTATATCGGCAAGGGTGTGCTCACCCACGTATTGGGCAACGCGAAGGGGCCGGCGAAGGAACACATGGCATATTATTATAAGAAGGAAGAGACAACCCCCGTGCTGGTGGAGAATGCTACCGCATCGAAGAACGGAATCGCCTTCCATGGCGCCGATATGCTCGGGGTCGAATACCGCTCCGACGGCAGCCCCCTGATCCGCCACGATCCCCAAAAACTGGCCCAGGCGCTGCTTGATCTGATCAAATAACGGCTACGCATGCCCAAGAAAGAAAATTTCCCGCTCCGGAGGGAATTTTTTTTGATCGTAATACATAGGTTTGACAATACGCTGGAGGCGCATTAAAGTAAAAAGCTTTAGTAATTTAAAAAATAAACACACCTCCCTCAATCCCTCCTTTCCAAGGAGGAAGGTCTAAGGAATTGGAGAAAAACGTGCAAAGAAAAATACAGTATCACTTTATGGAGCCGGGCGAAGACATCGCGCTCATCCGCCTGGCCCGCGAAGGAATTCCCAAACATCGAACCGTGCATATCGTCATTACCGTGCGCAAGAAAGATTTTCGGGACTTGATCGGCGCAACGCGCCTTAAGGCAGCGCTCCTCGACTTTGACGGCACCTTCACCCGAATCGGAAAAATGTATTCTTCGGCGATGAACGGAAAAGTGCAGTATCAGACCGGCTGGCAGGAACTGCGCAGGAAGCTTCCGCCCGAAGGCCATCGGGCGCTCGACCGGCATTACACCCTGTACAAGCGCGGGGACATCACCCCGCTTGAATGGCTCTATATCAGCGTCGCCTGCTACCAGGAATACGGATTGACGCTCGATGACGTCATTGCCACAGCCGGCAGCGTACCGTTCCGGAGCGGATATGGGGAGTTTATCGCGCTCCTGAATGCGAATTTTAAAAAGAGCTTCATTATCAGCTTCGGCATGAAAGACTGGATAGACTGCCGCAAGGAATTCGACAACTTTCCCCACCAAACCGTCGCCTCTTGCCTGCTCGCAGACCCAAAGGGGCGGATCACGGGCGTTGAGGCGGGTGTGACGGAAGATACCAAGGGCAAAGTAGCAAAGAAACTACTGCGGCAGAACGGCTGGAAAGCGGAAGAGGCGTTCGCGCTCGGAAATTCCTGGCACGATCGGCACCTGTTTGAGGCCGCGGGCATCTCGGCATATCTGTCGCACGGCGGCTACAAAGGCTCCGGCATCGACCATGCCGCGGAGATCGAACGGCTCCGAGGCATTGCGACGGCCATCATTTTTGACGATACGCTCTGTGGCGTCAATGACTTTATGGCGCACGTGCTGGCAAAAACCATCCCCGAGTAATCTCGGGGTTTTCCTTTTTCGGCGGGCGGCGGCGTATGCTATATTGGAATATACGCTTGCACTAACTCGTATTTCGTAACGCTATGCCAAACACCATACAATTCTTCGGCGGCGCACGGCACGTGACCGGCGCCAATTACCTGGTTTCGATCGGCGGAAAAAAAATCCTCGTCGACTGCGGCATGTTCCAGGGATGCCATGATTGCGAGGGACGGAACTTTAACGACTTTCTATACGATCCCGCGTCCATCGACGCGCTGTTTTTGACGCATGCGCACATCGACCACTCGGGGCGCATTCCCCGGCTGGTGAAGGAAGGTTTCCGCGGTACGATCATTTCGACGCCGCCCACGCGGGATTTCGCCGAAGTCCTTTTACGCGACGCCATGCATATCATTGAAGAGGAGCGCAGCGCCTCTGACCGCAAAAAACTTCTCTATACCGAAAAAGATCTTCGCCGCGCCCTCGCCTTATGGAAGACGGTGGATTTTCACGCGCCGATTTCGATTGGCGACGTCGCAATCGAGATGGCAAACGCCGGGCACATTCTGGGTTCGGCAATGGTGGGATTTTCATGGAAAGAAGGCAAGAAACAGAAACGGTTATGGTTTACGGGCGACATAGGGAACCCCCCCTCCACATTCGTGCCGCCACCCGAACAGATCGCCAAAACGGATTTTCTTGTAATTGAGGCGGCATACGGCGGACGGCTCCACACCGATACCGAGCCGCGCCAACGCCTTCTTGAGCGCGCCATCGAAGACGTATATGAGCGCAAAGGCGTTTTGATAATACCGGCTTTCGCCATGGAGCGAACCCAGGAATTGCTTTTTGAACTCAATGAACTCGTTGAGCATCACCGCGTTCCATCGCTTCCCGTGTTCATGGATAGTCCCCTTGCCGCAAACGTCACCGGTATTTTTAAAAAATACCGCAACCAATACCATCGCCGCCTGCACGATGCCAAGGACGACGAATTTGATTTTCCGGGACTGCGATTCACACCCGCCACCGTCGAATCAAAGGCCATTAACGATGTTAAAGCCCCAAAGGTGATCATTGCCGGATCGGGCATGTCCAACGCCGGACGCATTCTGCATCATGAGCGGCGATACTTGTCGGATCCGGCGAGCATTCTGCTCATTACGGGATACCAGGTGGCCGGCTCACTTGGGCGGCGGCTCCTGGACGGCGAAAAACAGGTCAAAATATTCGGGGATCTGATCAATGTCAAATGCGAAGTCAGGCAGATCCAAGGGTATTCGGCCCACGCGGACCAGCGGCAACTTTTCAATTTCATCGCGGGAATCGAAAAACCCGTGGAGCGGGTATTCATGGTGCAGGGTGAGGAATCAAGCGCGCTTTCGCTCGCGCAACTCGTACGCGACCGCCTTGGTATCGATGCCAAGGCCCCCATGTTCCAGGATACGTATGGGATTTGACCAACAACCTTTACGACCTGTACGACCTTTACAACCGACGACCTATGCGCCTTTGCGGCCAACGAATTGTTTGTCGTAGAGTTTGTTAGTTGTAGAGGTAGGAAAAGTTATTACTTTATGCCCTCAACATTTCATCTCCGTGTTCGCGCGTTGTGCTATGCGGATCATAAAGTTCTCCTTACGCGCTGGAAGGGTGCCGATCATACCTTCCTGCCCGGCGGGCATGTCGAACCCGGCGAAGGCCTGGCCGCCGCCTTGTTGCGCGAGATCAAAGAAGAGCTTGGAGTCGATTGCAATATCCGATCGTATCTCGGCGCCATAGAACAGGTATACGCCAAAGAGAGCGCCAAGCACCACGAGATCGTGCATGTTTTTTTGATCGATGCGGCGGCATTGAAGCCTTCGGAAACCCCGACCCCCCTTGAGCCGGAATATGAATTTCTCTGGTCGACGATCGATGATCTTGATGCGAACAACCTGCAACCCGCAATCACGCGAAACCTGATACGCCGATGGGTATCGGGTGACCGCTCGCCTTGGTGGGATTCCGCATTATGATCTTCTTTCCGGAATTTTCCGCATATGAAGGAGCCCGATACATTATGTATCGGGCTTTTTTGTCCCGTTAGAGATCGCGGCCGCTTACGTCCGCGTCCTATCTCTAACGGGATTGAACGGAATGACCTGCGTTGAAGCCTCTTGGGTCAATAAGGCGGTAAAATCCTTGAACCGTCGGCTACAGGTTGCACATTCGGCAACGTGTTCTTGAGTCTCTTGAAGCGGAATATATTCCCTGGCCCTACCCTGGCAGATCCATAGCAATACGCGATACACAATCGACCGCAGCAGCAACAAATATATCGCGCCAACGCGCTCACGGCGCGATATGTCTTGCGAAGTTTTACCGGAGTTATACGTACCGCGCCTGATAAGATTTATCGCATGCAACTCCAACTGATCCGGTGTTGCGGCCAGATACGGCGGTAGATTCAGCAATGACCCCTCCTTTTCTTTCATGCAAACCCCCTTTTAATTTACTATATAATAATTCTTCCATCCGCATGATGATGGCATGAAATACGAGTATTGCTACTTACGCGCGCAATGTTTTCCGTTGCCAGTAAAAACCGCCGGGGATACGATGAATGTAACGCAATACTTACCCACAGTTTTCGTTGATCCCGTTAGAAATCTGCTCCGAACGCATCCCACCCGAAAGATTCAGCATATCACTTGCAAACTTGATCGTTTTTCCGATGTTATTAATTTCTAACGAGATTGACGAAAAAAATTCTCCCGCGTAACCTGTAGGCAATTACGGCCGATGTGAAGAAATCGGCTCCAGGAGCTTTTCGAGGTGTACGCCCGTGGAGGGACCGACGTACCCATCAGAATAAAGTCCCGCGTATCCCGGGGAGGGATTAATTGCCTACAGGTTGCGAAGGAGAACGTCGGCAAAGGCATATCCTTTGCTGAACAGACCATCATAGCAAATTCGCTTATGCCTGTCAACACGCATGAAGAAAAGGTGAATCCTGGCCCGACGAATCCCCTGCCGCAGGAATTGGATAAGGCGCTCGAACCTTCATTAAGGCCTAAAAGCCTTAACGAATACGTGGGCCAGGAAAAGTTAAAACGGAACCTCGAAATCTCCATCGATGCGGCGCGGCGCAGAAATCAGGCGATAGAACATGTGTTGCTTTACGGCCCGGCGGGACTCGGCAAGACAACACTAGCCCATATTATCGCCGCCGAAGTCGGCGCGAACATAAAGGCAACATCGGGCCCGGCAATCGAGAAGGTGGGTGATTTGGCGTCCATCCTTACCAACCTTGAAACCGGAGACGTACTCTTCATCGACGAGGTGCATCGCCTGCCCAAAACCATCGAAGAGGTGCTGTACCCGGCCATGGAGGATTACCGCATCGATATTTTAATCGGCAAAGGGCCGACGGCACGAACTCTCGCGCTTGAACTGCCGCGCTTCACGCTCATTGCAGCGACAACCCGCATCGGACTTCTATCCTCCCCCCTGCGCAGCCGCTTCGGCATGACGTTCCGACTCGATTATTATCTGGATGAGGACATTAAAAAGATACTGCATCGATCCGCGGCGATTCTTGGCGTAACCCCGCACGACCGCGCCGTTTCGCTCATCGCGGCTTCCTCGCGATTTACGCCGCGCGTCGCCAACCGCCTATTAAAACGCATCCGTGATTTTGCCGACGTTAAAGGCGACGGCACGGTTACCGAACAGCTTGCGCGCGACGCACTTGCCATGATGGAGGTAGACTTGAAGGGGCTTGAGGAGACGGATCGCATGCTATTGCGCGCCGTGATCGAAAAGTTCGGCGGCGGACCGGTTGGCTTGAAGACCCTTGCGGTTGCCATCGGCGAAGAAGAAGATACGCTCGAAGACATTTACGAGCCTTACTTGATGCAATTGGGGTTTTTGGCGCGCACGCCCCGCGGCAGGGTAGCTACCCCCATGGCTTACGGGCATTTGGGACTGGAGGTGCCTAAAACGCAGGGATTGTTCTGACCCCATCTTGTCCTTTCCACTCCTTCAGACGAAATGGTCAGGAAAACATTATCCCCACCGTTCCTAATCATTTACATGGTATAATCATTCGGTATGAGGAATACCTATAAAGAAGCGAGTGTCGGCATCTGGGCAATTTTCATTTGCACCACGATCGCGCTCTTGGTGCTTTTCGTCGGCGCCCAGATCTTCATCCGCTAAATAGACTGACTTTGAATTACCTCCTTATAAACTCTTTTGAAGAGGGAGGTTTTTTTGTTATGTAGCGTCTCATTTCGTCACGTATTGAGCCGTTGAAATTGCCCTTTCTTCGTGTTATCGTTCGCTGGCACGCCCTCGTAGCTCAACGGATAGAGCTATTCCGTCCTAAGGAAGAGATGGGGGTTCAATTCCCTCCGAGGGCACACGAACAAAGTGAGCGGGCACGAGAACGCGCAAACTGCTTTGCGCGTGTGAGGAATTGAAGGCCGGAGTCCTGTCCCGAAAGTACGAGGGACGACGAGGCCAGGAGCCTAGAACCGAAACCTTGCGACGGCAAGGTTGAGAGTGGAGGGTAATTCCCTCCGAGGGCACCAAAAACCGCGATGCGAAGCGAAGAATCTGCGGTCGCATCTGATCTCAAGCACAAGTTCCCTATGAGAATAGGCGTCGTAAGAGATGACGTTGGGTTGTTGGATGTAGCATGATCCAATCCATTTGACTTTACCGATAATATTTCATAGAGTTCGCTTGCACTTTGCCAATACCCTCATAAGGAGAAACGACGATGGAACAGAAGAAGGGATTGCGTGACGTCATTGCCGGGAACACGGCGCTTTGCCTGCTGGACGAGAAAAACAGGAAATTATATTACCGGGGCTATGCGATCGAAGATCTGGCAACAAGCCGGCGCTTCGAGGATGTCGCGCATCTTCTGCTCGTGGGAGAATTGCCCGTCGGATCGACTGGACTTGAAAAACCCGATTACCGGCTTCCGGATACCGTTTTGCATACGCTGTGGGAGCAAAACCGCTCCGCGCATCCCATGGATGTTCTGGGCACGCTCGTGCGCGTGATGGGAAACGAATACCCCGCCAAAGATGCCGCCGCGGATGCACACCATTACGATATGACGGCAGCGCGCATACTGATCGACAACATAGGATACCTGGTCGGATTGATGAAGCGCGAAGCCGGGCAAGAAAAACCCCTCCCGAAGGGCCGGCGCTGCAAGGGGCTTGCGGCAGATATTCTTTATCAGATGTCGGGACGCGAGCCGGATGATTTTGAAGCCCGCCTGATGGATGTCGCCCTCGTTCTTTATGCCGAGCACGAATTCAATGCGAGCTCCTTCGCCGTCAGAATCGCCGCAAGCGCGCATACCGATATTTTTTCGGCCGTGGTGGCCGGCATCGGCACGCTGCGCGGATCGCGTCACGGCGGCGCCAACGAAGAGGCGATGTACATGATGCTTGCGATCGGCGACCCCGCGAACGTTCGCGCGTACTTGGATGCGTATTTTTCAAAACCCGCCGCCCGCCTGCCGGGATTCGGCCATGCGGTCTATACGCAAGGCGATCCGCGGGTTCCGATCATGCGGCCATACGTACAAGAGCTGTCACGGCGCAAAGGCGACATGCGGTGGTACGAGATCTGCGTTGCGCTGGAGGAGTACATGGCCGAGCGTGCCAGCGAAAAGAATAGAGGCATTCCGGCGAACATCGATCTTTGGACGGCTCCCCTCTATTACCTTATGAATATTCCCACCCCGCTCTACACGCCGCTCTTTGCGGCTTCCCGCATCGCAGGCTGGTGCGCCCATTACCTCGAGGTGCGCCACGTCAACAAGGAAGCCATCATTCGCCCCCGCGCCCAGTATGTGGGCGCCGAACCTAGAACATAAATCCGGTTTGACTGAAATAAACACGGAGCAAGAATAGAAGCCGCAATCTATTGCGGCTTTTTCGTTATTACCGTGAATTGCAGAACTCTCGCACCGTCATTCCCGCGAAGGGTGAAATGCAAATGTCTTTGCATTTCACGGGCAGCTTCCTTGTTTTCAATGAACGAATGGCTGCCCAGGGGGGAATCCATTCTGCAGCATCCTGGATTCCGGATCATTCACTTCAAAATACGAAAGGAATGCCCGGAATGACATCACGCGTATCGTAGGAAAGTTGAACCATCCCACCGGTGAAACCGGCAAGATAAAAGTCACCGGTGGTTTTTACTATTCGGCAATAACGCAGAGCCGGTTGTAAACTATCGGGGGTTTTTGTATAGTAAGGTCGCACTTTTAAAACCGTTGCATCGGAGGAAAAATGACAGAAAAACTGTCCGAATCCACTCTTTTGGACGCTCTGGTCGATTTTGCTCAAAAGATCGAGTTTGGTGATCTGCCATCGAATACCATTGGGGCAGCTAAACGCCGCCTGCTCGATTCGCTCGGCTGTGCCGTAGGCGGATGGCGCGACGAGGCCATATCGATAACCAGCGAAGTGCTTTCGCGGTACGGATACGGGCCGGGTCGTTCGGGATTTTCACTAATCAATTCCCTCGGCACGGCTCCATGGGATGCGGCCTACGCCAACACCCACATGATCCGGGTACTCGATTGGAATGATACGTATCTATCCCTGGAACCCGCCCACCCATCCGATAACATCGGAGCGCTGCTTGCCGTGTGCGGCTGCGTACCGGTTTCCGGAGAGGAGCTGCTAACGGCGATGGTTCTGGCATACGATATTCAATGCCGCTTCTGCGACGCCGCTTCCTTGCGTGCTCGCGGCTGGGATCACGTCGCGTATGTCGCGATCGCCTCTTGCCTGGCGGCATCGAAGCTGTTGGGACTTTCCCGTGAACAGATGAAGGAGGCCGTAGCGCTTGCCATGCGGTGGATGCCATTGCGGCAGATCCGCGCGGGAACCCAGGTATCTATGGCAAAAGGCACCTCATCGGCCGAGGCGACAAAAGCCGCGGTGTGGTCCGCGCTGCTTGCCCAAAACGGCATGACCGGGCCGAAGGGAATCATGGAAGGACAGTTCGGATTCATTAAACAGATTTCGGGGCCATTATACCTTGAAACATTCGATGAACTCGGCCGTTCGTTCAAGCTTCCGGAAACCTATATCAAACTCTACCCGGTGGAGTACCATGCACAGGCGGCGGTGGAAGCGGCTCTGAAGCTGCGTCAGGCCATAGGGGGAAGCATCAACAGCATTACGCGCATACGCATCGAAACATACGAGGCGGCCAAAAGCATCATCGCCGATCCCGCCAAACGGCGTCCGGCGACCAAGGAATCGGCCGACCACTCGCTGTACTATATTTTGGCGGTTACGCTTCTGGATGGCCAGATGACGCTGGCGCAATACGATCCTTCGCGCCTAGCCGATCCGAAGGTATTGGCCCTGATAGACAAGATGGAAGACGTTTATGAGACGCCCCAGTTCAACGCGGCATACCGCCGCCAGGAATTCCCGATACGGCTGGAAGCATCGCTCGCATCCCGAGAATTCGCTGCGCTTTCGGCGCTTGTGGAGATTCCCAAAGGCCACCCAAAGCGTCCGCTCAATGACCGGGAGTTAGAAAAAAAATTCCGGTCGCTATGCGACGGCATCGCATCGCCAACCCGCCAAGCCGCTATGATGGCAGGGGTCCTGGATATTGAAACGGCTAAAGATGTCGCATGCGAACTTTCCCGGGCTATTCATGGCCTGCCGTTCGAAAGGAGGTCGTAACATGAAAAAACAGAATGACCCCGGAAAAAGACTTCTGCATGTTCTGGCAAAAGCCCCCATCGCGGTTCCCGGAACCTTCTATCCGTTCGGCGCACTGCAAATACAGGCAGCCGGATTCCCGGCATGCTACTTGTCGGGTGCCGCGTTATCCACGAGCCTCGGCCTGCTCGACGAAGGGCTTCTAACCTCGCATGACGTTAGCGAGGCGACCCGTAACATCACCCGTGTCGTTGATATTCCGGTGATCGTCGATTGCGATACAGGATTACTCGAACCGATAACGCACGGCCAGATGAATCCGCGAATCCTAACCGTCTTGATGGCGCAGGCGGGTGCGGCCGCCATTCAGCTTGAGGATCAGATTTCGGCAAAAAAGCGGTGCGGTCACCTGGATGGCAAGCGGGTTGTAAGCGAACAGGCAATGGTCGCCAAGATCGCATATGCTTGCGAGGCAAGATACAACGGCAACCTCCTCATTATCGCACGCACCGATTCCCGCGCGCCGGAAGGGCTGGACGCGGCGATACGGCGAGCCCATGCATACGTACACGCCGGGGCTGACGCGATCTTTCCGGAAGCGCTCGAATCGTTGGATGAATTCAGGACCTTTCGCGAAAGCCTTCCCGATGCGATCCTTCTGGCCAATCTTGCCGAGCACGGCAAAACACCCGCGAATATTCGGGCAGAAGACCTCTGGGAGATCGGCTATGAGATCGTGCTATTTCCGGTAACGGGTACGCGCGCGATGTATCGCGCGCATCAAGACGTACTGGATGAAATCGCCAAAACCGGAAGCGTGCAGCGCTCCGCCCAAAGCGGCATTATGCCGCGGCAGGCGGTCAACAAGCTCATCACCGATCAGTCCCGACCTTATCAAAAAAAGTAAGACAACATACAAGCGCCTCTTAAGGCGCTTTTTTTCTTTCATGCTCAACTAAAAACTCCGCATACGCGGAGTTTTTAGTTTGCCAAAATCTCTTTTCGATTTTTAATATAGATTCCGGATCTGGTCCGGAATGACGATCAGCGCACCGCTTCCTTCAGGGTTTTTCCGGCACGGAACTTGGGAACTTTCACCGGCGGGATCTGGATCTC